>JALOTC010000064.1 GCA_025458085.1 Cypionkella sp. | reverse complement strand
ACCCCGGGGAGGGCTGTCTGCCCTCCCCGGCCCCCTCCCGAGGATATTTTTGAACAGATGAAGAGGGCAGAGTCTTGCCCATGCCAAGGGGTTCTGCCCTGCGGCCGCGCCGGGGCCGACGGATGCACAGGAGGTGCACAGGGGGTGTACGCAAGGTGACCTGCGTTTTGGGGGGCGTTTCCGGGGCTTTCTGCGGCCAAGCGCCCCATCGGGCGGCCCCACCAAAGGGGGACCGTTCTGTCGCCTTTCCCCCCTCTCGCTCTGTCATGGCTCTTGGCCTGACCCTATACTCTTTGATAGGGTCAGCCCGAAAAGCGCCACATCGCACGGAAAGGCGGCCCATGTCCGGCAAAGGCTTGCAGACCCTGTCGTTTCTCCTGCTCACAGGACTTGTGGCCTATGTCGCCTTTGGTGGGGGGGTCTGATGGCGCAGCGCTATGGCGGCAAGTTCAGCCCGACCCCGCCCCCCGGCACAGCGGGCCAGCCGCCCGTGGCCCAAGGTCCGAACCCCTTTGACAACCGCCGCCCCGTCAAGGCGGGTGCGCGGTCCAGCCTGTTGTTTTTCCTTGCGCTTTTCTTCCTGCCCTCGGCCTTTGGCGGCAGCCCGACGGACCTGATCCTCGGCCTTGGCGCGACGGGTTTGATGCTGCTGTCCGCTTGGCTCACGCGCGAAGGGCTTCTGGCCCAAGCGGCCTGGGAAGCCCGCCGCATCGCCCGCCGCCCGGCCATTCCGCGCAAGATCTTTGGCGCGGCACTGACCGGGGCCGCGCTTGCCTTGGGCGGGATGATGCACCACGATACCCCGATTTTTCCCATTCTTTTCGGGGTGATAGGGGCGGCGCTCCATTTGGGCAGCTTCGGCCTTGACCCGCTGAAGGACAAGGGTGCCGAAGGGATCGACAGTTTCCAGACCGACCGCGTCGCCCGTGCCGTGGACGAGGCAGAGGCGCATCTGGCCGCCATGAAGGATGCCATCCTGCGCACCCGTGACCGCACGCTTGAGGCGCGGGTAGACCGCTTCGCCGCCACCGCCCGCGCGCTCTTTCGCAGTGTGGAGCAAGACCCGCGCGACCTGACAGCGGCGCGCAAATATCTCTCCGTCTATCTGATGGGCGCGCGCGATGCGACGGTGAAATTCGCCGATCTCTATGCCCAGACCCGGGATGCAAAGGCCCGGAATGATTACGAAACCTTGCTTTCTGACCTTGAGACGACCTTCGCCGAACGCTCGCGCAGCCTGCTTTCGGACAACCGCACGGACCTTGATGTTGAAATTGGCGTCCTGCGCGAAAGACTGAAGCGCGAAGCCTGACATTTCAAACGATTAACGCGAGTAGACCCATGACCCAAACCATTCGCACCCAAGCCGAAGCAGCCCTTGCGCAGATCGCCGAGGTGACCTCTGTCATCCTGCCCGAACCGACCGGAGAGATCGTGCCGCTGGAGACTGCCTCCGCCGACAAGGCCGAGGAAATCCGCCGCCGGATGGGTGAACTGGATATGGGCAATACCCAGTCGATCATCTCTTTCGGGTCGCGTGCACAGGCCGAATTGCAGGTCATCAGCCAGCAGATGCTGACCGATGTGAAGAACAAGGATGTCGGACCTGCGGGCGATTCCTTGCGCAACATCGTCTCGACCATCCGGGGCTTTTCTTCCGAAGAACTCGACCTGCGCCGCGACCGGAGTTGGTGGGAAAAGCTGACCGGCAAAGTCGCGCCCTTTGCCCGCTTTGTCGCCAAATACGAAGAGGTGCAGGCCCAGATCGACCGGGTGACCGAAGACCTGCTCAAGCACGAGCATCTTCTGCTCAAAGATATCAAATCCTTGGATATTCTGTATCAAAAGACGCTCGCCTTTTATGACGAACTCGCGCTCTATATCGCAGCGGGGGAGGCGAAACTGGCCGAGCTTGACGCCAAGGATATCCCCGCACGCGAGGCGGCCGTGGCCGCCGCGCCCGAGGCGGAACAGGTGATGAAGGCGCAGGAATTGCGCGACCTGCGCGCCGCGCGCGATGATCTGGAACGCCGGGTCCATGACCTCAAACTCACCCGTCAGGTCACGATGCAATCGCTGCCCTCGATCCGGCTGGTGCAAGAAAACGACAAGAGCCTTGTCACCAAGATCAATTCCACATTGGTCAACACCGTGCCGCTGTGGGAAACTCAACTGGCACAGGCCGTGACGATCCAACGTTCGCGTGAGGCGGCAGAGGCGGTGCGCGATGCCAACAATCTGACGAACGAACTGCTGACCAAGAACGCCGACAATCTGCGCGAGACGAACAAGGTGGTGCGCGAGGAGATGGAACGCGGGGTCTTTGACATTCAGGCGGTCAAGCGCGCGAATGAACAGTTGATCGCCACGATCAACGACAGCCTCCTGATCGCCGATGAAGGCAAGGCCCGCCGCGCCGCGGCCGAGGCAGAGTTGCAGAAGATGGAGACGGAGTTGCGCGATACGCTCGCCTCGGCCCGGGCGCGCGCGCCGCAAGCCCCCGCTGCGGGGGCATGACCGCTTCGTGATGCGCCCTGCTCCGTTCCTTCGCATGGGCCTGCTGGCAGTTTTACTGCCCGCCGTCACAGCCTGTGTGAGCCCAGAACCGCCTACGCCCAAGGTCGTGGCGCCGCCACGGCCCGCGGTTGCCGCGCCTGCATCGCCACAGCCAACCGCGGCAAGTGCGGCGGTGCAGGCACACTTTGCCCGCGTTCAGGGGGAACTCCTCTCTCTGGGCCTGTTGCGGTCGGACGGAGGCGGGCGAGATACGCCGTTCAACGAGAGGCAACTCGCGGAAAACTTCATCCGCATCGCGCTTTACGACGAGTATCTGCGCAGTGCGAATGGCCCGATCCAGCGCCAGACCGCCAGCCGCCTGCGCCGGTGGGAAGAGCCTGTCCGCGTGAACCTGCGCTTTGGGGCCGCGGTCCCGGCCGCGCAGCGCGCGACCGATACGGCACGCATCCGGTCTTACCTTGCGCGATTGTCACGGATCACGGGCCATCCGATCAGCCTGTCGGAGGCGGCCCCAAATTTCACGATCCATATCGTGACCGAAGATGAACGCCGCACCCTTGGCCCGACGCTTTCCGCCGCCTTGCCGGGGCTGTCGCAAAGCGAAATCACCGGCGTCACGCAAATGCCGCTGTCGACCTATTGCCTTGTCTATGCGCTGTCAGATGGCATGTCGGGCCGCTATACCCGCGCGGTGGCGGTGATCCGCGCCGAACACCCCGATCTGCTGCGCCTGTCCTGCCTGCACGAAGAAATCGCCCAAGGCCTTGGGCTTGCCAATGACAGCCCCCGCGCACGGCCCTCGGTCTTTAACGATGACGAGGAATTCGCCCTGCTCACCCGGCATGACGAATTGCTGCTTCAGATGCTCTATTCCCCCGAACTCCGCCCCGGCATGACCGAGGCGGAGGCAAAGCCCATCGTGCAAGACCTTGCGCGACGGCTCATTGGGGGCGAAAGTTAGGTTTTTCAGGCGCAAGGAGTGCCCCGCCATGGTTTTCGACTTCCTCAAGGGCGAATTCATCGACGTCATCTCGTGGCTGGACGATACCCGCGACACGATGGTCTGGCGGTTCGAACGGCGCGGGCAGGCGATCAAATACGGTGCCAAACTGACGGTCCGCGAAGGCCAAGCGGCTGTTTTCGTGCACGAAGGGCAGTTGGCCGATGTTTTCGGCCCCGGTCTCTATATGCTCGAGACCAACAACATGCCGATCATGACGACCCTGCAACATTGGGACCACGGCTTTGACAGCCCTTTCAAATCCGAGGTCTATTTCGTCAACACGACCCGGTTCAACGATCTGAAATGGGGCACGAAAAACCCGATCATGTGCCGCGATCCGGAATTTGGCCCCGTGCGCATCCGTGCTTTTGGCTCTTATGCGATGCGCGTGTCCGATCCGGCGGTGTTCCTGCGCGAAATCGTGGGGACCGATGGCGAATTCACCGCAGACGAGGTTTCGAACCAGATCCGCAACATCATCGTGCAGGAATTCAGCCAGACCATCGCGAAATCGGGGATTCCCGTGCTGGATATGGCGGCCAATACCGCCGATCTGGGCAAGATTGTGCAAACAGCGATCAGCCCGGCGGTCGCGGCCTATGGCTTGATACTGCCCGAATTCTACATTGAAAACATCAGCCTGCCCGAAGAGGTGGAAAAGGTGCTGGACAAGCGCACCTCCATGGGGATCGCGGGTGACCTGCACAAATACATGCAGTTCAACGCTGCCGAGGCGATGGCCAACCCCGCCAGTGGCGCGGGCGCGATGATGGGCGCGGGCATGGCGGCCGGCATGGGCGCGGCCATGGCACAGGCCACAGGGCCTTGGGGTGCGGCCCCCGCCGCTCCGGCCCCCGCTGCGGCCGTGCCGCCCCCACCCCCGCCTACGGCCATGGTCTGGCATTTGGCAGAAAATGGCGCGACGCTTGGCCCCTTTGACGAGGCTACGCTGCGCCAGATGGCGCGTGACGGGCGGCTGACGCGGGCCACCCATGTCTGGACCCAAGGGCAGGACGGGTGGAAAACAGCGGGTGATACGGCGCTGTCCCGGCTGTTCGACGGCCCACCCCCACCACCTCCGGCAGCGGGTTGATCGGGCGGCAGGCACGGCTCCATGACATCTGAACAGCATCGTTGGCCCTGTGCGCAATGCGGCGCGGACCTCCGCTTTTCTCCTGGTGCCGCGACGCTCAAATGCGATCACTGCGGGCATGAACAGGCCCTGCCAGAAAAGCCGCCTGCCCGCATCACGGCCCTGCGCGAGCTGGACCTGAACACGGCCCTTGCCGATGGTCTTGCCCCCGCGGATATGGAGGAGGTGCGCGTCACCCCCTGCCCTTCCTGCGGCGCGCAGGTAGAGTTTCGCGGCGCGACCCATGCCAGCGAATGCCCCTTTTGCGCCAGCCCTGTGGCGATTGGCACGGGAACGGAACGGCTGATCAAACCGCAGGCCGTCCTGCCCTTTGCCATCACCGAGCGCCAAGGGCGCGAGGCGATGGTGACTTGGCTGGGCAGCCTGTGGTTCGCGCCCAATGGGCTGGTGGAATATGCCCGCAAGGGCCGCGCGCTTTCGGGCCTCTATGTTCCCTATTGGACCTTCGACGCCGCCACCCGCAGTCGCTATGCCGGCGCGCGGGGGGAATATTATTACGAAACGCGCACGGTCAGCGTGCAGGTCAACGGTCGCAGCGAGACGCGGCAGGAACAGGTGCGCAAGACGCGCTGGTATCCGGCTGCGGGCTGGGTGTCGCGCCGGTTTGATGATGTGCTGGTTTTGGCCAGCCAGTCGCTGCCGCGCCGCTATACCGATGCGCTGGCCCCATGGGATCTGGGCGATCTTCGCCCCTATTCGCCTGATTTTCTCGCCGGATTTACCGCCGAAGGCTACACCGTCGGTCTCCCCGATGGGCGGGATATCGCACATGAGGTGATGGCGCAGCAGATCGCCCAAGATGTGCGCCGCGACATCGGCGGGGATGAACAGCGCATCGACCGGATCGACACCGCCCATTCGGACGAAACGTTCAAACATATCCTTTTGCCGATCTGGATGGCAGCTTACCGCTATAACGGGAAAAGCTATCGCTTTGTGATCAACGGGCAAACTGGCAAGGTGCAGGGGGAACGACCTTGGTCGGTCTGGAAGATCGCCTTTGCCGTGCTGGTCGCAGCTCTGCTGGCTGGCGCAGCCTTCTACCTGTCCGAGATGCGTTGACCCCTCGCAGGTGGAAGGTTCGGTAAAACCCGATCCGCGGGAAATGCAGTGAACAAGAACAACAGGAGCAGCCAATGACCTTGACCCGCCGCAGTTTCGCCCTTGGATTGTACAGCCTGTCGCTTGCCGCCTGCGTAGGCGGCGGGGGGCTACCCTCGGGGGGCGCGGCCTCCAGCACCCCTGCGCCGGGGATGACGCCCGTGCCGAACCCCGGCTATGATGCGTGGCTTGCAGGCTTTCGCGCCCGCGCAGCGGGGCGGGGCATCAGCGACGCCACGCTGAATGCCGCCTTTCGCAGCGCGGGCTTCCTGCCCGGTGTGATCGAGCGTGACCGCAACCAGACCGAATTCACCCGCACGCTGGAAGATTATCTTGCCATCGCCGCCAGCGACGAACGTATTGCCAAGGGCCGCGCGGCATTGGCCCGCCACGGAGCCACGCTGCGCGCGATTGAGGCGCGCTATGGGGTGGAGGCAGAAGTCGTCACCGCCGTTTGGGGCCTTGAAAGCCAGTATGGAGAGCGGCGCGGCGACATTCCCGTGATCGCGGCGCTGTCGACACTCGCATATGACGGGCGTCGGGGTGAGTTTTTCGAAAGCCAGCTTTTGGCGGCGCTCCGTATCTTGCAAAACGGGGATACGACGCCTTCGAATATGACGGGAAGCTGGGCGGGGGCCATGGGGCATACGCAGTTCATCCCGACCAGTTACCTTGAATATGCGGTGGATTTCACCGGCGATGGCCGGCGCGATATCTGGTCTGAGGACCCCAGTGATGCGCTTGCCTCTACCGCCGCCTATCTTTCCCGCTCTGGCTGGCGGCGCGGGCAACCTTGGGGCATCGAGGTGCGGCTGCCACAGAGCTTTGATACGGGGCTCACGGGCCGAGGGCGGGGCCAAGCGGTGGAACGGTGGCAGGCCATGGGCGTGACCACCATCACCGGCGCGCGGTTGCCCGACCATGGCGCGGGCTCGATCCTCATTCCGCAAGGCGCGGCTGGCCCTGCTTTCCTGATCTTCAATAATTTCAACGCCATTGCCCGCTATAACAACGCGGTCAATTACGTCATCGGCGTGGGCCATCTGTCAGACCGCTTGCGCGGTGGCGGGCCGATCCGGGCAAGCTTTCCGCCCGATGCCACCGGCCTCACGCTGGCTGACCGACAGGAAATCCAGCGCCGTCTGACGACCCTCGGCTTTGACACTGGCGGGGCGGACGGGGTGGTGGGCGCAAGAACCCGCGCGGCAATTGAAGCCTATGAGGCCGCGCGCGGCCTGCCCGTGACCGGCACCCCCACGCCAGACCTTTTGCGTCGCCTGCGCGCGGGGTGAAGACCAATGAAAGGGGGCGCTGCCCCCTTACCCCCGGAGTATTTGAGCCAAGATGAAGACTATTTGCCCTTTCGCCTTGGAAAAAACAGGAATGCGCGGCCAGAGCGCGGCTCTGACATTGACAGAAGCGGGGATGGGGCGGATAGGGCAGCAAGCCGCATCGGAGCCACCATGACCCGCGCCATCGACCTGACCCGCGTTCTGCCCCATGCCCGTATCCCGGAACTGCCAAAGCCCTATTTCGGCAAGGTGCGGGATTGCTATGACCTGCCCGATGGCACCCGTATTCTGATTTCGTCAGACCGGATCAGCGCGTTTGACCGCATTCTAGCCGCGATCCCGTTCAAGGGGCAGGTTCTGACCCAAGTCGCGCGGTTCTGGTTCGACCGGACCGCCGATATCGTGCCGAACCATGTGGTCGCCTACCCGGACCCGAATGTGGTGATCGGGCGGCGGGTAGAGATTCTGCCCGTGGAAATCGTGGTGCGCGGTTATCTGGCGGGGACGACCTCCACCTCTGTCCTCACGCAGTATCGCAAGGGTGTGCGGCAGATGTATGGGCATCACCTGCCCGATGGCCTGCGCGACAATGAGGCGCTTCCAGCAGCGATCATCACGCCCACCTCGAAAGCCTTTGACGGCGGCCATGACGAACCCCTTACCCCCGCGCAGATCGTGGGGCAGGGTCTGCTCTCCCCCGCGCAATGGGACGAGGTTTCGGCCCATGCGCTGGCCCTTTTTGCGCGCGGGCAGAAGATGGCCGCCGAACGCGGGCTGATCCTTGTCGATACGAAATACGAATTCGGGGTGGATGTCGAAGGGCGTATTCTGATTGCCGATGAAATCCACACACCCGACTCCAGCCGCTATTGGCTTGCGGATGGCTATGAGGCGGCCTTTGCCGCAGGCACGCGCCCCCCAAGCTTTGACAAGGATGTGATCCGGGCTTGGGTGGCCGCGCGCTGCGACCCCTACAAGGATGCCATCCCCGACATCCCCGCAGAAATGATTGCTGAAACGGCCAACGTCTATATCGACGCCTATGAGGCGATAACGGGCGAGGTGTTCCAGCCCGACACCACAGGGGCCACACCTTTGGACCGCGTGCGCGCGAATCTTGCGCCATGGTTCAGCGCATGACTGTTTGCGCTAACATCGAGGTGCGCTAAGGTCGCCACGAACCGCGAAAGGGGATGAAATGATTCTGTGCTGTGGCGAAGCCTTGATCGACATGCTGCCCCGAACCTCAACCTTGGGAGAGGCCTGTTTTGCCCCTTATGCGGGTGGGGCCGTCTTCAACACTGCGATTGCCTTGGGGCGGCTTGGCGTGCCGGCCGCGTTCTTTTCCGGCGTGTCCACCGACATGCTGGGCGAGATTTTGGCGGAAACGCTCACGGCCTCAAAGGTCGATACGCGCCACCTTTCACGGTCTGAGAGGCCGACCACTGTGGCCTTTGTGAAGCTGGTGAACGGGCATGCGACTTATGCCTTCTATGACGAAAATACTGCGGGGCGGATGCTTTCCCCCGCCGATCTGCCTGACCTGCCATCTGAAGGCGTGACGCTGTTCTTTGGTGGCATCAGCCTTGTGAACGACCCTGCTGCCGCAACCTATGAGGCGTTGCAGGCGCGCGAGGCCCCCCTTGCCGTTACGATGCTGGACCCCAACATCCGCCCCGGTTTCATCGCCGGGAAAGAGACGGAGTACCGCGCGCGGATCGAGCGGATGATCGCGCGGTCGGATATCGTGAAGCTGTCGGACGAGGATTTGCACTGGCTCGAAGGGCCGGGCGATGTGGCGAGCCTTGCGCGGGGCCTTCTTGCGCGTGGGCCGAAGCTTGTCTTCATCACCGAAGGCGCGGCGGGCGCGCGGGCGATTACCGCCACGCAGAACCGTTTCGTCGCCGCGCAAAAGGTGACGGTCGCCGACACAGTCGGCGCAGGCGATACGTTCAACGCAGGGGCCTTGGCTGCGCTGCATCAGGCAGGCGTGCTGACGAAAGCGGGGGTTTCTGCCCTATCCGATGCTGTTCTGGACACGGCCCTGTCGCTCGGCACGCGCGCCGCCGCCATCACCGTCAGCCGCACGGGCGCAAACCCACCCTGGAGCCATGAGCTGTGAGGGCCATTCTGCAACGCGTGAGCCGCGCCTCTGTCACCGTGGCGGGAGAAGTGGTGGGCCAGATCGGGCCGGGCCTGATGATCCTAGTCTGCGCCATGCAGGGCGATGACGAGGCGAAGGCTGACCAGCTTGCCGCTAAGATCGCCAAGATGCGGATTTTCAAGGATGAGGCAGGGAAGATGAACTTGTCCTTGCGCGATACGGGCGGGGCTGCGCTGATCGTCAGCCAATTCACCCTCGCCGCCGATCTGCGCGGCAACCGCCCCGGCTTTTCCACCGCCGCCCCGCCAGAGGAAGGCAAGCGGCTCTATGAATATTTCACCGCCCGGATGCGCGATGTTGAAGGAATCGCGGTGGCGAATGGCATCTTTGGCGCGGATATGGATGTATCGCTGAACAATGACGGCCCCGTGACCATCTGGGTCGAGGTCTGAGCCTTAGCGCACGATCAACTCCAACGGGTCATAGAGCACGGCATCGCCCCAAGCCGCCTCGGGCAGGCTATCGGGTTTGAAGCGGATACTCGACATCTCCTCGCGCGTGAAAAAGCGGCGCTCGGTCACGATCCCCTCTGGATCGAGCCATCCGGGATCAATCTGGCCAGCGACGATTTCGCAGCGGAAATAGAGGTCCACCTGATGAAAGCCGCGGGGCGGGTCGTGAAATTCATTCACAAGGCACAAAGGGCCTACGTCAACCGTTAAGCCGGTTTCCTCGGCCACTTCACGGATCAGGTTTTCGGGCAGGCTGGTGCCGACCTCCACCCCGCCGCCGGGGGCGCACCAGAGATCTGATACGCCGCCGCCATAGGCATTGACCAAAAGGAGCCGATCATCGGCCAAAATCACTGCGCGAACGGCAAGGCGGGGCGGGCGGGATGTCATGTCGGCACCATATCTTGACCGGGTGTCATGTCCACTCCTCTTTCGCGTCTCGTCAAAAGGCCCCATATTGCCATTCATGCGCGCCCTGACCCTTTCCCTAGCCCTGCTTTTGCCCCTGCCCGCAGCCGCCGATTGCGTCGTGCTGCTGCATGGGCTGGCCCGCAGCGACACCTCGCTGATCCCGATGGCGCTGGCCTTGGAACAAGCGGGGTTTCGCAGTGTGAATCAGGGCTATCCTTCAACCGATGCGCCGGTGCAGGACCTGGTGGCCTTTGTGGAGGAAGGCGTGCAATCTTGTGCTCTGGCCGAGGGCGAGGCGCTACATTTCGTGACCCATTCGATGGGCGGTATCCTTGTGCGCTATTACCTTGCGCAAACCCGGCCAGAGGCTTTGGGCCGTGTGGTGATGCTGGCCCCGCCCAATCAGGGTTCGGAACTGGTGGATGCGCTGCGGGGGCTGGAGCCGTTTCTTTGGATCAACGGCCCTGCCGGGGTGCAGCTTGGCACCGATCCGGCCTCGGTTCCGCAAACACTCCCTCCCGTCGATTTCCCCTTGGGCGTGATCGCGGGGGAACGGTCAATGAACCCGGTCTATTCCGCCATCATCCCCGGCCCGGATGACGGCAAGGTGAGTGTGGAGGCGACGCGGGTCGAAGGGATGACGGAACATCTGACCCTGCCCGTCACCCATACGTTCCTGATGATGAACCCGCTGGTCATTGGCGAGACGATCCATTTCCTGCGTCATGGCCGGTTTGACCCTGACCTGACCTATGGCGCGGCGCTTGGCGGGTTACTGGGGCAGGACTAGCTTGACTTCGCCCCCCGGTCAGGGTGTATCGGGCGCGACCCAATCCGCCCCGAAGGGATGCCCGCAATGCACGCCTATCGCAGCCACACCTGCGCAGACCTGAACACAAACCATGTCGGCCAGACGATCCGCCTTTCGGGCTGGGTCCATCGCGTGCGTGACCACGGCGGCGTTCTGTTCATCGACCTGCGCGATCATTACGGGATCACCCAAGTTCTGGCCGATAGCGACAGCCCGGCCTTTGCCGCGCTTGAAAAGGTGCGGGCGGAATGGGTGATCCGCATTATGTCACCGATCTGGAAGTGCTTGGCCCGGCAGAGGAACTGCCCCTGCCTGTTTTTGGCGATCAGGACTACCCGGAGGAAACCCGCCTCACCTATCGTTTCCTCGACCTGCGCCGTGACAGCATGCATCAGAACATGATGCTGCGCTCAAACGTCGTGCGCTGGCTGCGCGAAAAGATGTGGGGACAGGGCTTTACCGAGTTTCAGACGCCGATCATCACCGCCTCTTCTCCCGAAGGCGCGCGTGATTTCCTTGTGCCTTCGCGCCTGCACCCCGGCAAATTCTATGCGCTGCCGCAGGCCCCGCGAAGACCCCCGCGCCGACCGTTCGCCCACCGATTTCTATCAGCTCGACATCGAGATGTCGTTCGTCACGCAGGACGATGTTTTTGCCGCCGTGCAGCCGGTGTTGCAAGGGCTGTTTGAACATTTCGGCAAGGGCCGCAAGGTCTATGCCGATTGGCCGCGCATTGCCTATCGCGACGCGCTGAAATGGTATGGCTCTGACAAGCCTGACCTGCGCAACCCGATCAAGATGCAGGATGTGAGCGAACATTTCCGCGGTTCGGGCTTTGCGATCTTTGCCAAACTGCTGGAGCAGGAGGGCAACGAGGTCCGTGCGATCCCGGCACCCAAGGGGCCTTCGGGCGAGCCTGTGGGGCGCAAATTCTGCGACAGGATGAATGCCTTCGCCCAACAGCAGGGCCTGCCGGGCATGGGCTATATCTTCTGGCGCGAGGCCGAGGATGGCTCTGGCATGGAAGCGGCTGGCCCTCTGGCCAAGAACATCGGGCCGGAAAGGACCGAGGCGATCCGGCTTCAACTCGGCCTTGAAAAGGGCGATGCGGCCTTCTTCCTTGGCGGCAAGCCGGAGGCATTTGAGGGCATCGCGGGCAAGGCGCGCAATGTGATTGGCGAGGAATTGGGGCTGACCGAAAAGGACTGCTTCCGCTTTGCCTGGATCGTCGATTTCCCGATGTATGAGAAAACGGATGACGGAAAGATCGACTTCAGCCACAACCCCTTCTCTATGCCGCAGGGGGGCCTTGAGGCGCTGAACGGCGACCCGCTTTCGGTTTATGCCTACCAGTATGACCTTGCCTGCAATGGATACGAGGTCATTTCGGGCGGCATCCGCAACCACAAACCGGAAATCATGTATCGCGCCTTTGAATTGGCGGGCTACCCGAATTCCGAAGTGGACAAGCGGTTCGGCGGCATGGTCAAGGCGTTCAAATATGGCGCCCCGCCCCACGGCGGCTGCGCCGCGGGGATCGACCGTCTGGTGATGCTGCTGGCCGATACGTCGAACATCCGCGAAGTCATCATGTTCCCGATGAACCAGCGGGCCGAAGACCTGTTGATGGGCGCGCCGAGCGAGCCGACAAACGAACAGTTGCGCGATCTGCGCCTGCGCGTTCTGCCGAAAGAGGCGTGATCGCCCGACAATCCCGTTGCGTCCCGCCCGCTTGCCCCCGATAACGGGGAAAAGGGGGCGGGATGGACAAGACAGGCGCGACAATAGGCAGGCCCCTGCCCGGCTGGACCCCACCCCCTCGCCCCGGTGGCATGATCGAAGGCGCGCGGGTGCGGCTGGAGCCGCTGGACGCCGATACCCATGCCGCCGATCTGTTCCGCGCCTTTGGCGGGCATGATGCCCTTTGGGATTTCCTATCCTATGGTCCCTTCCCCTCTGCCTCGGCCTATCATCGATGGGTCAGGGATCATCAGGGCAAGGATGACCCGGTTTTTTACGCGATCCGCAACCGCGCCACGGGCCATGCCGAAGGGGTCGCGGCCTTTTTGCGCATCACGCCCGAGATGGGGGTGATCGAACTGGGCCATATCTGCCTCTCCCCCTCTCTGCAAAAGGGGGCGGCGGCGACCGAGGCTTTGGTCCTGATGATGGCTTGGGCCTTTGGCGCGGGATACCGGCGGTTTGAATGGAAATGCGATGCGCTGAACCTGCCCTCGCGCTGCGCGGCGCAAAGGTTGGGGTTCAGCTACGAAGGCATTTTCCGCAACCACATGATCATCAAAGGCCGAAACCGCGATACCGCGTGGTTTTCGGTGATCGACAGCGAATGGCCGGGGTTGAGCGAAGCCTTCAGTTTCTGGCTGTCACCCGCCAATTTCGATGCGGCCGGGCGGCAGAGGGAACGGCTGTCAGACCTGACCCGCCTTGTGCGCGGCGCATCGGACCCGGAGCTTTGAGCGGTTAAAGCACACATGCCGCCGCCCCTGCCGCAACAAGGTTGCCAATCAGAGCATGGGCGCGCGCCCGCCCCTCTGCCCCCTTGCGGCTTTCGGCGGCGGCAAGCGCCAGATGCGGGTTGCCCGTGCTGCGCGCAAGGCCAGAGAGAAAGCCCGAAACATAGGCCATGGCCGCCGTCCCCCCTTCGCCAGACAAAAGCCGCGCGGCATGGCGCAGATCATCCTGCAAGGCCAAACCATCCCCCATCGGCAGCGACAGGTCGGTCGACGGGATCGCCAGCCGTGCGGGCAGATGGGAGAGGATCGCGCCTTGAAACCGGGCCAGACCCGGCAACGGCTTGGCCAGAAAGCCCATAGCCCCAGCCTGCTGGGCGACGGTGGCCCCGTTTTCCTCCCCACTCATCGCAAAGACGACAGGCCCGGCATGGCGCAGCGCGCGGATCACCTCCTCCCCCCGCCCATCAGGCAGGCCAAGGTCGATGATCGCCACATCGGGCCGATAGGTACGCAGATGGGCCATCGCCTGCGCCCGTGTTTCCGCCCGCCGCATCCGCGCGCCTGACCGCTGGCACAAAAGCCGCAACACATCGGCAGAGAAACGGCTATCCTCCACCACCAAAAGCGTCAGCCCCGCCAGGGGCAGTGCCACATTGGCACCGGGCGCATGCATCCGCGGCACATGCGGGCCAAGTGGCATGGCATCTGGGATCGGGTCAGGCATGGCGCTGTCTCCTTTCGCTTTAGCAAAGGCTTGCCTTGCCTAAGATCAGGTTAAGGCCCCCCCTGCGGCAGCCTTGCCTCTTGTGAAGCGCGCCCCGCATCCCCATAACCCCACCGACAGCCTGAACGGAGTGCCCCATGATCGGACGCCTGAACCATGTCGCCATCGCCGTGCCAGACCTTGTGGCGGCATCAGAGCAATACCGCAGCACGCTGGGTGCCAAGGTCGGCGCGCCCCAAGACGAACCTGATCATGGCGTGACGGTTGTTTTCATCGAACTGCCGAACACAAAGATCGAACTGCTGTATCCTTTGGGCGAAAACTCCCCCATCGCGGGCTTTCTGGAAAAGAACCCTGCGGGCGGGATTCACCACATCTGTTACGAAGTCGAAGATATCCTTACCGCGCGTGATCATCTGAAAGCCTCGGGCGCGCGGGTGCTGGGCACGGGGGAGCCGAAGATCGGCGCGCATGGCAAGCCCGTGCTGTTCCTGCATCCCAAGGATTTCAACGGCTGCCTTGTGGAGCTTGAGCAAGTATGACCATCACCGCCGCCGCCGTCCTTTACGCTGTCACATGGTTCATGACCTTTTTCATCGTCCTGCCCCTGCGGCTGAAAACCCAAGGCGATGTGGGTGAGGTTGTGCCCGGCACCCCGAAAGGTGCGCCCCATACCGAAATCGTGAAACAGCGCGCGCTGATCACCACGGGCGTGGCGACCGTGGTCTGGGCGATCCTTGCCTCGATCATCCTGTCGGGCATGATCTCGGTGCGCGATTTTGACTTTCGCAATGTGATGCCACCGCCTGCGGGCCTGTGATGCGGATCGCGGCGCTCGATCCCGCACGGGACCGCGCCGCCCTTGCCGCCTGTCTTGCGGCTGCATCCGATTCTTACCGGCTTTGGCTGGGCCATGATGCGGGCGAGGCGGAGGTTGACGATTTCCTGACCGATTGCCCGCCGGGATGTGACCCTGCTGCCTCCCATCGGCTTGGCCTGTGGGAGGATGAAGGGCTGTGGGGTGTGGCCGAACTCTCCTTTGGGTTTCCCGAGGCGGAGGCCGCCTATCTGGGCTGTATGATCCTGCATCCTGCCGCCCGCGGCCAGGGCCATGGCATGCGCTTCTTGGCAGAGGTAGAGGCGCGGGCGCGCGCGCAAGGGGCAAAGGCGCTGTATCTTGCGGTGCTGGAGGCCAATCGCCGCGGCATGGCCTTTTGGCAGCGCGAAGGCTTTGCCTCCACCGGCGTATCACGGATACTGGACGAACCGGGCGCGCCCCGGCATGTCAGTCATCGGTTGCGCAAACGGCTTTGAACGCTGGCCAAACCCACACCGCCCAGCACCAGTGCGGCGGCGAGGGCGAAGCGTAAGCTGACCACCTCTCCCATCAGGGCAAGCCCTCCTGCGGCGGCGATCAGCGGTACGGTCAGTTGCGCCACGCCCGCCCGCGCAGCGCCAAGGGATGGCAGCAGGGCATACCAGAGCGCATAGCCAAGGCCCGAGGTCACAGCGCCAGACAAGATCGCGAGCGAGATCCCGCCTGCGGTCCATGGTCCGACGCCAAGCCCCAACATCACGGCAAGGGCAAAGAGCACAAGCGCCACGGGAACGCACAAGAGGAAGTTCCAAGCTGTCGCCCCAAGTGCATCGCGCGCGCCGCGCCCGGCCAGCGAGTAAAGCCCCCAGCCGACGCCTGCTGCGACCATTGCACCCGCCGCAGGCAGAGATGGCACCGCCCCCGCACCCGGCCAAAGCAGCAGAGCCAAGCCCGACAGCGCCAGCCCCGCCCCAAGCCAGCGGCGGGTCGGCACAGCCTCCCCCCCAACAAATGCGCCTGCGAACATCGTCACTTGCACGGCGGCAAAGAGGATCAGCGCCCCCATCCCCGCATCCAGCGCAAGATAAGCCGCCGAAAAGCCGATCAGATAGGCCAAAAGCCCCGCCACACCCACAGCGCGGCCCGACCAGCCCGCCCAAAGTGCCCCTCCGCGCCTGTGGCGCAGGGCTACAAGCAGCCCAAGCATCCCCGCCCCGGCCAACAGCCGGATCAGGGCAAAGCTCATCACATCAATCGCCCCGCTGCCGACCGCCATCCGGTTCAGCACCGAATTGGCAGCGAAGGCGATCATGGCAAGGGCGGTCAACAGAGCAAGGCGCATGGCGCATCCTT
>JALOTC010000063.1 GCA_025458085.1 Cypionkella sp. | reverse complement strand
GCCGCACTTTCAGCGTTTCGGTATCGATGATCGTGCCAAGGTTCTGGCGGATGATCGCCGCCGCCCGCGGGTCGCGCAGATGCCACTTGCCCCCCGTTTCCTTCAGCCTTTGCCAGCGGTCATAGGCGCGCAGCGCATAGCCGCCTGTGGCCACGAAGTCCAAGGCGTCATCAAAACCCGCGCGCGACAGCCCCGCATAGGGGCCGGCGGCGTCAAAGGGGCCTGCACAGGCTGTCAGCAAGATATGCTGGCACAGCACATCGCGCGGCCCCGGCCCGCGCGGCTCTCCATCAAGCGCGCGGTCGCGCACGGCATCGAGTGCGGCCTTGCATTCCACCACCTCGAACCGATTGGCCGGCACGAGCAGCGCCTTGGATGGCGCGTTATAGCGGTGGTTCGCGCGGCCAATCCGCTGCACCTCCACATCGCCCCAATCGATCCCAAGGTCGAGCGACCCGGTGCAGACCACCGCCCGCAGCCGCCCCTCGGCCATCGCCGCCTCTACCTTCTGGCGGCTTTCGCGGGCAAGGCTGCCATGGTGGATGCCGATGGGAAGCCCATCCTCATTCGCCAGCCACAGGTCGCGGAAAAACAGTTCCGCCTGTGCGCGGGTGTTGTGAAAGATCAGCGTCGTGCGATGCGCCGCCACTTCGCGCAAAATCTCTGGTATCGCATGGCGCCCCCCACCACCGGCCCAAGGCGGCGGTGTGGCGGTGTCCAGCATGGCGATATCCGGCTCTGGCCCCGAGTCGGCCAGCAGAATGCCGGTGCCTTCCGCCAAAAACCGCGCGAGCGCGGGCGGGTCCTCTACCGTCGCCGAAAGCCCCACGCGGCGCAGACCGGGGGCTAGGCGCTGTAACCGTGCAAGGAGGAGCATCAATTGATCGCCGCGCTTTGACTCCGCCAGCGCGTGAATCTCATCCACGATCACGCGCTCTATCCCGTCAAAAATGCGCGGCGCATCCTCGTAACTCAGCAGCAAGGCAAGGCTTTCTGGCGTCGTCAAAAGGATATGCGGCGGGTCCACCCTCTGCCTGCGCCGCGCGGTCTGGCTGGTATCGCCGGTGCGGTCCTCCACCCGTATCGCCAGCCCCGCCCCCTCGATCGGCGCGCGCAGATTGCGCCCGATATCCGCCGTCAGCGCCTTGAGGGGCGATATATAGAGCGTATGCAGCCCTTTCCTCGGGGTCTGGGCCAGATCACAGAGGCTTGGCAGAAAGCCTGCCATCGTCTTGCCCCCGCCCGTGGGCGCGATCAGCAAGGTCGATGCCTCCCCCGCCCGGGCCAGCATCTGGGCCTGATGGGGATGCAGGGACCAGCCTTTGGCGGCGAACCATTGGGCAAGCGGAGGGGGAAGGGCGGGCGCATCCATGGCCCTAGGGTAGCGGGGCGGCCCGTCGCGTCAACGCCGCGCGATTTTGCTTGCCGCGCCTTGGGTCGGGGCCTAAGCCGTGGCCATGCGGATACTTTTTCTTGGCGATGTGATGGGGCGGGCGGGGCGTGCGGCGGTGGCCGAACGCCTGCCAAAGCTTCGGGTGGAATGGGGCCTCGATTTCGTCGTGGTCAATGGCGAAAACGCAAGTGCGGGCGCAGGGCTGACGGGCGAACATGCCCGGCTGATGCTGGAGGCGGGTGCCGATTGCCTCACGCTGGGGGATCACGCCTTTGACCAGAAGGATATGCTCAGCTTCATCGAGGGCGAGCCACGCATCCTCCGCCCCCTGAACTTTAGCAAGGTCGCCCCCGGCCGCGGCCACCGCGTCTTTACCGCCACGCAGGGCCGCAAGGTGCTGGTCGCGCAGGTGCTGGGGCAGGTCTTTATGAAACGCCCCTTCGATGACCCGTTTTCGGCGATCGAAGGCGTGTTGAAGGCCCATCCGCTTGGCGGTGTAGTGCAGGCTGCCGTCGTGGATGTTCATGCCGAAGCGACCAGCGAGAAGATGGGCCTTGGCCATTGGTGCGACGGGCAGGCCAGCCTTGTCGTCGGCACCCATACCCATGTGCCAACGGGGGATGCACAAATCCTGCCGCGCGGTACGGCCTATCTGACCGATGCGGGCATGTGCGGCGATTATGACAGTGTGATCGGCATGGAAAAGCTGGAACCGATCCGCCGGTTCGTGACCGGTATGGCCAAGGCGCGGTTTGAACCGGCGGCGGGGCCGGTCACGCTATCGGGTGTTTTCGTCGAAACCGATGATCGCACGGGCCAAGCCTTGCGCGTGCGGATGATCCGTGTGGGCGGCAGGCTGGAAGAGGCGCTGCCGTGACCTGCCCAAGGATCCGGCAGTCCGCCGCCGTGGGTGCGGCGTGACCGCCCTTGGCCGGGCTTGCGCTTGTGGTCCGGCGGCTTTGCATGGCATTGATGGCCCAAAGGCCAAAGCCAAAGGCCGCCCCAAGAAGGAAGGCAGATGATCGGACTGGACCTTGCCCAAGAAACGCAGGCCGTTCTGGCGCTGGCCATCCTTGCCGGCATGTTCATCTTGTTCCTGCGCGAAACCTATCCGGTAGAGGTGACCGCCATCGGCGGCGCGGCGCTGATGCTGGTGCTGGGGATCCTGCCCGAGGCGGACGCGGCCCGCGCTTTGGCCAATAACGCACCTTGGACCATCGCGGCCATGTTCATCCTTGCCGGGGCCTTGGTTCGCACCGGGGCCCTGGATGGTGCCACCCAGATCGCGCTGCGCGCTGTGGAAAAACGCCCCAAACGCGCGCTCGCCGCCATCGCGCTGGGCGTGGTGGGGATGAGCGCTTTCCTCAACAACACCCCGATTGTCGTGGTGATGATCCCGGTTTTCATGAAACTGGCCAAGGCGATGCAGCTTTCGCCCTCCAAACTCATGATCCCGCTGTCCTACATGGCGATTTTCGGCGGTACGATCACGTTGATCGGCACCTCCACCAATATCGTCGTCGATGGTGTGGTCCGCGCCCAGGGGCTGGAAGGCTTTGGCATCTTCGAGATCACGCCGCTTGGCATCGTGGCCTCCCTCGTTGGGTTGGCCTATCTCGCGCTCTTCACCGACCGGCTTTTGCCCGCCCGCGACAGCATGGCCGCGCTTTTGGGTGATCGCGCGCCGATGAAATTCTTTACCGAGGTCGCCGTGCCCGAAGGCAGCCCCATCGTGGGCCAAGCCATCGGCGATGTGGCTTTGTTCAAACGCGACAGTATGCGCGTGGTCGATGTCTTGCGTGGCGATGCGTCGCTGCGCCGCCAATTGGCCGAGGTGGTGCTGGACGCCGGCGACCGCGTTGTGTTGCGCACCCCGATGAGCGAGGTTCTGGCGCTGCAAGACTCCAAGGAACTGCGGCTGGTGGACAAGCTCTCTTCCGTCCAGACCACGACGGTCGAGGTGCTGATCACACCGGGCTGTCATATGGTGGGGCGGTCACTGGGGTCGATGCGCCTGCGGCGGCGCTACGGCGTCTATCCGCTGGCCGTGCATCGCAAGAACCAGAACATCGGCAGACAGCTTGACGATTTGGTGGTGCAGGTGGGCGATACCTTGCTGCTCGAAGGCGCGGCGGGCGATATCCAGCGACTGGCCGCGGATATGGACCTTGTCGATATCTCCCGCCCGTCCGAAAGGCCCTATCGCCGCACCCGCGCGCCGATCGTGGTGGCGGTGATGGCGGGCGTGATCGGCCTTGCCGCGCTGGATGTGGCCCCCATCCTCTGGCTTGCGATGGTGGGGGTGGCCATCGTGCTCCTTACCCGCTGCATCGATGCCGAAGAGGCTTTCGGCTTCGTCGAAGGCCGCCTTCTGGCGCTGATCTTCGGGATGCTTGGCGTTGGCGCAGGGCTGGAACATTCGGGCGCGATTGGCATGATCGTGGGCTGGGTCGCGCCCTTCCTCCATAACCTGCCGCCCTTCGTGCTGATCTTCTGCATCTATGCGCTGACCTCCTTTCTGACCGAGATCGTCTCGAACAATGCCGTGGCCGTGATCCTCGCCCCCATCGCCATCGGTTTGGCCGTGGAACTTGGCGTCGATCCACGCCCCCTGATCGTGGCCGTGATGTTCGGGGCCTCCGCCTCTTTCGCAACACCCATCGGCTATCAGACGAATACGCTGGTCTATGGCCCCGGCGGCTATCGTTTTTCCGATTTCCTGCGGATCGGCGTGCCGCTCAACCTTGTGATGATGGTGGCGATGAGCCTCCTCATTCCCCTGTTCTTCCCGCTCTGAAAGGATGCGTTCATGAAGAAATGGCTGTTCTCCTTGGCCCTTCTGGCGGGTTGCACCGCAGCGATCAGCCAGCCCGTGCCACAGGCCGCGCGGCTTTCGGAAACGGTATTGACGCTGGTGCTGTCAGATGGCCGCGCCTGCCGCGCCGATTGGGTCGCTGCACCGCAGGGCAACTTTGGCGATTGCGCGCCCGGCTTTGCCTATGCGGTGGAACCGATCGAAAACCCGAACATCCTGCGCCAGATCTGGACGGGTCTGACCACGGCCCTTGGGGCCGAAGGCGCGCTTCCTCCCCTCGCGCGGGTCGTCATTACCGCGCCCTCGGGCTGGGAAACCGTTTTCGCCTCACCCCCCCGGGTACCGGAGGATTGATCCTTGGCCCCCCGTTTCGGAACCAGCGGCCTGCGCGGTCTTGTCCGCGACCTCACCCCCGCGCTCGTGGCCGATCATACCCGTGCCTTCCTTGCAGCCTGCCCGGTGGGCACGGGGCTTTGGGTCGGGCGCGACCTGCGTGAAAGCTCTCCCACCCTCGCCGAATCCGTCATTGCGGCGGCACTGGGCGAAGGCGTGCCCGTCACCGATTGCGGCGCGCTGCCCACCCCCGCCCTCGCCATGGCGGCAATGCAGGCGGGGGCGGCGGCGATCATGGTCACCGGCAGCCACATCCCGGCAGACCGCAACGGGCTGAAATTCTACACCCCGGCGGGCGAGATCACGAAGGCCGATGAAGGCGCCATCCTCGCCGCCCTTGGCCGCACGCCCAGAGCCAGCACCGCGCGGCGCAGAGGCAATCAAGAGTCCGGCGGCGATTGGGCCGCCCGCTACCCCCGCGCCTTTGGGCGCGCGCTTGCGGGCCTGACCATCGGCATCTGGCAACATTCGGCGGTCAGCCGCGACCTGATCCCCCTCACGCTTCAGGCTTTGGGGGCCAGCGTGGTCTGCCTGGGCCGATCAGATCATTTCATTCCCGTCGATACCGAAGCCGTGCCGCCCGAGGCGCGCGCCCACTTCACCGCTTGGGCGGCGATGGGGCTGGATGCCATCGTCTCCACCGATGGCGATGGCGACCGCCCGCTTCTGACCGATGCCACGGGCCAGATCGTGCCGGGCGATGTGCTGGGGCAGATCACCGCCGCGCTTCTCGGGGCCGAAACCGTTGTCACCCCCGTCTCCGCCAATTCCGGGGTGGACCTCTCGGGCCGCTTCGCCCGCGTGATCCGCACCCGCATCGGCTCCCCCTTCGTCATCGCGGGGATGGAGGCGGCAGGCGGCCGCGTCGTGGGCTATGAACCCAACGGCGGCTTCCTCCTCGGCTTTGAGGCACAAGGCCCCGCAGGTCCGCTGCCGCGCCTGATGACGCGCGACAGCCTTCTTCCCCTTGTCGCCACCTTGGCCGAGGCGCGCCGCGCCGGCTCCGTCGCCGCCCGCGTGTCCGAAGAGCCCCGCCGCTTCACCGCGACTGACCGGATCGAAGGGGTGGAGACAGCCCGATCCGCAGCCCTCCTCCAAAGGCTTGCCGCCGCAGGCGCGCTCGCCGCTTTCCTCTCCCCCTTGGGCCGTCTTGCCCGCATCGACCAGACCGATGGCCTGCGCGCGACCCTCGCCGATGGCACGGTGGTCCATCTGCGCCCTTCCGGCAATGCGCCCGAGTTCCGGGTCTATGCCGAAGCCGACAGCCCCGCCGCCGCCACCCGCATCATGGACAGCGCCCTCACCCTTGTCCGCAAGGCGATGCACGCCTAGCCTTGCGGGCGCGCGGGGCGCTGGTGTAAAGGGGCGCGTCACAGCACAGCGATCAGGAGCATCAGGTCATGGCAGGCCATTCGAAATGGGCAAACATCCAGCACCGCAAGGGCAAGCAGGATGCCGCGCGTTCGAAGATGTTCTCGAAACTGTCCAAGGAAATCACGGTGGCCGCCAAGATGGGCGACCCCGATCCCGAAAAGAACCCCCGCCTGCGCCTTGCGGTCAAGGCCGCAAAGGCCGTGTCGATGCCCAAGGATGTGATCGACCGCGCGATCAAAAAATCCCAAGGCGGTGACGCGGCCGATTACACAGAAATCCGCTATGAAGGCTATGGCGCGGGTGGCATCGCGATCATCGTGGAGGCGATGACCGACAACCTCAACCGCACCGCCTCCAACGTGCGCAGCTATTTCACCAAGGCTGGCGGCAACCTCGGCCAGACCGGCTCGGTCAGCCATTCCTTCGACCGCGTGGGCGAAATCACCTATCCGCTGTCCGCCGGCGATGCCGATACGGTGATGATGGCCGCGATCGAAGCGGGGGCCGATGATGTCGAAACCGATGAAGACGGCCATTACATCACCTGCGCGGTGGAAAGCCTGTCTACCGTCTCCGACGCGCTCGAAGGCGTCTTGGGCGAATCGACTGAGTCCAAACTGATCTGGCGCCCCCAGACCCGGACCGAAGTTGATCTGGAAACTGCGCAAAAGCTGATGAAGCTCATCGACCTGTTGGAGGAGGATGACGACGTGCAGACCGTCACCCATAACTTCGACGTCCCCGAAGACATCGCCGCGCAACTCTGACGCGCCTGCCCCAAAGCCCCTTCACCTTGGAAAAATACTCTCGGGAGGGGTCCGGGGAGGGCAGACAGCCCTCTCCGGGGGGCGTCACAAACGCCGGGGGTCATCACGAAGTGATCCTGTTGGGCAGACCCTGCCCGCACCCCGCCCAAAGTTTATTTTCCTCCACCCCTTGCGCCATGGCCCCGAAAGGCGCATGTGCAAGGGGCAAAGTTTCTTCGACCTCGATCTTCTGTTCGCTTCGGCCCGCAGTCATTCGATCCAGACGACTCTCGGCCAAGCCATCGCATGCTGCGGATGGCATATTTCTACAGGAGATCTCACGATGGCCAACGGCACCGTGAAATGGTTCAACGCCACCAAAGGCTTCGGTTTCATCGCCCCGCAGGGCGGCACCAAGGACGTGTTCGTCCACATCACCGCGCTGGAGCGCGCGGGCATCCGTTCGCTGGCCGACGGTCAGGCCGTCACCTTCGATCTGGAACGTGACCGCAACGGCCGCGAATCCGCGACGAACCTCGCTCTGGCATAAGCCAAGCGTGCAGAAACACGAAACGGGGGTGGCGCAAGCCGCCCCCGTTTTCGTTTCACGCCTGCCGCAACAGGCCAAGGGCAATCGCCCACATCGTCGCGCCGATGACCACTTCCAGCACGATCCAGGCCTTCGGGCTGGCAAACAGCGGCTGCAACAGCCGCGCGCCAAAGCCAAGCGCGGAAAAGAAGGTCAGGCTCGCCAGTGCCGCCGCCGCGCCAAAAGCCGCCGCCTGTGGCGCATATTGCGCCGAAATCGCGCCAAGCAGCACCACCGTATCCAAATAGACATGCGGATTGGCCCAAGTCAGCACAAGGCATGTGGCCAGCGTCCGGGCCAGCCCCGCCCCTTGCCCCGCCGCAGGCATCAAGGCGGCCCCGCCCCGCCACGCCGCCCGAAACCGCAGCGCGCCATAGGCAAACAGAAACGCCGCCCCGCCATAAAGCATCGCGCTGGTGATCCATGGCGCGAGCGAGGCCAACCGCGCAAAGCCCGCAACGCCCAAGGTGATCAGCACCGCATCCGACAGCGCACAGACCAAAACCACCGCCAGCACATGTTCACGCCTGAGCCCTTGGCGCAGCACGAAAGCATTCTGTGCCCCAATCGCCGCGATCAGCGACAGCCCGGTTAGAAAACCCGCAACCGCCGCCTCAGTCATGGGTCAGCGCCCAAAGTGCGGCCAGCGCCTCCTCGGCCCGGTCGGCAGGCACAAAGATATGGTCGTGATGAAAACCCGCGATCATATTGGCGCTGATTCCCCGCGCGGCCAACGCCTGCGATACCGCCGCTGTCAGCCCCACAGCCGCCAGCGACGAATGAATGGTGAGTGTGATCCGCGCCATCGGGCCAAGCGGTGATAGCCCCGCCGCTGCCAATTCCTCCATCGGCGCAATCAGCGTCAGTCCCTTATCCTCGGCTACGGTGGCAAAGGGCGTCACGCCCGCAGGCAGGCTTGTTGCGCAAACATAGCCCCAGTCGCAGCCCACCACCTCCGGTGCCATGCCGCGCAGCAGATGCTGCAAATCTGTTTCGCCCGTCACCTTCATCCCCCTTCTCCCCGGTTGGGGATTGACCTGCCATGCCTGAACGGCATCAATCCAGTTCATCTTTCTGATTACGGATTAGGAAAACTGATGTTCGATCCCGCCCAACTCGCCGCCCTTGCCGCCGTTCATCGGCGCGGGGCCTTTGACCTCGCGGCGGCAGAGCTTGGGGTGACCCAATCCGCCATCTCCCAACGCCTCCGCGCCCTGGAAGAACGCATGGGCACGCTCCTGATCCGCCGGGGGAGCCCCTCCGTCGCCACCGAGGCGGGCCTGCGCCTGATCCGCCACCATGACGAAGTGGCGCTGCTCGCGGGCCAAGTCGCGCAAGAGATCGGCACCCTCGCCCAAGGCCATGCCACGCTGCGCATCGCTGTCAATGCCGACAGCCTTGCCACTTGGGTGATCCCCGCACTGGCCGCCGTTGACGGCTTCCTGTTCGATCTGGTGATCGACGATCAGGATTTCAGTCAGGATTGGCTGCGGCGGGGCGAGGTTGCCGCAGCCGTCACCGCCCATCCCGGCCCCTTGCAAGGCTGCGATACGATCCCGCTTGGCGCTTTGCGGTATCGCGCCACCGCCAGCCCCGCCTTCGCCACGCGCTGGTTTACAGGCGGCGTGACAGAGGCAGCACTCACCCGCGCCCCCGCCTTGGTCTTTTCCGAAAAAGACAGGCTCCAAAACCTCTGGATCGCGGCCCGTGGCCTCGGCCTGCGGGCGGGTTTCCCCGCCCATCGCCTCGCCTCATCCCAAGGCTTTGTCGATGCCTGCCTCGCAGGCTTGGGCTGGGGGATGAACCCAGAGGCGCTTGTGGCGGACCACCTCGCCGCGGGGCGGTTGGTGGAACTGATCCCGGATACGGCCCTCGACACGCTGCTGCATTGGCAATTCGCGCGGCTCACCGCGCCCGCCCTCGCCCCCCTCACACGGGCGATGCGCGTAGCGGCGGCCCGCGTCCTCGTGCCGCCCTCTGCGCCGCCCTCTGCGCCGCCCTCTGCGCCGATGTGACGGATACAATCCCGCCCTTGCCCCCGCCGCCGCACAGAGGCAGGGTCGGCGCATGACCGAACCACCCCGTCAGAACGCGCTGCATGGCATCCTCTGGATGCTCGCCTCCGGCCTTTCCTTCGTGGGGGTGACGGGCATCGTACGCTCCCTCGGCACCGAAATCCCCGCCGCGCAATCGGCC
Source organism: Cypionkella sp. (assembly GCA_025458085.1). Taxonomy (GTDB): domain Bacteria; phylum Pseudomonadota; class Alphaproteobacteria; order Rhodobacterales; family Rhodobacteraceae; genus Pseudotabrizicola. The sequence goes on along the minus strand of JALOTC010000063.1, from coordinate 6,959 downwards.
TTCATCCGCTTTGCTTGGGGCGTGCTGTTCCTCCTCCCTTCGCTCTGGGGCGTTTTGCGCGCGGGCATCCCCCTGCCGATCCTGCGCCTGCATCTGGGGCGCGGGGTGCTGCATGTGGCCGCCGTGATCTGCTGGTTCTACGCCATGGCCCGCATCCCGGTGGCCGAGGTCACGGCCATCGGCTACCTCAACCCCGTCCTCCTCACCCTTGGCACCGCGCTTTTCTTGGGCGAGAAACTGGCGGTCCGCCGCCTTGCCGCGATTGGTGTCGCGCTGATCGGCGCGCTCATTGTCCTGCGCCCCGGCCTGCGCGAGCTTGGCGATGGCCATCTGGCACAGGTGGGGGCGGCCTGTTTCTTTGCTGGCTCCTATCTCTTCGCCAAACGGCTGTCGCAACTCGTCGGCGCGGGGCAGGCGGTGGCGGTGCTGTCGCTGCTGGTCACCCTTGGCCTCGCGCCCCTTGCTTGGATCGTCTGGGTGCCGGTCAGCCTTGAACAGGTGCTCTGGCTCGCCCTCGTCGCGGTCTGCGCGACGACCGGCCACTACTGCATGAGCCGCGCTTTTGCTGTCGCGCCGGTGGCTGTCACCCAGCCGGTCGTTTTCCTCCAACTCGTCTGGGCCACGGCGCTGGGCGCGCTGGTCTTTGCCGAGCCGGTCGATCCCTTCGTGATCCTCGGGGGCGCCGTCATCGTGGGGGCGGTCAGCTATATCACATGGCGCGAGGCGATGCTGCGCCGCGCCGCGCCTCCGGCCGAAACACCCTAAGGTCAAGGCCAGCCTTCCAAGTATTCTTGGGAATACGTCGGCCCGTGCTACGTTATCCTTTCGAATAGTCGTCTCCCGCCCCGGCCAGCCCACCGGGGCCATGATCTGCCAGGGTGCCTCATGTCCGTCTTGAAAAAGCCGCTTCCCGTCCTCCTCCTTCTGTGCTCCGCGCTGACGTTTACCCTTGCGCCGGTCCTCTGGTCGGATTTGACCGGAAAGCCCCTGGGCGCGGCCATGGCAGACGACGACGATGACGACGACGATGATGATGATGACGATGGCGGCAGCCGCCGCGGTGTCTCGCGTGATGATGACGATGATCGCATCTTCAGCCCCCGCCGCCAGCGCCAGCAGGCACAGGCCCCACGCCGTGCCGCCCCCCCCGCACCGCCGCCGCCCGCCTTCGCCCCCGAACTGGTCGTGACCGATCTTGCGCAAGCTGACCTCGACCTCCTGCTTGCCGAAGGCTTCCGCCTCATCGAACGGCGGCAAGTGACCGCAGTGGCCGCCACGCTCGACCGTCTGGCCGCGCCGCCCGGCCTGACGCTTCAGGCCGCGCGAGAGCGTGTTCGCGCGCTCGCCTCTGGGCAGGACGCCGATTTCAACCACTTCTACCGGACGAGCCAGATCGAACCCGCCTCCGCCGCCGGGGCCTCGCCGCTCTCTCCTGCCGTGCCCGCCGCCTGTGACCATGCCAATTGCCGCTTCTGGCAGGCGGTCGACTGGCCCGCGCCCGAAAGCTGCCCCGTCACCCTTCCCGTCGGCCTGATCGACACGGGGATCAACCCCGACCATGACATCCTCGAAGGCGCGCGGCTTGAGCTCCTGCCCCGTCCGGGGGGCGAGGAGGCAGGCTCGCGCGCCATTCACGGTACGGCCGTCGCCTCGCTGTTGATCGGCAAGCCCGACTCGCGCGTGCCGGGCCTCATTCCGGGGGCCGAGGTGCTTGCGGTGGATGTCTTTACTCGCGCCGAAGGGGATGAACGCGCCGATGTGGCCAGCCTCGTCGAAGGGTTGGACCTTCTGGCCGCCCGCAACGTGCGGCTCATCAATATGTCGCTCTCTGGCCCCCCCAATACCGTTCTGGAACGGATGCTGGACCGGCTGACCGATCCGGCCGGGCTGGATGCCGTGATCGTGGCCGCTGCGGGCAATGGCGGGCCTTCGGCGGAACCGTCTTGGCCTGCCGCCCATCCTGCGGTTCTGGCGGTTACGGCGGTCGATGCCCGCGCCCGCGTCTATGGCCGGGCCCAAAGGGGCGATCACCTGACGCTTGCCGCGCCGGGGGTCGATCTGCTTGCCGCCACGTCCATCCGGGGCGCGCGGGGGCAGACCGGCACTTCCTTTGCCGTGCCCTTCGTCACCGCCGGCGCCCGCGATCTTGGTGCGCCGGGCAAGGATGCAATCTTTGGCCATGGCCTTTTGTCAGCGGCCAGCCTCTGCCCCTGAGCTTTTGCTCAGTCCTGCGGGCAAAGTGGCCGGGTGCCGCGGTGTTGGGTGCAACACCGCGGCTGCGCGGCCAAAGCAACCAGATGATGCTCCGCTCTGCCCCCGTTCACCTGACGTGACCTGACCTGACCGCAGCCTGCCGACCGCGGGCCGCGCCCGGCCTTCTTCTGCCCCCTTCCGCAGACAAAGGCGCCCTCGTTCCCCCACATACACGAAGGGCGCCTGCCGCTGCTAGAATCCGGCTCAACGCGGGGTCACCCGGTGGCACCACACCTCTCAAAAAAGCGGCGCTTGCGCGCCGCTTTGGCCGGACGGTCCTCTTGCCTTACTGCCAGCCGCGGGCGATCAGATCGGCCTCAGCCGCCGCATCCAGCGCCAGCCCCGCGCCCAGTTGGTCAAGCCAGGCATCGAGCGCCTGAACCTCTGCGCCGCTGGCCGGGACAAAGCCCTGCTCCGCGCCTTCCCCAGGCAGGGCCTCGGACAAGGCCACCTCCACATGCCAGCCCTCTGGCCCATGACAGACCAGCGCAACCTCCATCCGCGCCGCGCTTCGGTCCAAAATCTCCACCTCGCGGCACGGACCATCCGCCGTGGGCAGGGTCGCCAGAACCATCGCGCTGCGCCCTTCGCCCAGGGCCACCTCCTGCCCCGAAGGCATCCGGTCCAGCAGATCATGGATCGGCTGCCCCGCCGCCAGCGGGCCGGGCGTCAGCGGCCCTTCCGCCCCGCCGGGCAACAGAAAGGCCGCCAGCGCGACCGAAGCCGCCAGCGCAAAGCCCCCCGCAAAAGCCACCCGCCGCCGCATGGGAAAGGCGATCACCTGCGCGGGCGCAGCCTGCGCGGCAGGGGCTGCCTCTCCCTCGATCAGCGCGCGCAGCGCGGGCGGCACAGGCTCCGTCATCGGTCCGGCGAAAGCCGCGGCCAAGGCCGCATTGGCCGCCATCAGATCATCGACATAAGCCTGATCCGCCGGATGATCGGCCAGATGCATCACCACCGCTGCCGCCTCTTCCGGCGAAAGCTCCCCATCGGCAAAGGCGGCCAGCCGGGTCTTGTCCATCACTGTCTCACGCATCACTGGCGTCCCCCTTGGCTCAAACCCAAACGCGGCAACAGGGCCTCTCGCGCACGGGACAGGCGGCTCATCACCGTGCCCAGAGGCAGGCCCAAGGTCTCGGCCGCTTCGCGATAGCTCAGCCCTTCGATTGCGACCAGCGCCAGAACCTCGCGCTGACCTTCGGGCAGGGCATCCATGGCCGCCCGCGCGCGGGCCAGCATCATGCGGTCCTCGGGCAGGCTTGCCGCCTTGCCCTCGTCCGAAAGATAAGCATCGTCAGGGTCGATCTGCGCCCCGCGCCGCACCGCCTTGCGCCGGTCATCCAACCATAGCGTCTGCACGATCCGGTACATCCAACTGTCCATCCGCGTGCCGGGAGTGAATTGCGCGGCATTGCGCAGGGCCTTTTCGCAGGCCGCCTGCACCAGATCATCGGCATCCTGCGCATTGCCCGCAAGCGACAGGGCAAAACGCCGAAGCTTTGGCACAAGGGCGACAAGGTCGCGGCGGAAGTTGGGGTCTGGCATGGATGGCCCGTCCTGAAACTGTCGTCATTCCGGCAGGACAACGCCCAGCCCACCGCCTTATTCCATAATATCTCGCCCCTCCAAGACAATATCCGGCGGCGATCCTGCTCTTGACTCGCGCGGCTTTTGTGAAGATAAGCCCCCATCCCGGCAAAGGCGCGAGTCTCTGCCGGGTTCGTATTTGCAATGACGTCCCCGAAAGGGGCGCGCTGCCCGAAGGCGGGATATCCCCGAAACGCCTGCGCAAGCAGGGGCCGCAGGGCGCGGAGATGGAAAAGGAAAGACCCATGTTTGCGGTCCTCAAGACCGGTGGCAAGCAGTACAAGGTGCAGGCGGGTGACGTTCTGCGCGTGGAAAAGCTTGCAGCCGTTGCCGGCGACAAGATCCTGTTCAACGAAATCCTGATGGTCGGCGGTGACAGCGTGACCGTTGGCGCCCCCACCGTGGCTGGCGCTGGCGTCGTTGCCGAAGTGATCGACCAGATCAAGAGCGACAAGACGATCCACTACGTCAAGCGCCGCCGCAAGCACAGCTCGCAGCGCACCAAAGGCCACCGTCAGCAGCTGACGCTGGTTCGCGTGACCGAGGTTCTGGCCTCTGGCGCTGAAAAGTCGGGCATTGCAGCCGCCACCGGCACCGCCGATGCGCGCCGCGCCGCCCACGAGGCCCCCGGCACCGCCAAGGCGGCCGAGGAAGCCCCCGCCACACCGAAGCGCGCCAAAAAAGCCGCTGCTGAAGCATAAGGAGTAACACCCCATGGCACAGAAAAAAGCTGGCGGTTCCTCCCGCAACGGTCGTGACTCTGCCGGTCGCCGTCTGGGCGTGAAGCTGTTCGGGGGCCAGTCGGCCATTCCGGGCAACATCATCGTGCGCCAGCGCGGCACCACCTGGTTCCCGGGTGAAGGCGTGGGCATGGGTCGTGACCACACGATCTTTGCAACCGCCGAGGGCAAGGTGACCTTCAAGAAGGGCCTCAAAGGCCGCACCTTCATTTCGGTCCTCCCGGTCGCGGAGGCAGCCGAGTAAGCCGAACCTTTACAATTGGCTTGTAAATGGGGGATCGGCTGAAAAGCCGGTCCCCAAGTTTTTTCCGCGCCCCCGCGCGGTGGATTTGATGACAGAGATTGTTCTGCCGTTTGTCTTGGCAGGGGCGATGTCACGCCCCATGTCGGAAGGGTGGCAGGTTTTTCCGGGCCTCTGGCCCTTCATGCGCTTCGAAGGAGGGAAGCCATGACACTTGACATGATCGCCGCGGCACAGGGCTTGGCCCGCGCGGAGCCTTGCATCGACGCCGGGCGTTTTGTCCTGCGGCCTGTGCGCAAGTCCGATGCGGGCCTTTTTGCGCTCTATGCGGGCGACCGCCGCGTGGCCGAAGCCACGCGCTCCATCCCCCATCCGCTTCCCCCCGGCGCGGCAGAGGCTTTCGTCGCCCGCGCCATGCAGCGTGGCGGGGATGAAGATGTCTGGGTCATGGATGGCACCACCTCCGGCCTGCCCGAGGTGCTGGGGGTCATCAACCTCAAACGCATGGATGAGGCGCGGTTCAACCGTGACCAGTCCGAGGTCAGCTTTTGGGTCGCCCCCGCCTTCTGGAACCTTGGCATCGCCTCCGATGCCCTGCGCGCGCTCATCGCCGCGAACCCGCAGTCCAGCCGGACGATCTTTGCGGAGGTGTTTCAGGACAACCCCGGCTCTGCCCGTGTGCTCACCAATGCGGGCTTTCAATATCTGGGCGATGCCGAGGGCTTTTGCGTGGCCCGTGGCGCGCAGGTGCCGACCTGGACCTATTGCCACAAGGTCGGGTGATCTGATCCGCTGGCGGCGGGGGGCGCTGCCCCCCGCACCCCCCGGAGTATTTTTGCCAAGATGAAGGGGCGCCGGTCCGGTTGCGGATTTCTCTTTCGTGGCAAGCCTTCGCTTGAGGCTTGCCCCCCAATCCTGTATCGCCTGACCAATCCAATCTGAAAGCGCCGCGCCATGAAATTCCTTGATCTCGCCAAAGTCTATATCCGCTCGGGCGGCGGCGGATCGGGTTGTGTATCCTTCCGGCGCGAGAAGTTCATCGAATTCGGCGGCCCCGATGGCGGCGATGGCGGCAATGGCGGCAGCGTCTTTGTCGAAGCGGTCGAAGGGCTGAATACGCTGATCGACTTTCGCTATCAGCAGCATTTCTTTGCCAAGAATGGCCAGCCCGGCATGGGCAATCAGCGCACCGGCAAATCGGGCGATGACATCGTGCTGCGCGTGCCGGTCGGAACCGAAATCCTTGATGAGGATGAAGAGACGATCATTGCCGACCTGACCGAGGTTGGTCAGAAGGTGCTGATCGCGCAAGGTGGCAATGGGGGCTGGGGCAATTTGCGCTTCAAATCCTCCACCAACCGCGCGCCCAACCGCGCCAATCCGGGGCAAGAGGGGGTAGAGCGCACCATCTGGCTGCGCCTGAAGCTGATTGCCGATGCGGGGCTTGTCGGCCTGCCCAATGCGGGGAAATCGACCTTTCTTGCCGCCGTCTCGAACGCCCGGCCCAAGATTGCCGATTACCCCTTTACCACGCTGATCCCCAACCTTGGGGTCGTGGGGGTGGATGGCAAGGAATTCGTCATGGCCGATATCCCCGGCCTGATCGAAGGTGCGAGCGAAGGCCGCGGCCTTGGCACCCAATTCCTCGCCCATGTGGAACGCTGCAAGGTGCTCTTGCATTTGGTCGATGGCACATCGTCCACCATCACCAAGGATTACCGCACCATCGTGCACATCCTCGCCATGAACAAGACCGATGCGATGGATGCCAAACAGATCAGCGACCGCCGCCGCGCGCTGGAAAAGGCCAGCGGCGGGCCGGTCCATGTGATTTCGGGCGTGTCGGGCAAGGGCCTGACCGAGGTCTTGCGCGCGCTCCATGCCGTGATCGAGGAGGCCGCGCCGAAAGAGGAGACCGGGCCGTGGCGTCCCTGAAACCCCTTTCCGCGCCCGATATCCGCGCGGCGAAACGGCTGGTCGTCAAGATCGGCTCCGCGCTTCTGGTCGACCGCCGCTCTGGCCTGCGCCAAGGCTGGCTCTCGGCCCTTGCCATGGATGTGGCCGAAGCCAAGGTGCGCGGCGCGGATGTCGTGCTTGTCTCCTCCGGCTCCATCGCCTTGGGGCGCAAGGTGCTTGGC
>JALOTC010000002.1 GCA_025458085.1 Cypionkella sp. | reverse complement strand
TCTGCGGTGCAGCCGGGGGATTTGGAGCTGCGCTAGGGCCGAGACAGGAAAAAGGCGGGCCCTGCGGCCCGCCTTTGGCATTCTGTGGCACTTTGGGGTAGGCGGATCACACCGCCGCCTTGCGCATTTCGTCCAGATAAATTTCGCGCATCCGGGCCGCCACGGGGCCGGGGGTGCCAGAGCCAAGCTTTGCGCCATCGACTTCGACCACCGGCATGACAAAGGCGCTGGCGGAGGTGATGAAAGCCTCATCCGCCGCTTGCGCCTCGGCGATGGTGAAGTTGCGTTCCTCCACCTCGAACTGGGCTTCGCGGGCGAAGCGGAGCACGGCGGCGCGGGTGATCCCGTGGAGGATATCATTCGACAGTGCGCGGGTGATGATGCGGTTGCCTTTGACGATTGACGATATAGGCGTTGTTGGAGGTGCCTTCGGTCACGAAGCCATCTTCGACAAACCAGGCATCATCGACGCCGGCCTTTTTCGCCATCATCTTGCCCATGGAGGGGTAGAGGAGTTGGACCGTCTTGATATCGCGGCGGGCCCAGCGGGCATCGGGGATGGAGATCACGCGCCAGCCGGTCTTGGCCATCGGGCTTTCGGCGAGGCCGGGCTTCGACTGGGTGAAGAGGACGACGGTGGGCGGCAGATCGGCGGGCGGATAGGCGAAATCGCGGTCGCCCGGATTGCCGCGCGTGACTTGCAGATAGACCATGCCATCAACAATGCCGTTGCGCGCCACGAGTTCGCGGTGGATGGCGAGCCAGTCGTCATCGGAATGGGGGTTGGAAATCTCGAGTTCGGAGAGCGAACGGTCGAGGCGGCGGCAATGGCCTGCGAAATCGATCAGCTTGCCGCCGAGGACGCTGGTCACCTCATAGACGCCATCCGCCATGAGGAAGCCGCGATCAAAGACGGAAACGCGGGCTTCGGTTTCGGGCAGGTAGTCGCCATTCACATAGACGATGCGGGTCATGGTCATCCCCAGAGTTGGGCCGGTGGCGGGTGGATGCCCTGTTCATCGAACAGAAGCGCGTGGTCGCGGTCTTGGGCCAGCAGAAGCGGGCCGTCAAGGTCTGTGAAGGCCGCGCCTTGGGTTAGGAGCGTGGCGGGGGCCATGGCGAGGCTGGAGCCGACCATGCAGCCGACCATCAGCCCGAAGCCCATGGCGCGGGCGGCGTCGCACGTGGCGAGCGCCTCGGTCAAACCTCCGGTCTTGTCGAGCTTGAGGTTCACGAGGTCGTATTTGCCGCGCAGCGCGGCGAGGCTCGCCCGGTCGTGGCAGGATTCATCGGCGCAGACGGGCAGCGGGCGGGGAAGATGGCGCAGCGCCTCGTCCTGCCCGGCGGGGAGGGGTTGTTCGACCAGTGCCACGCCGAGGGCGACGAGGCGCGGGGCGAGATCGGCGTAGATATCGGCGGTCCAGCCTTCGTTCGCATCGATGATGAGCGTGGCGCGGGGGGCGCCTGCGCGCACGGCGAGAAGGCGGGGCATATCCTCGGGCGTGCCGAGTTTGATTTTCAGAACGGGGCGGTGGGCATGGGCCGCGGCCTGGGCCTGCATCGCGGCGGGCGTGTCGAGCGAGAGGGTGAAGGCGGTCAGGGCGGGCGCGGGGGCGGGCAGGCCCGCGAGATCCCAGACGCGGCGGCCTGTGGATTTGGCCTCCCAATCCCAGAGCGCGCAATCCACCGCATTGCGCGCGGCCCCGGGGGGCAGGGCCTGTTGCAGAGCGCTGCGGGTGATGCCGGGGGGGAGGCTTTCGATCTGTGCCGTGACGGAGGCGAGGCTTTCGCCATAGCGGGCATAGGGGACACATTCGCCCCGGCCGGTGATGCCATCGCGGGTGAGGGTGACAGTCAGCACCTCTGCCACGGTTTTGGAGCCACGGCTGATGGTGAAGGTGCGGGCAAGGGGAAAGGCATCGCGGGTGACGGTGATCATGGGGCCGCTCTTCAAGCCGTTTCACGGCTTTCTTCGCTGTCTGAGCGGGAATGGCAAGGGGCTTGGCGATGCTGCGGTTGCAAAGTCCTGTTGCGCATCGCAGCGTAATAATCTAACCCGATGCGGAGCCTGGACGAAATTTACTTGCCAAGAGGTTATGAGATGAGCTTCCGCCTTCAGCCCCCCGCGCCGGCCCGCCCGAACCGTTGCCAGTTGTTTGGCCCCGGGTCGCGGCCTGCGCTGTTTGAAAAGATGGCGGCGAGTGCGGCGGATGTCATCAACCTTGATCTGGAGGATTCGGTTGCGCCTTCGGACAAGGATCAGGCGCGGCGCAATATCATCGCGGCGATTGGCGCGGTGGATTGGGGGAAAAAGACCCTGAGCGTGCGGATCAATGGGTTGGATACGCCGTGGTGGTATCGCGATGTTGTCGATCTGCTGGAACAGGCGGGGGATCGGCTGGACCAGATCATGATCCCCAAGGTGGGCTGCGCGGCGGATGTTTATGCGGTGGATGCGCTGGTGACGGCGGTGGAGCGCGCGAAGGGGCGGAAGAGGCCGATTGCTTTTGAGGTGATTATCGAAAGTGCGGCTGGGATAGCCCATGTGGAGGAGATTGCGGCCTCCTCCCCCCGGTTGCAGGCGATGAGCCTTGGGGCGGCGGATTTCGCGGCGAGCATGGGGATGCAGACCACCGGCATCGGGGGGACGCAGGAGAATTATTACATGCTGCGGGAGGGGGCGAAATATTGGTCGGACCCGTGGCATTGGGCGCAGGCGGCGATTGTGGCGGCCTGCCGGACGCATGGGGTTTTGCCGGTGGACGGGCCTTTTGGGGATTTCTCGGACGATGAGGGGTTCCGCGCGCAGGCGTTGCGGTCGGCGACCTTGGGGATGGTGGGGAAATGGGCGATCCATCCCAAGCAGGTGGCTTTGGCCAATGAGGTCTTTACCCCTTCGGAAGCGGCAGTCGCAGAGGCGCGCGAGATTTTGAAGGCGATGGCGGAGGCCAAGGCGCGGGGCGAGGGGGCGACCGTCTATAAGGGCCGGTTGGTGGATATTGCCAGCATCAAACAGGCCGAGGTGATCGTGCGGCAGGCCGAATTGATCGCCGGATGAGGCGAAACCTTGATGAATCGTTGACAAGCCGCCTTGTGCCCGCGCAAGGTTCTGCAACCGCTGCCTGAAATACAGGCGGTTTGGAAAGCATACCCGCGCCGCGACCAAGGGGAGAGGAGGCCCCTCGCGGCAGAAGGGGAGGATGCACGCCCCGTGGTCCGCCACGGGGCGCTGCTGTTTCAGATGCTCTGAGTTGCACTTTGCGCCGCCTCTGGCCATATAGAGCGGTGATCAGTGGGAGCCTGCCATGAATTATCTGGAATTCGAAAAGCCCTTGGCCGAGATCGAAGGGAAGGCCGAAGAGCTGCGTGCGATGGCGCGGGCGAATCCGGGGATGGATGTGGCCAAGGAAGCGGAGGCTTTGGACAAGAAGGCCGAAGCCATGCTGCGCGATCTGTACAAGGAGCTGACACCGTGGCGGAAGTGCCAGGTGGCGCGGCACCCGGACCGGCCGCATTGCAAGGATTACATTGACGCGCTGTTTACCGAATGGACGCCTTTGGCCGGGGACCGGAATTTTGCCGAGGATCATGCGGTCATGGGCGGGATCGCGCGGTTCAACGATCAGCCGGTGATGGTGATTGGCCATGAGAAGGGCCATGACACGAAAAGCCGGATCGAGCGGAATTTCGGGATGGCGCGGCCTGAAGGGTACCGCAAGGCCATTCGGCTGATGGATATGGCGGATCGGTTCCGGCTGCCGGTGGTGACGCTGGTGGATACGCCCGGTGCCTATCCGGGCAAGGGCGCGGAAGAGCGCGGGCAGGCCGAGGCGATTGCGCGTTCTACCCAGAAATGCCTTGAGATCGGGGTGCCGCTGATTTCGGTGGTGATCGGCGAGGGCGGCTCGGGCGGGGCGGTGGCTTTTGCCACGGCGAACCGGGTCGCGATGCTGGAACATTCCGTCTATTCGGTGATCAGCCCCGAAGGCTGTGCGTCGATTCTGTGGAAGGATGCCGAGAAGATGCGCGAGGCGGCGGAGGCCCTGCGGTTGACCGCGCAGGATTTGCAGAAGCTGGGCGTGATCGACCGGATCATTGCGGAGCCGATGGGCGGGGCGCAGCGGGGCCAGAAGGAAACGATCGAGGCCGTGGGCAAGGGGATCGAGGCGATGCTGAAGGAGCTTTCAGGCAAGAAGCCGGAGGCTTTGATCAAGGATCGCCGGACCAAGTTCCTTGAGATGGGATCGAAGGGGCTTGCCGCGTGAGCCCATGGGTCTTGGTGCTTTTGGCGGGCCTGCTTGAGACGGGCTGGGCGCTGGGCCTCAAATATTCCGAAGGCTTCACGCGGCCTGTGCCGAGTGTGCTGACGCTGATCGGGGCGGCGGCATCGTTATTGCCGCCGTGATCCTGTTTGGCGACCCGGTGAACCTGATGCGGGTTGTGGGCGTTTTGCTGATCGTGGCGGGGATATTGGCGCTGAAATTCGCGTGATGTTCTTTACGCGGCGGGGGGCGCGGTAAAGCCCGCCTCTGCCATCAGGCGGTTGGAGTGATCCTCTACCTCACGCTCCAGCCGGCGCATGAAATTGCCAACAGAGAGGCCCGGTTCGATCCGGGGCAGGAATTCCACGACGGCGGTGCCGGGGGTGCGCAGGAGGCTGCGCTTGGGCCAGAAGAGGCCCACGTTGGTGGCGACCGGCACGCAGGGTTGATCCAGTTGATCGTAGAGAAGGCCGGTGCCGACCTTGTAGGGTTTGACCGCGCCGGGGGCGACACGGGTGCCTTGGGGGTAGATGATGAGTTGCCCCGGATCGGAGGCGCGGCGGGCGACATCGGCCTTCATCTTGGCGATGGCAGCGCCGCGCTTGCCCCGGTTGACCGGGACGCAGCCGATTTTCAGCGCATATTGGCCAAGGATCGGGGTGTAGAGCAATTCGCGTTTCATCACGAATTTGCCGCGCGGCACGGCGTGGAAGATCAGGATGATGTCAAAGAAGCTTTGATGTTTGGCGGCGATCACCACTTCATCCGTGGGGGGGGTGCCGCGGATGTCGGAGCGGATGCCGCAGAAGATGCGGGCGGTAAAGATCACCCAAGCGCAAAAGAGGTGGCAGGCGCGGAAGGCCATGTCGCGCGACAGCATCGCGAAGGGGAAGAAGAGAAGGCCGATCACGGCCATGGCCAGATACATCTGGACGATGAAGAGGATCGACATGACCCAGCGGAAGGCGATCATCAGGTCAGACCTTTCAGCGTGCGGAAGGCGGCATAGCGGGTGGCGGCAAAGGCCACGAGCGCGGCAAGCGGCGGCAGGACCAGCGGCAGGAGCCAGCCCGAACCTTGGAAACCAAGACCGGTGAGGAAGCCCCCGGCCTCGTCCACCTGTGGCAGGAGTGCGACGCCCCCCATGGCGAGGAGTGTGCCAAGGCCGGCCCCGCCCAAGGCGCGCAAGGTAAAGCGGCGGACGAAGGCGCGGACGATATAGCCATCTTTCGCACCGACAAGCCGCAGGACGCGGATGACGGGCAGGTTGGCGGCAAGGGCGGCATTGGCGGCGAGCGTGATCATCGCGCCCGTGGCCCCCGCGATCAGGACAAGCGACAGAAGGCCCAGAAGGCGCAGGCGCGCCGCGGCCTTGGCCAAGGGTTCGCGCCAGCGGGTGTGGTCATCGAGCACCGCACCCGGTGCCTCTGCCGCAAGCCTTTGGCGCAGACCTTCGGAATCGTAACCTTCCGCCGTTTCGGTCAGTTCGACCAGACGTGGCAGAGGCAAGGTATCGACCGGCAGGTCCGGGCCGAACCACGGCTCCAGAAGGGCCTGTTGTTCGGCCGCGTCGATGGCCCTGGCCGAGGCGATGCCGGGGGTGGTTTGCAGAAGGGCGAGGACGGCGGCGACCTGTGCCTCCATCTGGGTGGAGGGGGCGGAGATGCGGATCGTGGCAGTGCCAGCGAGCGCCGTGGACCAGCGATCGGCCAGACGGCCCGAGGCCATGGAGAGTGCCAGCGCAAAGACGGCGAGGAAGGCCATGGCCCCGGCGGAGAAGGCGGTGAGCCGTGCGGTAAAGCCCGAGGGCGGCACCACGCGGTCGGCGTGGCGGTCGGGTGAGAGGAAGGCGGGAAGGTTCATAGATCCGCCCCGGCGAGTTGCAGGCGGCGGTTCTTGATGCGCAGCACGCGGGCGGCGACCTGTGCCTTGGCCTGACGGATCAGGTTGAGGTCATGGGTGGCAATCAGGATCGTCTTGCCCAGGCGGTTGAGTTCGACCAAGAGCGTGAGCAGCCGGAGCGACATGTCCCAATCGAGGTTGCCGGTCGGTTCATCGGCAAGGATGACATCCGGGTCCATGATGATGGCACGGGCGAGCGCGGCGCGCTGGCGTTCGCCACCTGACAGCTGGGGTGGGAGCGCATCGCTGAGGCTGCCGAGGCCCACCCATGTGAGCAGATCGGTCAGGTTGCGCGGGTCTGTCGGGCGGTTCGCCACGGTCAGGGGCAAGAGGACATTGGTGGCAAGCGGCAGGTGGTCGAGGAATTGGCAATCCTGATGCACCACGCCAATGCGCCGCCGCGCCATGGCAACATCGTCGCGCGACAGGCTGCGCAGGTCGCGGTCAAAGAGCGTGACCCGGCCCGAGGTGGGGCGGAGTTCGGCATAGGCCAGCTTGAGGAGCGTGGTCTTGCCCGAGCCGGAGGGACCGGTGAGGAAATGGAAGGAACCGGGGGCGAGTTTGAGCGTGACCTCGCTCAGCAATTCGCCCCCGCCGTAGTTATAGGCCACATTTTCAAATACGATCACGCCGGACCCTTTCTTCGCGCGCGCAGAATTGCCGAAACTCGAGGCGGTTGCAATTGTGCCTGTGGCACGCTTTGACCCAAAGGCTTGGACTTGCGCGACTTCGTTGCTACAAATGGGACAACCCCGGGTGACAAGGGGCGGGAGTTAAAGAGTGATGCGCATCATCTGTCCGAATTGCGATGCCCAATATGAGGTGGACGACGCCGCAATTCCTGCGGGCGGGCGGGATGTGCAATGTTCGAACTGCGGGCATGGCTGGTTTCAGGAGCGTGAACCGGGCGCCGAGGCGCTGACGGCGGAGCTTTACGACGAACCCGATCCGGTGCCGGCAGCTTCGCCTGCGCTGAGCCAGAGGGAAGAGGTGCCGCCGGAGCCGGTTGCGCCGCCGCGGCGGACGCTGGATGACTCCGTGCTTTCCGTTTTGCGCGAGGAGGCGGAGCGGGAGATTGCCGCGCGCAAGGCCGAGTCGCAGGGGATCGAATTGCAGGGCGATCTGGGACTGCCGCCGCCCGTTTCGGTCGCGGCGGCTGCGCCTGCGGCGAGGGAGAGCGTGCCGCCGGATGCGGCGCTGGCCGCGCAACTGCGCCAAGGTGCGGGTCTGGCCGAGAAGGCCACCAAGCCATCAGCCCGGCGCGATCTCTTGCCAGATATTGAGGAGATCAATTCCACCTTGAAGCCGGGAGCCGTTGCGGCGAAGGGGCCGCAGGCCGGTGCCGAGGTGGAGACGGGCAGCGGCGGTTTCCGGTCTGGCTTTACGCTGATGCTGGTTGTAGCGGCTGCCATGGTCGCCCTTTACGTTTTGGCCCCGCAGATCACGGCACAGAGTCCGGGGCTGGGGCCAACTTTGGACGCCTATGTTGCCCTGGTGGATGCGGTGCGCAGTCATCTGGACGGGTTGATCCGGCAGGCGACGGGCTTTTTGCAGGGGCTTTCGGGCGCGGCCTGACCCAAGCGCGCGGGGCCAATTGAGCCTTGGGCCGCTTTTGGCTGGGCTTTCGGGACTATCGGCCAATCCGTCTGGATAGGGCTTTGCCGTGTTGAGCGGCTTGTCCAATCCGATGGGGCGCGGCATGATCCCTTGGATGATCTTCGCAGGATAGCTGGATTTCTTTAAGCATGGCACAGGTATGGGTGTTGGCCATTTGCGCCATGAAATGTCAGCAAAGGTAGACGCGTTGAAGTCAGGATTTCAGAGTGCAGCCTGATCCGCATCCGTCGGTCTTGCGGACGATGCAGGGCAGGCCGGGACCTGCGCAATCCTTGCAGCGCGGTACGCTTGGCATGATCTTGGTAGATCAGGAGGGTGATCTCCTCCTCCGGGCGCTGTTGCTGGCGGTGGCTTCGGCGTTTTTTGTGATCCTTCTGTCCTTGGCGACAGGGCTGGCGGATTCGATCACGGTGCGTGTCTTGCAGTTTTCGCATGTGGCCATGCCGGTGCTGGCTGTGGGGCTGGTGTCGATTGTCGGACGTCATGCCTGGATCGGGCTGGTGATGTTCCTGTCGGCGTTCATGATCGCGGAACTTATCCTGCTCACGCGGACTGTAGTCGAAGGGTGGACGTCGCTTGGGCTGGTGAAAGGGCTGATCGTCGCGCTTGTTACCGGTGGGGCGGCAGGCTTTGGCGCGCGGATGGTCGCGCGGATGCGGTGGCGACCGATCCAAGAGGTGGGGCCGGTTCTGCCTGCGCTGGTCGCCGGGGCGCTGGTCATGGTTGTGGGCATGCCGCTGGGCCTTTGGGCGTTGTGGATTGATGTCGGGGATCAGATTTCGGCCGAAGCCTATCGGCATCTGGGGTGGTTGCTGGTTGAGCGGCAATTCCGCCTTGGGCTGATCGTGATGGGCGCGGGCTTGATGATGGTCGTGCCGCCGGGGCGCGCGGCTCTGCCCGAGATTGTGATGGTTGCCGCGAGCTTTGTTGTGCTTGGGCTTTTGTCGCGGATGGGTTTTGGGCTTTTGCCGATATTGGACCCGGCGCTCTTGGGGTTTCTGACGGTGATGCTGCGCCCGGTGCGCCATTCCATCCCCGGTGTGCTGATCGGGATCACCCTGTTCGTGGGGCTGACCGGGGTCTTTGTCGATCTGCCTCGCGCAATGATGCCCGACGAGGTGCAAGAGGGCATGATTGCCAATGTGATGCTTTCGCTGCTTGTCGGTTTGGCGGCGGTTCGCGTGCGGTCGACCCTTGCGATCGAGGCGCAGCTGCAAATCCTTGGTCGGATGGGCCGGGCGCAGGAATTGGCGCGTTATGGCTATTTCCTTTATGATCCTGTCAAGGATGTGGCGGTCTTTGATCATATGACCCAGAAGATCCTTGATGTGCCGGCGCGGATGTCGGCAGCGGTCTTTATGGCCCGCGTTCACCCCGAGGATCGTGACGCCGTTGCCGAAGCTGGGGATCCGACATCGGAGGCGAGTGTCATCTATTCGTTCCGGTTTGCCATGAATGGTGCCTGGACGCCCGATTGCATCGAACGGCACTTCTCGGGGTTCAAGCTCGGCGAGCGGCAGCCGGATGGGACCTGTATTGCCTTTGGACTTGTTGTCGATGTGACGCGCGAGCATGTGCAGGAACAGCATCTGCGGCTGGTTCTGAATGAACTTTCGGAACGGCAGGGCCAACAGAAGCAGTTGTTCTCGGTCATTTCGCATGAGCTGCGCACGCCTGCCTCCATCTTGTCGATGATCGCGGATGAGCTGGATGACGGCAAACCATGGACCGAGGCCGGGCCGCGGATGCGTGCGGTGCTGGAACAGCTTTTGTCGATCATGACCGATATGCGGCAGGCGGTTCTGCCCGAGCAGAACCTGCCCGTGCGGATCGAGCCGATGCGGCCGGAGGATGTGGCGCTGACGGTTTGCCATGCGTTTCGGCCGATGGCTGAGGCGCGGGGCATCGTGATGCGGACGGATCTGGCTCCCGAGGCGCAGATGATGCGACTCTGCGATAGGGTGCGGCTGAACCAGACACTGTCAAACCTTGTGAAGAACGCGATCCTGCATTCGCAGGCAACGGAAATCCGGATTGCCTATGACGAAGCGGAAACGGGCTTTGCCACCTGGACGGTTTCGGACAATGGGCGCAACCTTCCGCCGGATCAGCGCGAGCGTCTGTTCCAGCCTTTCGTGCGGGGTGCCTCTGGAGGGATGAAAACCGATGGTTCCGGACTCGGGCTTTATATCGCCAAGGGGGCGATTGAATTGCTGGGCGGGTCGCTGGACTATATCGACCGACCGCTGAGCGGGGCGGAGTTTCGGATCCGTCTGCCGCTCGTGCTTTCCGAAGGGCCGCAGGGCGCGGAGGCAGGGCAAGCAGCACAGGTCGAGGCGATGGCGGAGACAGAGTCCCTCCGTGTCCTGCTTCTGGAAGATAGCGAGCCGATGGGGGAGTTGCTGTCTGCCCGTCTGGCGAAGAGCTTTGCCGATGTGACCTGGTTGCGCGATGGAGCCTCGGGCCTTGGATGGCTGGCGTTGAATGACGTCGATCTGATCATCACGGACCTGTACATGCCGGGCATGACCGGGGATGAATTGGTGCGCAAGTTGCGCCAAAGGCGCTATGCGAACCCCATCATCGGGATGACGGCGGCTGATTTTGGCCCGGATGTGGAGCGGTTCCGCATGGCAGGCGCCGATGTCGTTCTGCCCAAGCCCCTGAAACTTCAGGATGTGCGCCTCGCTCTGGCGCGGTGCAAGCGGAATGTGGTGCAGGGGTGAGGCGATTTTTTCCCTGACCGATCTGGTTCCAAAACAAAAGGCCCGCCAGTGCGGGCCATTTGTTTTCGGAGGATCGCGGAGGGAGGGGCCGGGTCTTAGACCAAGCCGAGGTCGCGGGCCATGATGACGGCCTGCGTGCGGTTTTGCGCGCCCAGTTTGCGGCAGATCGAGGTGACATGCATCTTCACTGTCGGTTCGGCCAGTTGCAGGTCGTTCGCGATTTCCTTGTTCTGTTTGCCTTGGGCAAGGAAGGAAAGGACCGTCATTTCCTTGTCGGAAAGTTGGCCGTGGCGCACGGTGCGGCTGGCCACTTGCCGTTCGCGCACGAGTTCCAGCGGCATGTAATGCTCGCCCGAATGCATGAAGCGGATGGCATTCGCAAGGCTGCGGACGGCGGTGGTCTTGAGGATGATCCCGGAGGCGCCGCTGTTCATGATTTCATCGAGCATCCGGGGAGAGGGGCTTCCGGTGATGATTGCGACGGGCTTGCCATCATTGGCCTTGATCGCGCGGCGCAGACCCGAAATGCCGTTCATGCCGGGCATGTTGAGGTCGAGCAGCACAACATCGAAGGGGCCATGTTCCGCGATCCTGTCTAGCCCTTCATCCAGATGGCGGGCTGTCGTCACGCTCATGTCGGCGGAGCCTTCGAGATACATAGCGAACATCTCAAGGACCATTTCGTGATCGTCCACGATCAGAACGTTCAGCTTTTCGACCTTCAGAGTATCTGCGATGCCCATTTGTCTATCCTCTGCGCAGAACCTTATGGCCCTGTGTCTATGTTGTGTCCGTTGGAAACATCCTAATTGATGCTACCGCGAGATGCTTGCGCACACCTACCATCGGCTGTGTCATGATACTTGCTGCCTTTGATTGGTGCATGCGCGCATCGGTCGAAGAGACTACATACGAACGGATAGGCAATGATCCGGAATGTCCGTGGCGGTCTTGCTTATCGCTGCTAAGATCGCTGTGTGTTTGTTCCTCCGGAGAGCTTTTCGTGTCCATGATCAGAACCTTTGCCCTTGCTTTGGGTATGCTTTTCCCACTTTCAGCGGTTGTTCATGCCGAATTGCCCGCAGCATCCGGCGAGGTCGTGCTGACGATCGACGGCGCTGTGACCGCGCCGAGCGAATCGGGTTTCACGCTGGATATGGATGGGCTGAAGGCTCTTCCTCAGGTGACGTTCAGCACCACGACGATCTGGACGGAGGGCACGCTGGAGTTTACCGGCGTTCCGCTGAAGACGCTGGTCGAACAGGCGGGCGGATCGGGCAGCGTGGTCGTGGCCGAGGCCTTGAACGGCTATGCGGTCGACATTCCGATCGACGCGCTAGAGGACAATGCGCCGATCATCGCCTATCTGATCGACGGCCAGCCGTTTTCGCGCCGGGACAAGGGGCCGCTCTGGGTGGTCTATCCCTATGACCTTGATGAAAAATACAAGTCCGAGGTCACCTATGCCTACAGTATCTGGCAACTTCAGCGTCTCACGGTAAAGTGACGCCGGCCTATCCGTTCCGACGGGGTGCGGGATGAGCGGGAACATGCAGCTTGGTCGGCCCGATGATCCGGGTGTGCGCAGGATTAATCGCCTGCGCATAGCTGCGCTTGGCGTTGTGGCTTGTGTTGTCATCGCGGCGAATGCCGTGGTGTTTCATCAGATCGACCGCCAGCTGGACCAGAGCTATACCGCCGAAGCGGACAGCACCGTGTGGAATGCAACGCAGGTCGAAATCGAACTGCTGCGCTTTGCCAATGCTTTGGCGCAGGTGATGCTGACCCCTGACGCGCCGGAGCAGTTGGACGCGCTGCGCCTGCAATACGATCTTCTGTATTCCCGCGCGCAGATGATTTCCCGCCAAGACCGACTGTTGGATCTGCCTTTGGCGCAGGGTGCCGACTGGGAGGCGGTGGGTGGCCCGGAGGGAATCGTTGCGCGGGCGCTGCCCTTGATCGACGGGCCGGATGAAGCGCTTGTGGCTGCCGTGCCTGTGCTTTTGCAGGAGGTGCGGGTCGCGATCAGCAATCTGAGGGACGATGTCGTCGCCTCGGCCATTTCGTCGATCCGCGAGACGGAAAGCCAGCGGCGCGATCTGTACGAAGCCTTGCAGGTGTTTTCGGCGGTCTCGCTTGGCCTGATGGGGGTCATGGCCGGGTTGCTGATCGTGATCTTTTTGCAGGGTCGTGCGCGCGAAACCCATCGAAAGGCCTTGGCGCAGGCGGTCTATAACTTGCGGATCACCATAGACTCGTCACTGGAAGCGGCGGTGATCCTTGACCATGAGGGGCGGATCGTCGGTTGCAACAAGGCCGGGGCCGACATGTTTGGCATTGACGATGGTGCTTTCGCGCAGCGCCATTTCAGCGATGTGGTCCGTGATGCCCGACGGGGTGCCGAAGGCATTGCCGAATTGACGGCCGCCTGCGCCGCATCGGACGGGCAGGGGCGGATCGTGCTGACGGGGACGCGGCCGGATGGATCGACCTTCCCGCTTGAACTGAGCCTTGCGCAGGCGGAAAGCGCGGCGGGTTTGCCAATCAGCATCGCCTTCCTGCGCGACATTTCCGAACGGGTAGAGCGCGAAGAAACCTTGCGCCGGGCGCGCAATGCCGCGCTGGAGGCGGAAGAAGCGAAATCGCGCTTCCTTGCCATGATCGGGCATGAGATGCGGACGCCGTTGAACGGGCTTTTGTCGGCGGTGGAAGTGTTGAAGGCGGCAACAGCGCTGACCGACAAGCAGGCGTCGCTTTTGCGCATCATTGAGAATAGTGGGCGCAAGACGCTGGAGCAGGTCAATAACGTGCTTGACTTGACCCTGTTGCAGCATGGCGATGGCGCTGACCTGCCGGAGATAGCGTTTTCCCTTTCGGAAGTCGTGCAGGGCGTGATTTCGACCTTTGAGGCCGAGGCGCGTCAGCGGGGCAACCAGATCGGCGTGCGGATCAACCGAAAACGGCACGATCAGCATTGGGATTGATTGCCAGCCTGGTCAGGCCGCACAGACGGTGGCCTTGCGGCTTTCGGTCATGGATACCGGTGTCGGCATTGATGAGGCGGACCGCGACCGGATCTTCAAAGTCTTTGAAACGCTGGATTCCTCTTACGCTCGGCTACGGGAAGGCAGTGGCCTTGGCCTTGGCTTGGCCAAACTGGCCGCCGAAGCGATCCGCAGCCGTGGCCGCAGGCGCGGGCGAGGCACAAGCGCGCGCGGACCAGCCTGTGGCAGAGACGCCGGTAGCGTTGCGCGCTCTGACGCTCTTGGTGGTGGAGGACAACCCGGTCAACCGTGAGCTTCTGGCCGAGGTCTTGCGGTTGAAGGGGCATCATGTGCTGGAGGCCAGCAACGGGGCCGAAGGGGTCACCATGGCAGAGGCCAATCGGCCGGATGCCATTCTGATGGATATTTCCATGCCGGTGATGGACGGGGTAGAAGCGTCCCGGGCGATCCGTGCCGGGCAGGCGTCGCGAGATGTGCCGATCATTGCCGTGACGGCCAATGCCGATATGTCGCGCCATTCCGAATTCCGCGCTGCGGGGATCAACGAGGTGTTGAACAAGCCGGTGGATTTCGCGCGGCTTGAACAGGTGTTGCGGGCGCATCTGCGGGACAAGGCTTCCGCGGACAAGGATCTTCCGGCGGAGGTTCCGGTGCCGGCGGCACCTGCGGGCGCAACGGCGGTTTTGCAACATGCGGCGAATGGAACGGCACATGCGGCCATGGCCCTGGTGCAGAATGGCGCGCATCCTGACCGTGGAGGGGATCCCTTTGACAAAGCCGGGGAAGAGGACGGTTGGGAAGAGGCCGGCGCCGAACAGGCCGGCGCCGAACAGGACGGTGGTGAACAGGATGGTGGGCCGGTGATCCTTGACGAAGAGGTCTATACCGATCTTTTTGAGGCGCTTGGATCGTCCTACATGCAACGCATGGCCAATAAGCTGAGTGCCGAGACCGAGGAAACCCTCCGCAGTCTGGTCACCTTTGAAGCGGCGGGCGATCTGGAAGAAGCGGCCAAGATTGCCCATCGCAGTGCGGGGGCCGTTGCCGCCATGGGGCTGCGGGCGCTTCATCATGCGCTGGTAACCTATGAGCAGCAGGCCAAGGCCGGGGAATCGGACGCGGCCATTGCTACGCGGGGCCAGATTTCGCGGGTGAGCGCGCAAACCTTTGATGCGCTGCGCGAGCGCGGGATCCTGGTCTAGCTTTCTTGCGCTGCCTTGCCTTTTGTGCGGCGCTTGGCGGCGGCAGGCTTGCGTTTGCCGGTCTTTGCGCCCGATGGCCGAGGCGCGGCCTTAGGTTCCGGCGCTTGTTCGGTATCGTCCGAAAGAATCCGGCTCGCTTCTTGCCGATGTGCGGTGGAGACATGGTCGGGCGCATCAGCCGCGGCATCCTCGCTCTCGGTTGGCTCTTCGGGAAAGTCGATCTGGAGCGGTGGCGGCGAGGGACGGAATTCGCCGGTGAGGATGGACAAGGACAGATCGGTCATGGTGATCGGCGCGGGGGTGGCGGGCGGGGTTACGCGCTGTGGCCGATCAGTCTCTGGAAGCCCATCGGGTAGGTCTGGTCCGCCGATGCTGCCCATATCGGGCATCGACATGTCCATCCCCCGGCCGGTCCCGGTCTGATCCGGGTTGGACCAGCTTTCATCGCTGCTCGTGCTGAGCGCGGCAAGAAGAGAGGTGGCATCCTTGATCGCGAGTCCGGGCCGTTCAGGCCGAGGGGAGCGTGACTTGGCAGGCGGCGGCGATGGGTTTGGCGCGGGTTCGGGTGTTGCCTCTGGTTCAGGCGGGGGGGGCGGCTCCACCAGAGCTGGGGCATGGACCATGGGCCGGGACAGAAGCGCGATGCGCAGCGCGAGGGCGGCGCGGCGGCTGGCGGCATCTGCCCAACGCAGGGCGCGCAGGCGCAGTTGCGCTGCTTCCGCCAGTGGATCGCCGGGGGCGGTGCTGGTGCTGATCGCTTCGGCCAGTTGCTGCAATCTTGCCTTGGCAAAGCGCGGCATGTCGTTCATCGGCCCTGTTGTCGCCATTCTGCGCCCCCTGCGGTTCAACTTGGCATCCTCCTTGCATCTAACGGGTCGACCTGCCGCGGGATTAGCCCGCGGGCCAAGGAAAGGGGCGAGAGGATGCCATGACGGTGCTGTCGATCCGCGATGCGCTGGCCACCCATGCCGAGGCGTTGAAGCTGCGCGAGGCGCGCAATTCTGTGCTGACCTCCAACATCGCCAATGCCGCGACGCCGAACTTTAAGGCGCGCGATCTTGATTTTCAGGCGAATTATGCGGCGGCGCTAGGAGCTGGGGGGCTTGAGACCTCGCATGAGGGGCATATCGCGACCCCGGCCTCTGCCGCGCCGGGGGGGCTTTCGTGGCGCGTGCCGGTAACGGCGGCGCTGGATGGCAACACGGTCGATCTGGCGACGGAGCAGATGGAATTTGCCGAAAACACGCTGCGGTATCAGGCCAGTCTGCAACTGCTGAACCGCCGCATCTCGGGCCTGATGACAGCGATCAAGGGTGAATGATGGGCGGGATCGACAACGTTTTTGATGTGGGCGCGCGGGCGCTTTCGGCACAGATGGTGCGGATGAACACCACTGCATCAAACCTTGCCAATGCGGGCACGGTGGCCGGCACGAAGGAAGAGGCGTTTCAGCCGCTGCGCCCGGTGTTTGAAACGGAATATGGCGATGTTCTGGGCCAAGGCCCTTTGGCGACCGCAACGGTGGCCGAGATCGTGTCTTTGGAGCGCGAACCGGAAAAGGTGTTTCAGCCCGACCACCCCAAGGCCGATGCCGAGGGGTTTGTCTGGCGTTCCCCAGTGAGCGTGGAGGAGGAGATGGTCGAGATGATGGAAGCCTCGCGCCAGTATCAGAACACGCTGGAGGCGGTTTCTACCCTGCGGGCGCTGATGGCGCGGACGCTGAGCATGGGCAGCTAGGAAAGGATCTGACAGATGATCGAGACGATGAACCGGACTGGCCTGCCCCTGCGTGAGGAACGCGCAAGCGCGGCCCCGCGCGAGGCATCGGATGCGATGCTGAACCAGCAGGATTTTCTAACGCTGATGACAGCGCAGTTGCGCAACCAAGACCCGTTGAAGCCGATGGAAAGCGGCGAGTTTCTGGCCCAGATGGCGCAGTTTTCCACCGTGGCCGGGATCGAGAAGGTGAATGACACACTGACGGACCTTTCGGGGGGCTTGCGCGAGTCGCGCATGGCGACGGCGGCGAACCTTTTGGGACAGCAGGTTCTGGTTCCCGGCAGCCTTGGGCGGCCTGATGATGCGGGGGTGGTGCATGGCGTGGTCGAGGTGCCAGAGGCGGCGCAGGATGTGATCGTGACCTATGCCGATCCCGCCACGGGCGAGATTTTGCACAGCGAGGCCTTGGGTCCGCAGGGCGCGGGGCTGGTAGGCTTTAGCTGGCCGGGAATGCCCCCCGAGATGGTGGCCAGCAGGTCTGCTGTGCGGATTGGGGTCAGCACGATTGGGGCAGGGGGGCAGATGACCGAACTGCCGCCATCGGTTTATGCCCGCGTGCTTTCGGCGCGGGCCGGCGCCATGGGGTCGGATGATGTGACCCTGCAGATCGAGGATTACGGCGCGCTGAATGCGCTGGAAGTGGAAGCGTTCCGCTAAGGGCGGAAGAGATCGGGACAAGAGGAGTAGACCATGTCCATGTATACCGCCCTTTCGGGCATCAGTGCGGCGCAGACCGATATTGCCGCGACTTCGCATAACATCGCCAATGTGGCGACGACCGGGTTCAAATCCAGCCGGGCGGAATTTGCCGATATCTATTCTTCGTCCCCCATGGCGGTGTCGCGGACGTCGGTCGGCTCCGGGGTGCAGGTGTCGCGCACGACACAGAATTTCAATCAGGGGAATGTGACGGCGACGGGCAATGTGCTGGACCTTGCCATCGAAGGGGCTGGGTTCTTTGCCATTCGGACGGCTGTCGGCAATTCGACAGAGACGCAATACACGCGGGCAGGTGCCTTTAGCCGTTCGGTGGATGGGACGATCGTGAATGCGGCGGGATCGGCGCTTCTGGGCTGGCCCGTGGCGCAGGACGGTTCGCCGCTGTCGACGGACCCGGCAGATGGTTTTCCGATTGTTGTGCCGCCCACCCGTGGCGCGCCGGTGCCGACAAGCGCCATGATGCTGGGCGTCAATCTGCCAGCCGCCGAAGATATGATCGGGGAACAGGGGGCGGTGCCTCCCACGGTCGCTTTTTCGCCGGATGATCCAGCAAGCTATGCCTTCACCACGCCGATGACGATCCTTTCGGCGGAAGGTCAGCCGTTGAACGTCAAGGCCTATTTCATCAAGGTCGACAATGCCGATCTGGCAGACCCATCGACCACATGGGAAGCGCGATTGACGCTTGACGGGAATGTGCTGCCAGCAGCCCCCGCCGCGACGGTTCAGTTCAATATGGCGGGCTTTCCCGAAACGGTGACCGAAGGCAGTTTCGACATTCTGGGCCGTCCGGTTTCGTTGAACCTTGGCCAGTCGCGTGTGACGGACAAAGCTTTTCGTGTCGAAACGGCGACCCATAACGGTGCCGTGCCAGCAGCGCTGTACTCGCTTGAAATCGATGCGTCGGGCACGGTCTATGGTTCCTATTCGAATGGCGAGACGGTGGCTGTGGCCAAAATCTTCCTCGCCAATTTCCCGAATCCGCAGGGGATGCGCCAGATCGGTGCCACGGCGCTTGCCCTGACGCCGCAGTCGGGCCAGCCGCTTTTGGGTTCGCCCGGAGAGACGGGCTTTGGCCTGATGCGGTCGGGGGCGCTGGAGCGGTCCAACGTCGAATTGACGCAGGAATTGGTGAACCTGATCACCGCACAGCGGAATTATCAGGCCAGCGCCAAGGCGATGGAGACCTCCTCCTCGCTATCGCAGACCATCATCAACATGCGGTCGTAAGGCCGTAACTTCGGGAGCGGGGCATGGACCGGCTTGTTCATACGGCATTGAATTCGATTTCGAACCTGCGCGATCAGCGCACGGTTTCGGCGCAGAACCTTGCCAATATGAATGTGCCGGGGTTCCGGCGCGATCTGGCCAACGAAGGAAAGGCGTTTTTCGTGGAGGGCGCGGAGGGGCTGACCACCCGCGCCCTGCAACTGGAAAGCGGACGGCATGGTTTTTCGCAGGAGGCGGGCTTTCTGAACCAGACCGGAGAGCCTTTGGACCTTGCCATTGCCGACAAGGGATATTTCTTCATCCAGCCCGGCACGGGGGGCGAGCCTGCCCTGTCGCGCCGGGGCGATTTGCGGGTGGCCCCCGATGGGCGGCTGACCAATGCGGCGGGCGATGCGCTGTTGGACGAAGGGTTGCAGCCCATCGTCCTGCCGCCCTTTCGCCATCTGATGGTGGATGAGGCGGGCGTCATCACGATTGAACCGCAGGATGGGGCTGCAGGCGAAAGGGTGCAGGTGGCCACGCTGGCCACGGCCATTCCGGCCGAAGGCAGTCTGGCCAAGGGCGTGGATGGGCATATTCGTCTGGCCGAGGGCGGTGTGCCCGCGCCAGACCGGCAGGCCCAGGTGTTGCAGGGGGTGCTGGAAGGATCGAATGTGAACCCGACGGAGGAGCTCATCTCCTCTATCGATTTGCAGCGCAGTTTCGAGGTCAATCTGCGCATGATTACCACCGCGCAGGAACTGGATGAGGCGGGCACGCGGCTCTTGCGGATGGCCGAGGGCTAAAACGGCGGCGGGAAAAGCCGTCCCCCTGCGGTGGATGGCACGACCCTTGCAGCACTGGCCCCGATGGCCAAGCCAAAGGGAGCCGCCGAAATGTCGACCAATGCCATGCATGTCGCAAAGACCGGGCTGGATGCACAGCAAACCCGGATGCAGGTGATCGCGAACAATCTTGCCAACGTGAACACCACCGGGTTCAAGCGGGATCGTGCGAGTTTCGAGACGCTGCTGTATCAAACCGTCCGCCCTGCCGGTGCGCCGACAAGCGAGGCGACGCAGGCGACCTCTTCCTTTTCCATCGGCACCGGGGTGCGGGTTCTTTCGACCGAAAAGACCTTTACCCAGGGCGCCTTGATGAACACCGGCAATGCGTTGGACATGGCCGTAGACGGGCAGGGCTTCTTTCAGGTGCTGATGCCCGATGGGCGGATTGGCTATAGCCGCGACGGGTCTTTTGCCGTGAATGCCGAAGGCACGCTGACCACCGACAGCGGCTATGTGCTGCAACCCGAAATGGCGATCCCGCAGGGGGCTTTGCAGATTGTCGTCTCTGGCGATGGGATCGTTTCGGTCCAGATGCCGGGCGAGGTGGAGATGCAGGAGGTTGGGCAGATCACGCTGGCTTCTTTCGTCAATCCGCGTGGACTGGACCCGATTGGCGAGAACTTCCTCGTCGAGACGCAGGCAAGCGGCCCGGCGGTGGTGGCCCCGCCGCAAACCGATGGCATGGGCCGTCTGGTGCAGGGGTCACTGGAGCAGTCGAACGTCAACGTCGTGCAAGAGCTTGTCGACATGATCGAGACGCAGCGTGCCTATGAGGTGAATTCCAAATCCATCTCGGCCTCGGACGAGATGATGCGCTTCCTTTCCAACAAGATCTGACGGTTTGACATGATGTTCCGCAGCCTTTCGGCCCTGTGCCTTTTCCCGCTTCTTGCCGCCTGTGCCACGCAGGTGGAGGAGAAGATCTCTGAAGCCTATGATCCGATCTATCCGGTGGAGATGCCCGCGCCGACCGATGCGCTGCCGACGGGCGGAATCTATACGGCCTCTTCCGCGGGGCTTTTCGCGAGCGATCGGCGTGCAGCGCGGGTAGGGGATATCCTAACCGTGCAATTCACCGAGCGTTTCGCTGCATCGAAGTCGCAGTCCTCTAACGGGTCACGGACCAATTCCTATGAGATGGACCTGCCCGATGTGCTGACCGGTGGGTTCGATGATGGGCGGCTTACCAATGGCACGGATCAGTCCTTTGCCGGGCGGGGGGCGGCGCAGCAGTCCAATTCGCTGACGGGGCTTATGTCCGTCTCTGTGGTGCGCGAGATGCCGGGGGGGATGCTGGAAATCATGGGGCAGAAGCGGCTGACGCTGAACAACGGGCGGGAATATATCCGCCTGACCGGTGTGGTGCGGCCCGAAGATATTGGTCCGGACAATGTGATCCGGTCGGATCGGATTGCCCATGCCGATATCCAATATGTCGGCGCGGGCGAGACGCATGACACCGCCAAACCCGGCTGGCTGCGCCGGGGTCTGACCGCCATTTCCCCGTTGTGAGGTGCATCATGCTGCGTCTGGCCCTTGCCGTTTCGGTTGCTTTCGCGGTGCTTTTGCCCGGTTTCGCCATGGCGGACCGGTTGAAGGACATGGCCTCGGTCGCGGGGGTGCGGTCGAACCCTCTGGTCGGCTATGGCATCGTTGTGGGCCTGTCGGGCACGGGCGATGGCAATTCGGGGCTGACGCTGCAATCGCTTGAAAGCCTGATCTCGCGCCTTGGTCTTTCGGTCGATGCGCGGGACCTGAATGCCAAGAATGCGGCTGCCGTGATGGTGACGGCGGATCTGAGCCCTTTCATGAAAACCGGGCAGACCTTTGATGTGACCGTATCCACCGTGGGGCAGGCGAAATCGCTGAAGGGCGGGACGCTGTTGATGACCCCACTCATGGGCGCGGATGGTGAGGTTTATGCGATTGCGCAGGGCAATCTTGTCGTCGGTGGGCTGGGGGTGGAAGGCAATGACGGATCGTCCTTGACCGTGAACATTCCGACGGTGGGGCGTGTGCCCAATGGCGCTTCGGTCGAGCGGATGGTGGAAACGCCGTTTCTGGAAAGCGATTACCTGATCCTGAACCTGCATCGGGGTGATTTTTCCACGGCTGCGCTGGTGGCGGAGGAGATCGACAAGACCTTTGGTGGTGGGGTGGCGGTGCCGATCGATGGCACATCGATCCGGGTGCGTGCGCCTGTCGATCCGGGGCAGCGGGTCAGCTTCATGGGGCTGTTGGAGAATATCGAGGTCACACCGGATGCACCTGCGGCCAAGGTGGTTATCAATTCCCGCACCGGGACGGTGGTGATTGGCGGCAATGTCCGGGTGACGCCTGCGGCGGTGACCCATGGGTCGCTGACCGTGGCGGTGACCGAGGACCTGAATGTGGCGCAGGGGGCAACTGTCGTGGCCGGGAATGGCCAGACGGTTGTGGCCCCAGGCGAGCCGGTGGTGACGCCAGACACGGCGATTGACGCCGAACAGGAACAGGCCCGCGCCTTTGTCTTTGACCCCGGCGTAAGCCTGTCGTCGCTCGTCGATGCGATCAACGCGGTGGGCGCTTCGCCCTCTGACTTGGTGGCCATTCTGGAGGCCCTGCGCGAGGCGGGGGCGCTCCGGGCCGAACTGGTGGTGATCTGAGATGAAGATCGGCCCCACGCCCATGCCCCTGACCCCTTCGCCTGAGCGGCAGGCGCAAGACCTGCGCAAGGCAGCGGAAGGGTTCGAGGCGATTTTCCTTTCGACCTTTTTGAAGGCCGCGCGGCAGACAACGCTGGGCGATGATCTGATGGGCGGTTCCGCCGTGGACCGCACGCGCGAGATGTTTGATGCGGAAGTGACACGGCTGGCCGCAGGGCGCAGCGGCTTTGGCATCGCCGATGCGGTGGAACGCCAGTTCAAGCCGATTTTGGATGTGAAGGGCTAGGGTCATGTCGTCGATCATCGACATCGCACGCAGCGGAATTCTGGCCTATCGGACTGCGCTTTCGGTGACCGCCGAAAACGTGGCCAATGTGAATACCGAAGGCTATCTGCGCCGTGATGTATCGATGAGCGCGCTGACCGGGGCGGCGATGACGCCAACATCTGGGGCGACCTTGGGCCAAGGCGTATTGGTTACCGATATCCGCCGCGCCTTTGACGGGCTGACGGCGGACCGCTTGCGTGCGGCGCAAAGTGCGGTGGCGGCGGCGGATGTGCGGGTGGAGGCCGGGGCCGCGCTGGAAGCCGCGCTGATGGCGGGAAAGGCGGGCATCGACAAGGGGATGGGCGAATTCTTTGGCGCGCTGACCGCGTTGTCGGCCCAGCCTGCGGATACCGGGCTGCGCCGGGTGGCCATGGCCATGGGCGGGGCGCTGGCGGGGGCGTTTTCCGATGCAGCGCGGGGGATTTCGGCGCTTGGGGGCGAGGCGCTGGATCGGACGCGGTTGATGGCAGGGGAGGTATCGTCGCTTTTGCAGGACCTGCATGCGCTGAACCGGCAGATGATCGGTGTGCGGGGCACGCCCGGCGCGGTGAATCCGCTGCATGACCAGCGCGATGCAAAGCTGGCCGAACTCGCCCAGCGGATCGAGGTGAATGTGACGCTCGATCCCGATGGTGTCGCCGAGGTGCGGCTTGGGCCGGGGCCGGGGGGTCTTGCGCTTTTGGACCGTGCCTCGCCCGCGCGGGTGGCGGTGGGGGCGGCTTCGCCCCTAAGCCTTCAGGTCAGCAAGGACGGCGCAACGGTTGACAGCGTGGTGCTGACCGGGGGCAGCATCGCGGGGCAGGCCGCGGCACTGGCCCTGTTGCGGGAGGCGGGCGAGGATCTGGACGCGCTGGCCCGCCGTTTTGCCGCGAATATGAACGAGACCCATGCCACGGGGATTGATCTGGATGGGCAGGCGGGTGGGGTTCTGTTCCGCCTGTCGGGGATTGATGTGGCGGCCGGGCAGACAAACCGGGGCAATGCCGGTGTCAGCCTGTCTGGCACGGGTCTGACTGCGCCCGTGCGGATGACCTTTGACGGGGCGACCCAACTTTGGACGGCGCGCGACATGGGTGGTGCGGTGCTGGCCACGGGTGCGCCTGCGCTGACGTTGGAGGGCGTGACGATCCGCATGGATGGCCGCGCGCTGGATGGGGACAGTTTCACTTTCTCCCCGCGCATGGGCAGGGCTGCGGATATGGCCTTTGTTCTGGCCGATCCGCGCCGATTGGCGGCGGCGAGCCCCACGATTTCGGCCCCGGCTGCGGGGAACCGGGGAACGGCGGCGGCGATGTTCGACCCGTTGCCGGTGGTGACCGACGGCCCGCCGCTTTTGTCGGCGGCGCTGGGCATGGGGGGGCCGGTGGCCTTGCTTCAACCCGGCGTGGTGGGGGTTGTGCCTGCGGGGACGGCCTCGCTTGATCTGGCAAGCCTTGGGCGGCAGGCGGCGGCGGATTTTTCGGTGGCCGATGCCGCACTGGCCGGCGGCGGGAGGCTGGAGCTTGGCCTGCCGGGGCGGGTGCTAAGCTTTACCTTTCCGCCGGGGCTGGATGTGCCGGGGCTGGTGACCGCGCTGAATGGCGGGACGATCCCGGCAGATACGGGCGAGGCGATGGCAGCGCTGGGCCTGCGCGCCGTGGGGCTCTCGGGGCAGGTGGGGATTGCGCTGGCAGAGGGAGATTTCACCTCGGCCCGTCTGGTGCTGCCGGGTGGCGTGACCGAGGGCCTGCGCACGGCGGCGCTGCCTGCCGCCTCTGGCCTTCAGGTCTTTACCCGTGATGGTCGCCAGATCGCGGGGCCTGCGCTGGCACCGGCACAGGCGGCGCAGCTTTTGACCGAGGCGAATGGCTTCGCCCCCGGTGCGCGATATGTGGCGGATCATCTGATGCCGACCTCGGGCACCGGTTATCGCGGGGTTGAGGTGACCCGGCAGGTCGCGCCGGGGGCGGAGGCCTTGGTTCTGCGCCCCACGGGGCTTGCGGCGGGCAATGTTGCGCTAACCTCTGGCCCCCTTTCGGCGGCGGTTTCCCTGCCAGAGGGGGCATCCGCCGCGCGGGCGGCTGCGGCGGTGACGGGTGCCTTGCCGGGGCTTGTGGCGGATGCCGAGGCGGTCGCGGTTCTGTCTGGCATCGCGGATGGTGCGCTGCGGTTTGATCTGGCGGGGCGGAATGTGGCGCCGGTGACGATCCGCGCCGATGTGGTGGCGGGTGATCTTTCGGCGCTGACCCGCGCGATCAATGCAGCAGCCGGCGCCACGGGTATCGCAGCAGAGCTTTCGCCCGATGGGGCCCGCGTGCTTTTGCGGCAGGCCGAGGGTGAGGATATCCACCTTTCGGGCGTGACTCATGGCGCGGGGACCACCTTGACGCTGACCCCCGCGGATGGGGTCGGGGCGGCGCGTGCGCCTGACATTGCCTTGGGCGGCGCCATCACCGAGGCGCGGGTGACGGGTGAGGTGCGACTGAGCGCGACGGGGCCGTTCACAGCGGTTTATGCTGGTCTGGCCCAAAACTCTGCCCCTGATGCGGAGGCGGGGGGGATGGTGCGTGTGGAGGTCACGGAAGCGGGCTTTGGCCGCAGCCTGACCTTTGCCGCCGACCCTGTCTGGGATGGGGCGATGACCTCTGGCTCTGGCCTTTTGGCCACGGCCCCCGGTCTTACCTTTGACCTGCAGGTGAATGGGATCACGGTCAGTCATTCGGGCGGGACGACGCCCGAAGCGGTGGCGCTGGCCCTGCGCGCGGCCTTGGAGGCTGATCCGGGCTTTGCCGCCTCTGGGGTGACCGCACGGGTGGAGGGGGGGCGACTGCTCCTTTCCAGCGCGGGGGCAGAGCCGCCCGCCATTTCCGTGACCGCCCGCGCGACGGCGGGGGAAAGGCTGCGCCTGACCAATCTGCCGCCCGAGGATTTGATCGTTGTCATGGCGGGTGGCGGCGGGGCGCTGACGCTGGCGGGGCAGATCGGGACCGCAGCGCCACCGGTGCCGCGACCGACCGAATTGCGCGTGACGGATGCGCAAACCCGGTCTGTCGCGCTGATCGACAGCGTGACCGGCCATGCCATTGCCGAGGGCAGCTTGGATGCGGCGGGGCAGGCTGTGCTGGGGGGCTATCGCATCACCCTTTCCGGCACGCCGGCCACGGGGGACGGGTTTCTGTTGCAGCCGAACCTGCGCCCCGAGGGCGATGGACGCGTTCTGGACAAGATGACCGCGCTGGCCAGCGCCGACCCGGCCGGTGGCAAGGGCGGTTTTGCCCGTATCCTTGCCGAACTGACCACGGATCATGGCGCGCGGCAGAAGGCAGCGGTGCAGCGGCAAGGGGCGCTGGGCGCGGCGCAAGAAACGCTGGAACGCAAGATGGCTGCCGTGGGGGCGGTGGATCTGGATGCCGAAGCCGCGCGGCTGGTGGAGTTGCAGCAGGC
This sequence comes from Cypionkella sp., assembly GCA_025458085.1. Classification (GTDB taxonomy): domain Bacteria; phylum Pseudomonadota; class Alphaproteobacteria; order Rhodobacterales; family Rhodobacteraceae; genus Pseudotabrizicola. The sequence continues at coordinate 25,356 of JALOTC010000002.1, read as the reverse complement.
CTATCAGGCTTCGGCCCAGGCTTTGGCGATTGCCCGGCAATTGTTTGATACCATTCTGAACGCTGTGTGAGGGCGCACATGACCATCGGCACATCTCTGTTCACCCGCCTGTCAACCGAAGGCTTCCAACGCCTGCAAACGCAGGTGGCCGATCTTCAGGGCCGGATCGCGGCGGGTCAGAATGACCCTGCCCCTTCGGCCGATCCGATGCGGGCGCTTCGGCTTTCGGCCACGGCCGAGATGGAAGAGCGCACCGCGCGGTTTGCCGCAAATACAACGGCAGTCGGCGACCGGCTGGCGGTTGTGGACAATGTTCTGGCCGATGTGGCTGGGATGTCGCGACAGTTGAAAGAGATTGCGCTGCAATCGGCAAGTGGGGCCAATTCGGTTGAAAGTGCTGCCGCGTTGCGGACCCAAGCGGTGAAGCTGCGTGAGGCTTTGCTTGTTGCGGCCAACAGTCGCGATGCGCTTGGCCAGCCTCTCTTTTCAGGGTTTTCGGGTGAGACGCCCTTTGTGGATGGCCGCGAGGGTATCCGCTTTACGGGGGATGCGGGGCGCCCTGCGCTTGCCTTGTCAGAGACACTGACTGTGCCCACCACAGTGAATGGCGCATCGGTTTTCGGGACTTCTGCCGGAGGGCTTTTCGCAGCGGTAGACAAGGTGATTGCAGCCTTGTCGCCCCCCATGGACGGCACATCGGAACGTGTGACGGCAGAGGGAAGCGCAGTCCTTTCGCTGAACTTGGAGCGGACAGAGACAGAGGTTTCCTTCCAGCTCTCCGGGCCTTTGGGCGTAACGGAAATTCGACAGTCACTGGTCGCGGATGCACCCGCACCGTTGGTGGAGGCGATCAATGCAGCCAGCAGCCAGACCGGCGTGCAGGCCGCAATTGCAGCCGACGGCAAGGGAATTCTGTTGTCTGCCTCTGGACGGATAGACCTGTCAGAGGCTGCGACCATTCCCTTTCGGGATCGACCGGTGGCGCGCCTGATCGGGCAAGAGGGCGGGGAGGCTGGACTCGCTCTTGTGCTCAAACCTGCGGCTTTGGGGGTCACCGCCTTGGTCGCCATGGCCGAGGAAGGGGTGCAGACGCTTGTCGCGGCACGGGCCGAGATCGGCGCGCTAGGGCGCGTTACAGACCGACAGGCCGAAGTGTTGGAAAACCGCAAGCTGGCGCTGGAACAGGCCAGAAGCGGGCTGGAGGACTTGGACATTGCTGCCGCGGTGACGCGGTTGCAGACCTTGTTGATGACGCAGGAAGCTGCGCAGCAAAGCTTTGTCCGGATCACCGGGCGTGGTCTGTTCGATTATCTCCGCTGATCTGGCCCGCGGCTTGCATCTGGGCGATCATGTCCCTCTTGCCTCGTCTTGCCATTTGTCTTGTGCTGCTGTCCCAGCCGGTCTGGGCGGCGCCCTCTTGTGCCGATCTGGCCGAAGCGGAAGGCGCGCGCCTTGGCGTGCCGCCCGGAGTGATGGCCGCGATTTCGTTGGTGGAGACCGGGCGGAATGGCGCGCCCTGGCCCTGGACGTTGAACGAGGGCGGGAAGGGCAGCCATTTCGACAGCCGCGATGAGGCTTTGGCCGCCTTGACCGAGGCCTTGGCGCGCGGGGTCACCAATATTGATGTGGGCTGCATGCAGTTGAACCATCGCTGGCACAGTGCAGGTTTTGCCTCGTCTGCCGATATGATCGACCCCGTGCAAAACACGCGATATGCGGCGCTGTTCCTGTTGGAGCTGCAAAAGCGGTTGGGATCGTGGGAGAAGGCGATCCAGCATTATCACTCTGCCGATCCGACACGCGGTGCCGCCTATGCGCAAAAGGTGGAGGCGGCGATGGGTCAAGGATCCGAAGCCCCTGCTTTGTTGGCGGATGCACAGGCGCCTGTCGGTTTTCTGGAGGGAGCAGGCGGGCCTTTGGTCGATCTTGCGCCAGATCAGTCGATCGAGGCCTTGATCATGGCCGCCGCGGAAAGCGCGCGCGCCGCTGTGCCTGTGGCTGCGGCCGATGTGAGACTGTATCAATCCGAAGAGGTTTCTCCCAGATTGCGCCGTCGTTGGGAGGCGCTGGAGGCGGCGCGTGTAAGTCTTGCCGGAGAGGTTTCATCTATCCTTCCGGATTGAGGGATGTGCCCCGGCGTATCCCTTTTGGCGCCAAGGAATGGTTTCTTATCCCTCCGTTACGATTTGCCAGCCGAACTGGGCGTTGATGGGAGAGGGGTAAACAACAGATTGTGAGCAGACTAAAACGTTCCATTCCTGGTGATTCATGTCTTCTCATTGGCTGCCTGCCCGTCACACCGCCACCTCGCAATCCTTCGGGGACGTCGTGGTGAACCAGCTTCTTGTCGGGGCCTCTGCTCCGATGGCGCGGTTGAAGAAGCTGATCGTCGCAGTGGCCCCGTCGGATACACCGGTGATGGTGCTGGGGGAAACCGGTTCGGGCAAGGAATTGGTGGCCGAAGCGGTGCATAAAGCTTCGGCACGCAAAGGGGCGCTGATCGCGGTGAATTGCGCGGCGATCCCATCGGAATTGTTGGAATCCGAGCTTTTCGGCCATGAAAAGGGTGCCTTCACCGGGGCCGAACGGCAGCGCGTGGGGCTGATCGAACAGGCGCGCGGCGGCACGCTGTTTCTGGACGAAATCGGGGATATGCCGCTTGCGCTTCAGGCCAAGCTTCTGCGTGCGCTTGAGACGCGGATGGTGCAGCGCGTGGGGGGCAGTAGTCCGATTGAGGTGGACTTCCGCCTTGTCACCGCGACCCACCGCAACCTTGAGGCACATGTTGACCGGGGCTTGTTCCGGGCTGACCTGTTCTATCGCATTTCGGTCTTTCCGCTGACCCTTCCCAGCCTTGCCGAGCGGACGGTGGATATCCCGCTGATCCTTGCCCGGATGATTTCGGACCGGATGGCCGAGGCTCCGGGGCTGGAACCGCCGCATTTCGACCCTTCTGCATTGCGTGCGCTTGCAGCGCATCCTTGGGCGGGTAATGTGCGCGAGTTGCGCAATGTGCTGGCCCGCGCCTTCGTGCTGTTTCCCGGCCGGATCGTCAGCGCGCGGCATGTGCGTGACAATCTGCTGCAACTGAGCATGCCGGATGAGGAGACCGCGGAGGCGGGCGATATGCCGGCACCCGAAATGGCCGCGATGCCCGAGCCAGGGCAGATGCAGGAAGCGCTGATGAAGGCGCGGTCTGTCGATCTGCGGGGTTACTTGCGCGACATCGAAGTGGCCCTGATTGAGGCTGCGCTGGACCAGCGAGGCGGTAGCGTCACCCAAGCGGCCGAGGCGCTGCGTCTGTGCCGCACCACGTTGATCGAGAAGATGAAGAAGCACGGCATCCGCCGGGGCGAGCTGCACTGATCCTTTCCGCGTCTGTTCCGGGGCCTATGGCCTGTTGCGGTGGATTCTCAGGGGGATCATGGGGGGGCCTTTACCCTTTTGCCGGGCCGCAAACCGGAAGTTGCTTGCCCCACGGCGCGAGCTGCCTGTCAGAGCGGGATGAAAATCCTGTTCGGGGGGATTAGCCGATCAGGCGCAAACCGAAAAACACGATCGCGGAAAGCAGAGCCGTGGCGGGTACTGTTACGACCCAAGCCGCGCCGATGGTCAGCACATGGGTCCGGCGGACCAGTTTGCGGCGGCTACGTTCTTCGGGCGCGACGGGCTTGCCCTTCTGGATCCCGTTTTTGCGCGCTTTGCGCTCTGCATCCCATTCCCGGTAGAAGCCCACGCCAAAGACGCCCCCAACCGCGATGTGGGTGGAACTGACCGGCAGGCCCAGCCAAGAGGCGACGATCACGGTGATCGCCGCAGAAAGAGCCACGCAATAGGCGCGCATGGCATTAAGCTTGGTGATCTCGGCCCCGACCAAGCGGATCAGCTTTGGCCCAAACAGGATCAGGCCAAAGGAAATCCCCATGGCCCCGATGGCCATGACCCATAGGGGGATCGACACGCTGGACCCTGCCTCGTGCTCCTGCACCGCATGGACGATGGCGGCCAATGGCCCCACGGCATTGGCCACATCATTCGCGCCATGGGCAAAGGACAACAGCGCCGCCGAAGCGATCAGCGGGAGGGCAAACAGCGCCTTGAGCGATTTCTTGCGGTTCTCCATCCCCTCGGACTGGCGGCGGATCAGCGGGCGGGTCAGGAAGGTGGCGGCAAGGCCGATGACCAGACCCGCCAGAAGCGCCTGACCAAGGCTGATGTCGATCAGCCGCTTCAAGCCCTTGACCGCCAGATAGGCCGCGAAGGACCCAGCCATGACACCGATCAGCACCGGCACCCAACGACGGGCCGCGCCGATCTTGTCGGGAACATCGTTGATATAAGCCTTGATGAAGGCCAGAAACAGCGCGGCGATCACACCGCCAAGAATGGGCGAAATCACCCAACTTGCCGCGATATTGCCCATTGTGGGCCAGTTCACTGCGCCAAAACCTGCTGCCGCGATGCCTGCACCCATCACGCCCCCCACGATGGAATGGGTGGTGGACACCGGCGCGCCAAGCCATGTGGCAAGGTTCAGCCACAGGGCTGCTGCGATCAGCGCCGACATCATGGCCCAGATGAACGTATCCGGGTCTGCGACCGATTGGGGTGACACGATGCCGCCCGAAATGGTGGAAACCACATCCCCCCCGGCGACAAGTGCGCCAAGCGTCTCAAAGATGGCCGCGATGATCAGCGCGCCGCCCATGGTCAGCGCATTGGCCCCGACCGCTGGCCCCATATTGTTGGCCACATCATTGGCGCCGATGTTCAGCGCCATATAGCCGCCAAAGGCCGCCGCCACGACGATGATCATGGTCGAGGACGAGGCCCCTGCAAAGACCACCGCGCCAAGGGCGCTAACGAGGATGAAAAGGATCGAGACAGAGATGGCGACCATGGGCTGCGCGACAAAGGCCGTGGCCTGTTCCAGTTGCGCGAAGCGGTTCAGGTCCTTGTCCAGCGTTTTCCACTGGTTGATCGGGCCTTGAGGCTGGTCGGTCATGTCATCGGCCTGTCACGATGCCGTCATCCGGCTGTTACCGGATGCGCTCCTATCGGCTAGAGGGGGCGAGGGCAACCGATTCCGCCGCGCCAAGGCTGCGCCGCGCCATCATCACCGCCCGGTCGATATGGCTGCGATGAACCGGGTGGCCTTGGGCCAGGCGCGTCATCGCCCAGCCGACAGAGGCAAGCGTGCGGGCAAGGGTGAAGGCATCCACCTCTTCGGCCCGGATGGGCAGATGGCGGGCATAGCCTTCGATCAGCGCCGCGCGCAGATGGGGATAGGCGGGTTCATACAGGTCTTGCGACAAAACAGTTCCAAGGTCGAACCAGCGAAAGCCAAAGCCGCTGTCATCGAAATCAATCAGCGACAGCGCGCCATCCGCGCCGACAAAGATGTTTTCGCGCAGCACATCCGCATGGATCAGGCCAAGGGGCGATTGCGTCACCGCCAACCGGGTGCGGAGCCAGTTGCGGGCATCCGTCAGGACCGCGCGCTCTTCCTCGGTCAGGGCAGGGTGATCCCAGAACCGGCCCCAATGAGGGGCTTCGCCCGTCAGACCGTCACGGTCCCACGAGGGCCGGGTGAAATCGGCAGGCAGGGTCAGCGCATCGGTCGCCAGATGCATCCGTGCGACCAGTTCGCCAAGGGCCGCGTGGCGGGCGCAAAGCGCCGCCTCCCCCCCGGCAAGCGGCACGCCTGCCTCGCCAAAAGGCGCGCCATCGACCCAAGAGACGACAGAGGCCTGCCGCCCGGTGGAAAGCTGCGCGAGCAGCGCACCATCGGCCAGAGGCACGGGGCGCGGCACGGGCAGGCCGGCGCGTGCCAATTCCGCGCACCACCACAATTCGGACCGGATGCCTTCTGCCGATTGGTAGCCGGGGCGATGCAGGCGCAGCGCCGCGCGGGTGCCGCCGAGGGCGATCTCATAAACCTCGTTTTCGCGCAGGCGCAGGGGCCGGGTCAGGCTTGCGCCCCAGTGGCGGGCGGCTTCTTCGGCTTCGGTCATGCGGCGTCCAACGCGGCTTGCAAGGCATCGGCCAAGAGATCGGCATGATCGCGGCCAAAGGGCATGGGCGGGCGCATTTTCAGCGTGGTGCCCCCCCGCCCGATCCGATTCAAAAGAAAGCCGCGCGCGACCATATCTTCGACCAGATCGGCGGTGAAATCGCCTGCACCTTCGTCCCCGAATTCCAGCCCGAAGAACAACCCTGCCGCGCGGGCATTGAGGATGCGCGGATGGCGAAGCGCCTGAAGTCGGTCGAGGAGATAGGCCGACGTATCGGCAGCGCGGTCTTGCAAGCCTTCCTCGCGCATCACCTGTAGCACGGCAAGGCAGGCGGCGGCGGAAACCGGGTTCCCGCCGAAGGTGTTGAAATAGCCAAAAGCCTCGCGGAAGGCGGCCATGACATCGGGCCGGGCAAGGCAGGCCGCAACCGGGTGGCCATTGGCCATAGGCTTGCCCACGGTCACCACATCGGGGGCAAAACCAAGCGCATCATGGCCCCAGAAATGGCTGCCGACACGGCCAAAGCCGGGCTGCACCTCATCACACAGGATCAACCCACCTGCGCGGCGCACCACCTCTACCGTAGGGTCCAGAAAACCGCGCGCCGGGGCAAGCAGCCCCTCATTGGCGAAAACAGGGCAGAGCATCAGGCCGGAAAAGCCAAAACCCGCGGCCTCCAGTTCGGCAATCGCCTGGGCAACATGCTCGGCAAAGACCTGTGCCTGTGCCGCAAGGCTGCCGCCAAGCGGGGCGGTGGTTTCCGGCGCGGGCACCAGCCGCACATTCGGCGCGCGGCCCCCGATCGGCGGGCGGCGGGTGGAAAGCTGGCTGACCGCCGCCGTATTCCCGTGATAGGTGTTGTCGGTGGCGATGATCCCCGTTTTGCCCGTGACCGCCTGTGCCATGCGCAGCGCCAGATCATTCGCCTCTGACCCGGTGCAGACCATGATCGCCTGACTGATCCCATGGCCCAGCGTGGCGGTGAGCTGTTCGATGTAATCCAGCACCAGATCGTGCAGATAGCGGGTGTGGGTGTTCAGCGTGGCGGCCTGCTGGCAGATCGCCTCCACCACCTTGGGGTGGCAATGGCCGACATGGGCCACATTGTTGTAGCAATCGAGATACCGCTTGCCATCCGCATCCCACAGCCAGACGCCTTCGCCGCGCACGATCTGCACCGGGTTGCGATAGAAGGTGGGGACATTCGGCCCCATCAGGCGGGCGCGGCGATCCATCAGCGTTTCGGTCATTCTTCGTCTTCCACCTTGCCGCGGGCGGCCTTGACCTCGCCCCGGACGGATTTGGCCTTGAGCCGCCGAAGCTGGCTACCATAGGTCGGTTTCGTGGCGATGCGCCGCTTGGGCGGCACCAGTGCCTGCCGGATCAGATCGGCCAAGCGTTCGCGGGCAATCTCGCGGTTGCGGGCCTGACTTCGGGTTTCTTCCGCACGGATGACGATGGCGCCATCCAGTGTCCAGCGTCGCCCGGCCAGCCGCTTTAGCCGCGCCTTGACTGGGGCAGAAAGGTGCGGCGAGCGTTCCGCCTCGAACCGCAGATCCACCGCCGTTTCCACCTTGTTCACATTCTGCCCTCCCGGCCCTTGCGAGCGCGAGAAGGTTTCGACCAGTTCCCAGTCGGCAATGGTGAGGGTGTCGTTGATCCGCAGCATGGGGCGAGACTAGCGCCGCGCCCGAACGGGGAAAAGGGCGCAAAAGAGAAAGGGTCGCCGGAGTGCGGCGACCCTTTCCGAGTTCTAGGAGATGGGCCAGTTAGGAAAAAGGCCCAATCGAACGGCGATTGACTAAGGGGCTGCCCTTAGAAAATGCTCCCTCCGACTGTCCCGACACCTCTCTCCAATATCCCTCTAGACACTGGATCACCTCCTTTCAAAAGATTGCCGATAGGTGGAGCGTGACACAGATTTTGTGTCTGTCAAATCTTTTTACGCAACCTTTGCCGTAAGTTTTCCGACAATCAGCTTGAATGGCAAAAGTGCCAATAAAGCGAGCAGAAGCTTCACGCCCCAATCCGCCACGGCCAGCGACACCCACAGCGGGGCCACGGGGCCAAGGCCAAGGATCGGCAGAGCCTCACCCGCCCAAGAGACATCATTGCCGGGTTCAAGGAAGGTCAGCGCACCGGAAAAGGCGATGGTGAAAAACAGCGCCGTATCGACAGAGGAGCCGACGAGCGTGGAGACCAGCGGCGCGCGCCACCACGACCCTTCGCGTAACCGATCAAACAGCGCCACGTCCAGAAGTTGGGCGGTGAGGAAGGCGATGCCAGAGCCAAGCGCGATGCGCAGCGTGACCAGCGGGCCGAATTCGCCCATGATCTGCGTGCCGATCAGCGAGCAGGCAACGCCGGTGACAAAGCCCACGAAGACCACCTTGCGCGCGGCGGCGGCACCGTAAAGGCGGTTCGTCAGATCGGTGATCAGAAAGGCGATGGGATAGGTAAAGGCACCCCAGGTCAGCCATTGGCCGAACAGGAATTGCACAAGGATATTCGAGGCCACAACGGTGGCCGCCATGGCAAGGATGCCGGGCAGGAGTTTTTGCATGATCTGTTCCGTTTTTTATGCAAGGTCGCGGAGACTTGCCCCCCAAACCGTGGGGACGGGCCGCGATACTCCCGCAGCCTGCACCTGTCAATCTTTCAGGCGGTATTCGACGAGTTCAGTCCGCTGGATGGGGAGGAAATTGTCGTCTGACACCAGCGTCAGGCGAATCCGGCCCCTGCCATCGCGCCAGACGGCGATGCCTTCCAGATTGTCATGCCGACCGGGTGGGCTTTGCATCACCTCGCGCTCCTCCGTCAGCCCTTCTGGCCCGATGACAAAGGATCGGACACGGCTGCCAAAGCCGGCCAGCCCCTGAAACTGCCGTTCAAGGATGTAAAGCCGCCCATCGGGGCCGAAATCCGCGCCCACGGGCAGGAAACTGCCTCTGCGGGGCAAGGAGAAGGGTTGGGTCCAGACCCCGTCGCGATAGCGCCAGATGGGAAAATCCGGCCCGTTCGGATTTCCGGGCTGCCCAGTCAGCAAGCGGACCCGGCGCGACCCTGTCAGTTCCTCTGGCATGGTGTAGAGCGTGCCGTCCTCGGCCACCGCCAGCGCTTCGAGCGCGGCATTGCGGGGCAGGCTGCGAAACGCCTCGGGCACCGGCAAGTTGGTGGCGACCCCGTCGATCCGATCATAGCGCAAGACCCGCGCGATCCCTTCGAAGGACACATGCGCCACGCCATCGGCGGACAGCGCCAGCCCTTCGCTGTCATTGCGCCCTTTGCGCAATGGCCGTTCATCCTGCGATTTCAAGGCTTGGGGCGGGTGTGCCTCCACCCCTGTGATGTGGCCCGCATCATTGCGCCGGATGCGCCCGGTTAGGAAATACCCCCGATCCGTCAGGGCAAGCAGGCTCTGGCCATCGGACGACAGCTCCAAGGATGAAATTCCCCCGAAGTCGGCCTCCTCCATCTTCCACGGGAAAGCGCCCATGAAACCTTCGGGCAGTGGCGGCTCTGCACTGCCCTGCAACCCCAGCGACAGGAAGGTCGCGAAGATCAGGGCGAGGCGAGGACGTTTTGGCATTGGCGCGGCAGGTCCGCCATCGTGAATTCGCGCGGATGGCGCTGACGCGGGGCAGGTTCCTTGGGTTTCTTGGTGGGTTTGGGCGGGTCAAGGTAATCGGTCACCCACCACATCAGCGTATCATCGCACCCGTTGCCGCCGTTCGACAACTCTCGCACGGTGGGGGTTTGCGTTTCGCAATAGCGCGCGCCGCGCGGGCATTTCAGCCGCACATGAAAATGGGTGTCATGCCCGGCAACGGGACGGATCTTTTGCAGCCAATCGCGATCGGCGCGGGTGGCGGTCTTGCACATTTCGATCTTGACCGCCGCAGCCACGAAAATCCGGTCCACACGCGGGTCGCTGGCGGCGGCCTTCATCAGTGCATGGTGGCGGCTGGTCCAGTTGCGGGTGACCGACCGCTGATCTGCTGACCGGACGGGAATGGAACTGATGCTCTCTCTCTCCGCCCGCGTCAGGTTGAGCCGGTCGGGCGGGAGTTGCCAGATATCAGCATCTAGCCCGATCTGGTGGCTGGCGTGGCCGCTTGTCATTGGGCCACCGCGCGGCTGGCTGATATCGCCGATGTAAAGGCCCCGACCAAAGCCGAGGTCGCGGGCGGTTTCGCTGAGATCGATCAGATAGTCGATCATCACCGGATGGCCCCAGTTGCGATTGCGCGACAGGCGCATGGCCTGCCATGTCGGTCCGGTTTCTGGCAATTCGACCAGACCTGCCGCACATCCTTTGGCATAAGAGCCGATGGGCATTGGGTCTTGTTGGCTGGCCCGGTCATGCGCGCCGAACAGTTGGTTTGCGAGTTGCTGCGCCATTGCCCCCGAAGGAAGGGCAACAAGCATCAAGATTGCCAAGAACCGAACCATTACCTTTCCTCTTCCCCGTCCGCCTTGACCCAGACTAGCAGAACAAGGCCGATCAGGAACAGACCAATGACTGGTGTCACGCCAAGCTGCTGGCTTCCTGTCACGGCGGTGACGATACCGATCGACAGGGGCGCGAGGAAAGAGGTCGCCTTTCCAGCAAGGGCATAAAGCCCGAAGGCTTCTGTCATCTTCTCCGCCGGGGCTTGGCGCACCATCATCGTGCGGCTGGCCGATTGCAAGGCCCCGCCGCCAGCGCCGATCATGGCGCCGAGGATGTAAAAGGCGATGTCGGGCAGGCTGCTGCCTTCGGCGACGGGCAGGCCAAAGACGCTGTCCCGGCTCACAAAAACCACGCAGGCGGCGACCGCGGCCATGAGCAGAAGGTTCACGGCAATCACCGGTTTCGGGCCAAAGCGGCTGTCGGCCTTGCCGCCGAGCCAAGCGAAAACCGCCCCGGTGAAGGCGGCAAGGATGCCGAAAATCCCCACCTGCGTGACCGACCAGCCAAGCACACCAGCGGCATAGATTCCGCCAAAGGTGTACATCCCATTCAACCCGTCACGGTAGAACATCGACGATCCCAGATAGGCGAAAAGGCTGCGCTTTGCGGGCAGGCCCCTGAGCGTCTGGCGGAGTTCTGGCCAAGCGCCCCTGATGGCCGTGCCAAGGCTGACCCGATCCTTACGCTGTGGTTCGCGCACCCAAAGGAAAAAGGGGATCATGAACAGGGCAAACCAGATCGCGGTCAGCGGCCCCACGGCGCGGGTGCCTTCCCGCGCCTCCGGGTCAAGGCCGAAAAGTGGGGACAGGCCAAGGAGGGTTTTGCCCGTCTCTGCGCTTTCTGCCAGAAACAGCAGCATGATTGCCAAGGCCACGATCCCGCCAAGGTATCCGATGGCCCAGCCGGTGCCAGAGATGCGGCCCAATTCGGCGCGGGGGGCAAGGTCGGGCAGCATGGCATTGGTAAAGGTAGTGGCAAATTCCATCCCGATCAGCCCAATGGCAAACCAGAACATGACCGCCCAGACATTGAAACTGTCGGGCGCGGAAAACCAAAGCATCCCAGCCCCCAGCACATAAAGGACCGAGAACAGCGCGACAAAGCGCATCCGCCCGCCTGCCTTATCTGCAACAGCGCCGAGAAGCGGGGAGAGTACGGCAATGATCAACCCCGCCGCCCCCACACCAAGGCCCCAGATCGTCTGCGCGGTAGAGCCATCCCCGACAACGGAAACGACATAAGGCCCAAAGATGAAGGTCAGAAGCAGCGTGTTATAGGGCTGGCTCGCCCAATCAAAGGCATACCAGCCCCAGATCCGTTTGCGCGCCGCATCCATCTTGGCCCCTCTTTCCCGTTGCGGTGATGAAGCCTCAAAGGCGGGCAGAGCACAAGCCTGTCAGATCAGCCCTGCGGGGGCCATGGCCGCAGCGCATCTGCCGCGCCCCATGCCACCACCCAGTCCGGCAAGGGCGGGCTTTCGGGGGATACGCCCATCGCCTTGGCGAATTCGGTGGGGGAGACGATGCCTGCACGCCCCTGCGCCGCCTGCACGATGGCCGACCGGATCAGAATGTGAGAGGTGCAATCCTCCCCCCGCCACATCGACTGCTCGGTATAAAGAAACCGTGTGTCCCAGCCGATCAGGCGCGTTTTCATCGTCAGTTTCTCAAAAACCTTCACCCGGCGGCGATAGCGCGTGCTATTGCCCGCAACCGTCAGCCCCCAGCCCCGTTCCGTCATCAACCGGCGCAGGCCCATGCGGTTGATCAAAGGCACTCGCCCCAGATCATAGAGGGTCAGCGTGCGGCCGTTGTTCAACTCCATCCACGGGTCAAGGTCCCATGGCCAGATGCGATGCGTGCTGATATGGGGGTCAAACAGGCCAAGCGGGCTTGCGTTGCGGAACTTCACCAGTTCCTTGACCATGCGGACAAAGGGATACATCGGCCACCTCCTGCCATCATCCCGTGCAACTTAGCGCGACCAAGGTCAAGACATGCCGCCGCGACGCGGTTGCCCGTTGCTCTTGGCAGGACCAGAGGCTACCTATGCCACAAGCCATAGTGTCCTGTCCGTGCGGAGGCCCAGAATGACGTCGCTTCTCCAGATCCTTCTTCTGATCCTCGACATCGCGCAATGGATCGTGATCGCCCATATCATCATGTCGTGGCTAATCAATTTCCAGGTCCTGAACCTGCGCCAACAACTTGTGGCGCAGATCTGGTACGGGCTGAACCGATTGCTGGAGCCGGTCTATGGCCGTGTGCGTTCAGTGCTCCCCAATTTGGGCGGCATTGATCTTGCGCCCCTTGTTGTGCTGGTCGGGATCTATGCGCTGCGGATCATCCTGATCAACAACGCTGCTGTCTTTCTCTGACAGGTTCTGGGGAGGGTGCCTTGGCACCTTGCCCCCTTGCCAAGGCCCATGATCCCGCCCGCCGACCTTCTTCAGCGCGTCTTTGGCTTTCCCGGCTTTCGCCCGGGGCAGGAAGAAATCGTGCAGGCTGTTCTGGCCGGGCGTAACACGCTCGCCATCATGCCCACGGGTGGGGGAAAATCGCTGTGCTTCCAACTCCCCGCGCTTTGCCGTGAGGGGGTGACGGTGGTGATCTCCCCCCTCATCGCGTTGATGCGCGATCAGGTGCGGGGCCTGCGCGCCGCGGGGGTGGAGGCGGGGGCGCTGACCTCTGGCAATACCGAGGAAGAGACGGAAGAGGTTTTCCGCGCGATTGATGAGGGGCGGCTGAAACTTCTCTACATGGCACCTGAACGGCTGGCCTCGGGTGGGGTGGTACAGCTTTTGCGGCGTGCGAAATGCAGCCTGATCGCGGTGGACGAAGCGCATTGCGTGAGCCAATGGGGCCATGACTTCCGCCCCGATTACCTGCGCATCGGGGAATTGCGCCGCGCGCTTGGGGTGCCTTTGGCCGCGTTCACGGCCACGGCGGATGAGGAAACGCGGGCCGAAATCGTCACCCGCCTGTTCGACGGCCAGCCACCTGCAACCTTTCTGCGCGGTTTTGATCGGCCCAATATCCATCTTTCCTTTGTGGTCAAAGACAAGCCACGCGACCAGATCCTGCGCTATGCCGCTGCGCGGCGGGGCCAATCGGGGATCGTCTATTGCGCGGCCCGTGCGCGGACCGAAGTCTTGGCCCAAGCCCTGCGAGAGGCAGGCCATTCCGCCTGTCATTATCATGGCGGAATGGAGGCAGAGGACCGCCGCCGGGTGGAAATTCGATTTCAGCAGGAAGATGGGCTGATTGTTGTGGCGACGATTGCCTTTGGCATGGGGATCGACAAGCCTGATATCCGATGGGTTGCCCATGCCGACCTGCCCAAATCGATCGAAGCCTATTATCAGGAAATTGGCCGTGCGGGCCGCGACGGCGCGCCAGCCGAAACGCTGACGCTTTATGGCCCCGATGACATCCGCCTGCGCCGAAGCCAGATCGACGAAGGACTCGCCCCCCCTGACCGCAAGGCTGCTGACCATGCGCGGCTGAATGCGCTTTTGGGTTTGGCCGAGGCGATGGGATGCCGCCGTCAGGTGTTGCTGGGCTATTTCGGCGAGACGTCGGAGCCCTGCGGCAATTGCGACCTCTGCGCCCGGCCTGCTGATCTGTTCGATGCGACAGAAGCCGTGCGCAAGGCGCTTTCGGCCATTCTGCGCACAGGCGAATGGTTTGGATCGGGCCATCTGATCGACATCCTGACCGGCACCGCCACGCCCAAGGTGCGCGAGCGTGGCCATGACCAATTGCCCACATTCGCCGTGGGGCGCGATCTTTCCAAACCGGCTTGGGGCGCGGTCTTTCGTCAGATGATGGGGCGCGACCTGATCCGGCCTGACCCGGACCGCCACGGGGCGCTGCGCATGACCGATGCCGCCCGCCCGATCCTGCGTGGTGAGGCGAGCATTACGCTGCGCCGGGATACTGTGGAGGCAGCGACCCCGCGCGTTGCCGTGAAAACAATGGTCTCTGAAGAGGATGCGCCGCTTTTGTCGGCGCTGAAGGCCAAGCGCCGCGCCTTGGCCGAGGCGGCAGGGGTGCCCGCCTATGTCATCTTCCCTGACCGGACGCTGATGGAAATGGCCGAACGTCGCCCCACGACTCTGGATCAGATGGCGCAGATCACCGGGGTCGGGGCGAAAAAGCTGGAAAGCTATGGGGCCGAATTCCTTGCGGTGATCACCGGCGCGGTGGAAAGCCTGCATCCTGCCCGGATGCGGCTTGCCGGGCGCGTTGAGGGCGAGGTTTTCGACCGTCTGGCGGAGGTGAGCCAGCGGCTTTATCGCGGCGAGGATGGCACCGGCAAACCGATGAGCCTTTCGCCCGGCGTTCTGCGCAAGATTGCAGAGCGCAGACCCACCACATTGTCAGAGTTGGACCGTGTGGCTGACCTTGGGCCGGCGCGGATCGAACGCTTTGGCAGCGCTTTTCTGGATGTGCTGCGGGCAGGGTGAGGCTTGAAAGGGTGGACAGGGCCGCGCCCGCCCATATCTTGCAGGCCAAAGGAGAAGATGATGCTGACCGTGATTTCGCCTGCGAAAAAGCTGAACGAAACCCCGCGTGCTTTGCCTGATGGGCATGAGATGACCGAGCCTGCCTTCGCGGCAAAGGCGATGGATCTGGTGGTCGAGGCGCGCAAGCTTTCGGTCGATCAGATCCGCAAGCTGAGCGGGATTTCCGAAAGCCTTGCCCGGCTGAACCGCGACCGTTTCGCTGCCTTCTCGGCAACACCTGCGCCCGGCACGATCTTTCCCGCCATACATTGCTTTGCGGGCGATACCTATCAGGGGTTGGATGTTCGCACGATGTCGGCCCCCGCGCTGGACTGGGCGGCGGGGCATTTGCGCATCTTGTCCGGGCTTTATGGCCTTTTGCGCCCTTTTGATGCGATTCAGGCCTATCGGTTGGAAATGGGCAGCCGTCTGGCCAATGCGGCGGGGGCGGATTTGTATGCCTTTTGGGGTGACCAGATCGCCGAGGCGCTGAACACCCTTGCCGCCGAGCAGGGAACAGACATTCTGCTCAACTGCGCCAGCGTGGAATATTTCGAAGCCGCACATCGGCCCTCGCTCAAGTTGCGGGTCATTACGCCCGTTTTCCTTGAAGAAAAGGATGGCGAAGGCCGGATCGTCAGCTTTCACGCCAAGCGCGCGCGGGGGATGATGGCGCGTTTTGTCTGTGAAAACCGGGTCACCGCCCCGGAGGCTTTGCGCGGCTTCGACCTTGGCGGCTACCGGTACCGGCCAGACCAATCCACAGGTGACAGGATGGTTTTTGCCCGCGCCGATGCAGGGGCTGCCGCCGCCTAAGATCATCCGGTCGCCACTGGCACAGCGCTTTCAGGGCAGAATTCGGCCATCAGGGCGGTAATGGCCGATTTCTTCAGCGGTTTGGTCAGATACCGATCCATGCCCGAGGACAAGATCGCCGCTTCATCACCCTCCATCGCATGGGCTGTGAGAGCGACGATGGGGACGTGAGATCGCCCGGCCTCCAAGGCGCGGATGGTGCGCGCGGCCTCCCTCCCGTCCATTTCGGGCATGGAGATATCCATGAAAACGAGGTCAGGCTTCCAGTCGCGGAACCTTTCCACCGCCTCGCGCCCGTTTTCGGCAAATTCCAGTTCGATCCCGCAGTCCTTTACCATCTTGGCAAAGACAAGCCGGTTGGTGCGGTTATCCTCGGCGGCCAGCACGCGCATCGGGCGACGGCCGGGTGGGGGGGTGGGGGCCGCAGGCGGGGTGGCGGGGGCAAGCGTTTGCAATTGGCGGTAAAGCTCTGCCCGCAGGACGGGCTTTTGCAAAAGTCCCGCAAGGTCCAACCCCGCCGCCTTTTCGCGCGCCGCCGCCGGGTTGGAGGATAGGATCAGGACGGGAATCGTGATCTCGGCCGCGCGCAGGGCGCGGGCAAGGTCGATCCCATCCATCTCTGGCATTTCATGATCGGTCAGGATCGCATCAAATCGGCAATCCTGCCGAAGCGTGGCCAGTGCATCTGCCGCGGAACGGCACAGTGTCACCGCCACATCATGGGGGGCAAGCTGGCGTTCAAGAATCGTACGGTTGATGAATTGGTCATCGACCACCAGAACCCGCCGCACGGGGATGGGTGCGCGCAAGGGACCCGCGTCTTCCGCCACGGGCAGCGAAAGGCGGAAACCGAAACAGGACCCGCGCCCCGGTTCGCTTTCCACCCAGACTTCCCCCCCCATACGTTCGACAAGGCGGCGCGTGATGGCCAGGCCGAGGCCGGTGCCTTCGAATTTGCGGTTCTGTTGGCTTTCGACCTGACTGAACTCGTCAAAGATAGCGGAAAGATGTTCGGGCGCGATGCCAATGCCGGTATCTTCGACGGTCACATGCACCTGTCGGTGGCCACCCAAATCTTCTATTCCCACAACGCGGATCAGCACATGGCCGGTTTCGGTGAATTTGACCGCATTGCCTGCCAAATTCGTCAGCACCTGCCGCAACCGCCCCGGATCGCCGATAAAGCGCGTAGGAAGGAACATGTCGAAATCGATCAGGATATCGATCCCCTTGGCCCGCGCCCGAGGTTGCAAAAGCATCGCCACCTCATGGATCATGCGTTCCAGATCAAAGGGTTCAGGGTAAAGCGTCAGACGCTCCGCCTCGATCTTGGAATAATCGAGGATATCGTTGATGATGACGAGCAACGCCTCGCCCGAGCTTTTGATCGTTTCGGCAAATAGCCTTTGCTCCTCTGTCAGATCGGTGTCGCACAAGAGTTCGGCCATGCCGACCACCCCATTCATGGGGGTACGGATCTCATGGCTCATATTGGCCAAAAATGCTGATTTCGCCCGGTTCGCCGCCTCTGCCAGAAGCCGCGCCGCCTCCAGATCTGCTTGTTGGCGTTTCATTTCGGTGATGTCGACCCGCAGGCCGACGCGCCCGCCATCTGGCGTTTCCTGCTCCAGCGCCCGCAGCCACCGGCCATCGGGCAATTCCTGTTCGATCATCGCCTGTGGCGCGCGATGCAGGCGCAAGCGTTCCGAGAGCCATTCTGCCTCCCGCCCTTTGGCATCGGGGAATTGGCCATGGTCGAGGCCATGGCGCAGAATATCCTCAAATCGGGCACCTGGCACCATGGCAGGCGCGGTTTCGGGATAGAATGCGCGATAACGCTGATTGCAGGTCAAAAGCCTGTCCTCCCTGTCAAATAGAACAAAACCATCGGGGATCGCCTCGATCGCGGCCCAGATGCGCATCTGATCGGTGATATCGAGGGCGAGGGTGACCATGTCGCCGTCGCGGGCGCGGCGGTCGACAAGGCGGAGGTAATTGCCATTGGCAAGTTGGATCACTTCGGGCGGGATCGGGTCAGACTCCCACCGGCGCAGGATCCGGCAGGCCCAATCCTCTGCGGTTTCCTCCCCCAATCGGATAAGGCCCGCGGCGGCACTGCGGCGCAAGATTTCGTGGCAGGACAGACCGGGGGCGACCCCATCCGTGCCGAAATGCGCCAGAAAGGCGCGGTTTGCGATGATCAACCGCTGTTCGGCGTCAAAGACGGCAAAGCCATCGGGAATGGCATCAATCGAGTCGCGCAAACGCCTTTCCGCCATGACAGAGGCGGTATGCGCGCGTTCCAGTTCGGCAAGGAAGCGGGCGTTCTGACCCTTGAGTGCGGCCGCCTCTGACCGCGCGGAATGGGCGGCGCTGCGCTGTTGCACCACCTGTTCGGACAGCGCGCGCGCATGCAGGGCAAGCCGTTCATTCGCAGCAAAAAGCTCTCGGCTTTTGTGTTCCAAAAGCCGTTCCGCCGCGAGTCGCGCCCTGCGTTCCTTTACCAACCGTTCGGTCAGGTCCATCTGCCGCCGTCCACCCGCCTTGCCTTCTGCCAAGCGCCTTTGATCGGACCATAGGAGGAGGAAGGTGAATCGCGCCTTAACGCCTGCACCGGATGCGGGCCTGCGCCACCGGCGCGCTTGCGCGACTCTGAGACACCGTGGCACCCTGTCAGTGTTGTGGATCGAGGATTGTGATCATGCGCGTATTTGGCCTGTCTGTGCTTCTGCTTCTTTCCCCTGCCTTGCCAGGCTTTGCTCAGGAAGCGCGCCTGACCCCGGAACAGCGGGTTGAAATCCGCAATGGGGTGGATCTGCCTGGTGGTGATCTGGCACAGATTTTTGACACGACCTTTGATGCCTGCCGTGCCGCCTGCCTGACCAACAGCCAATGCACGGCCTTTACCTTCAACACGCGCAGCAACAGTTGTTTCCCGAAATCGGCACCCGGTCCGGATACGCCCTTTGCCAATGCCGTCTCTGGTCTTGTTTTGCCCGCCGATCCAAGCGTGGAGCCGCGTGCGAAAGCCGCGCGAGAGGAACTGGCCTTTCTTCAAAACTTCGACCTGACGCGCGCTCATGATGATGCGACGGAACTTGGCCGGGTGCATCCTTCAAACGGGCTGCGTGCGGAAGAGCTTCTGGCTGCCTCGGCGGAAGCACAGGCCCGCGCAGCATGGGGGGAGGCTGCACGGCTGACGGGTGCCGCAACCAACCTGACGGATGCCGCAAGCGATTGGGCCGAATATGCCGCGCTTTTGTTGCAGGCCGCGAATGCGGACCCGAACAACGAACAGGCATGGCTTGACCGCGCCCATGTGGCGGCGATCAATGCCTATCTTCGGGCGGCAGGCGCGGCAGAGCGGCATAATATCCTTCTGACCATGGCAGAGGCGCAGGAAAGGCTGGGCCGGGGGCGCGATATGGTGCAGGCCCTGCGCCTTGCCCAGTCGCTGCAAGCGCGTGATGACACCGCCCTGATGCTGGAGGTGGCCGCAGGAAAATACGGCTTCCGCATCCTTGAAACCGATGTGCAATCCGATGGGCCAAGGCCGCGTATCTGCGCGAATTTCTCGGAAGACCTGTCGAAATCGGGCGTGGAATATGAAGACTTCGTCCAACTGCCCGAAGCGGGGCTGACAGTCACGCGCGAAGGGGACCGCAATCTTTGTGTCGAGGGGCTTTCCCATGGTGCGCGTTATGCATTGACCTTTCGTGCGGGCTTGCCCGCAGCGGATGGGCAAAGCTTGCTGAAACCCGTGGCCATCACCTCTTATGTCCGCGACAGGGCGGCGCAGGTGCGTTTTCCGGGCCGGGCCTATGTGTTGCCCAAGGGCGAAGGGGCGGCGGTTCCGGTGGTTACGGTCAATGCGCCGGAACTGGAACTGGCGTTGTTTCGCGTGACCGACCGCAACCTGACGCGCGCCTTTCAGAATGGCTATTTTAGCGCACCGATCGCCAATTGGCAGGAGGCTGACTTTGCCACTGGCACCGGATTGCGGGTCTGGACCGGCAGCGCCACGGTGGGAGGAGAGGTCAACCGCGATACGACGACCCGCCTGCCGTTGGCAGAGGCTTTGGCAGGCCAACCGGCAGGCACCTATGCCCTCAAGGTGGCCGTGGCCGGGGCCGATCCTTACGAAACGCCAGCCGCATGGCAGTGGTTCACCTTGTCAGACCTTGGGATGACCACGCTTTCGGGTGTGGATGGCCTGCATGTCTTTGTCCGTAGCCTTGGCACGGCAGAGGCAAAGGTCGGCGTGACGGTGGAGTTGATCTCGGTCGGGAATGAGGTTCTGGGCACGGCCCAAACCGATGCCATGGGCTATGCGCGCTTTGACGCGGGCCTTTCGCGCGGCACGGGGGCCGCAGCCCCCGCGCTGGTCATCGCGCGGGAGGGTGAGGCGGATCTGGCGTTCTTGTCGCTGACCGAACCGGAATTCGACCTGTCGGATCGGGGCGTCGAAGGGCGCGAGGCGGCCCCGCCGGTCGATCTTTTCCTGACAACCGACCGGGGGGCCTATCGTGCGGGGGAAACGGTCTATGCCACAGCCCTTGCGCGCGACAGCCGGGCCGAGGCGGTGGCGGGCCTGCCGCTGACCGCCGTGCTGAAACGCCCCGATGGGGTGGAATACAGCCGCAATCAGGTGGCCGATTGGGACGGGGGTTATGTCTTTTCCCTTCCCATCGCAGGCACCGCGCCTCGGGGCGTCTGGCGGATCGAGATGCTGGCCGATCTGGAGGCCCCGCCTCTCGCCACCCGGACCTTTCTGGTCGAAGATTTCCTGCCCGAACGGATCGGCGTGGAGTTGAGCCTTCCCGACAGCCCGCTTCGCGTGGGAGAGGTCGCGGAACTTGGCGTCGATGCCCAGTATCTTTTCGGCGCGCCTGCCTCGGGCCTTGCGATCGAGGGCGAGGTGCTTGTGCGCGCCGCGAGCGAGCTTGCAGGCTTCACAGGCTATCGTTTTGGGCTTCATGACGAGCCCTTCTCTGCCCGGATGGAAAGCTTTGGCGATCTGCGCACGGGCGAAGATGGCCTTGCCACCGTCTTTGCCCCGCTTCCGGTCATCGATGCGGCGGACCGCCCGCTGGAGGCGCGCTTTACCCTGCGCGTGGCCGAAGGATCGGGCCGCCCGGTGGAGCGTCAGATCACGCGCGGCCTTGCGCCTGATGCGCCGCTGATCGGTGTGCGTCCGCTCTTTGATGGTGTGGTGGCCGAAGGTGGCGAGGGGCGCTTTGCCCTGATCGGGCTTGGTGCGACGGGCCAGCCAGAGGCGATGCCTGCCCGCTGGGTGCTCAGCCGGATCGAGACGCGGTATCAATGGTATCAGGCCTATGGCAACTGGAACTGGGAACCTGTCACGACCCGCGAAGTCGTGGCAGAAGGTGAGGTGCAGCTTGGCACAGCACCGGTGGAAATTGCGGCACCAGTGACGTGGGGCCAGTTCGAATTGCGGGTGGACCGCAGCGATGGCGTCTATGCCGCGACCTCGACGCTTTTCGATGCGGGCTGGTATGCGCCGGCTGATGTCTCCTCCACCCCCGACATGCTGGAGCTTTCGCTGGATGCTCCGGCCTATAAGCCGGGCGAGACCGCCACACTGCGCCTCGTGCCGCGCGCTGCGGGCACGGCGCTGGTAACCGTTCTGTCGAACCGGCTGGTGGCGATGCAAGCGGTAGAGGTGACAGAGGGTGAAAACCTGATCCCGCTGCTCGTGACCGATGATTGGGGTGCCGGGGTTTATATCACGGCCTCTGTCCTGCGCCCGATGGATGAGGCGGCGGGCCGCCTTCCGGGGCGCGCGCTTGGCCTTGCCCACGCCGCCATCGACCCCGGCAAGCGCCAGCTTTCCGCCAGTGTCGAAGCCCCAGCCGAGGCTGCGCCACGCGGGCCACTTCCGATTGCGGTAAAGGTTGCAGGCGCGGCAGAGGGAGAGGTTGTCCATGCCACCATCGCCGCCGTAGATCAGGGGATCCTGAACCTGACCGCCTTCACCCCGCCTGATCCTTCGGCCCACTATTTTGGCCAGCGCAAGCTGGGGGTGGGCATCCGCGACATCTATGGCCGTCTGATCGACGGGATGAACGGGGCCGAAGGGCAGGTCCGTTCCGGCGGCGATGCGGGCGCGCAGGCGCGGCTGCAAGCCCCCCCGCCGACCGAGGAACTGGTGGCCTTCTTCACCGGGCCGGTCACGGTGGGGGCCGATGGCTATGCCCGCACCTCCTTTGACCTGCCCGCCTTCAACGGCGCGGTGCGCGTCATGGCTGTGGTTTGGTCAAGGACCGGGGTGGGGCAGGCCCATGCGGATGTTCTGGTGCGCGACCCGGTGGTGGTCAGCGCCAGCCTGCCGCGCTTCCTGTCGCCCGGCGATGAAAGCCGCCTGCTTCTCGAAATCACCCATGCCTCCGGCCCTGCGGGACGGATGGGGCTGGATGTCGCGGGGCAAGGCGTTGTGCTTGGGCAGGTGCCTTCGGGCCTTGATCTGGCCGCAGGCGGCACGGCGGTGTTGGCCGTGCCTTTGCGGGCAGAGGCGGCGGGCCTGCATCAGGTGCAAGTCACGCTGACCACGCCGGATGGCAAGGTCCTGCCCAAGACCCTGACCCTGCCCGTGCAATCGGGCGATCCGATGGTCACGCGGACCACGCGTCTGACGCTGGCCCGTGGTCAGACTCTGCAACTGGATGCCGAGGCTTTCGCGGGCTTTGCGTCCGAAGGCGCCTTTGCCACCATCGCCCTTGGACCGATGGCGCGGATCAATGCGCCGGGGCTTCTGGCGGCACTTGATGCCTATCCCTATGGCTGCACGGAACAGATCACCTCTCAGGCCCTGCCGCTACTCTATCTGTCGCAGATGGCGCAGACGATGGACTTGCCCGGTGCGGCGAATGTGGAGCTTCGGATCAGCCAATCCATCGCCGAAATCCTGACAAAACAGGGGGCAGAGGGGTCTTTTGGCCTGTGGTCGGCGGGGAGTGGCGACCTCTGGCTGGATGCTTATGTGACGGATTTCCTGTCGCGCGCTCAGGCGCAGGGTTTTGCCGTGCCAGACCGCGCCTTCCGTCAGGCTTTGGACAATCTGCGCAATCAGGTGAATTTCGCCGCTGATTTTGATGCCAATAGCAATGATGGGGGCGAAGGTCTGGCCTATGCGCTGATGGTTCTGGCGCGCGAAGGGGCGGCAGCCATCGGTGATCTACGCTATTATGCCGATGTGAAAGGGGATGATTTCCGAACGCCTCTGGCCCAAGCCCAGCTTGGCGCGGCCTTGGCAAGCTATGGGGACCCCACCCGCGCCGATGCGATGTTCCGCCGTGCCATGGCGCGGCTGGATGGCACCCCCGCGACGGAGGCGCAAATCTGGCGCGCGGATTACGGCACTGTCTATCGCGACCGCGCGGCGATCCTGACGCTTGCGGCCGAGGCGGGCAGCGCGGTGGTGGACCCGGAGGCTCTGGCCAGCCAACTGGCCACCCCGGCAGACAGGCTTTCGACGCAGGAAGCCGCTTGGGCGCTGATGGCGGCCAATGCGCTAATCGGAACACCGGGAACGGAGGGGCTTAGGGTCAATGGCCAGCCCGCGACCAGTCCGGTTCTGCGGATGGCGGGGCCGGATCATCCCATCGAACTGCGCAACGATGGGGCGGACACGCAGATCACGCTGACCACCTTTGGGGTGCCGCTGGTCGCGGAACCTGCGGCGGGCAATGGCTATGCGATCAGCCGCAGCTACTATCGCCTTGATGGCACACCCGCCTCGCTGGAGGGAGTGCGGATGGGCGATAGGCTGGTGACAGTCCTGGAAGTCACCCCCTTTACGGACAGCCAGGCAAGGCTGATGGTGGCCGATCCCCTGCCCGCGGGGCTGGAGATTGACAACCCGAACCTTCTGTCCGGCGGGGCGGTTGCTGATCTCGACTGGCTTAATCTGACGTCCGATGTGGCGCATAGCGAATTCCGGCAGGACCGCTTCCTGACAGCCATTGACCATAGCGGGGGGCAGCCCTTCCGGCTTGCATATGTCGTGCGCGCGATCTCTCCCGGCAGTTTCCACCATCCCGCCCCATCGGTTGAAGACATGTATCAACCGATGTTCCGCGCCCAAGGAGAGGCGGGACGGGTCGTGATTGGCGAATGAGGGGGGCGCGGGCCGCCTTTGCCCTTGCCGCAGCTCTGTTTCTGACTGGGGCTGTGCATGACCTATGGGCGGATTGGGTGGCGGCAACCGATCTGCCGCCCTTAGCCCCCGCGACTTCGGTCGAGGTGCGGGACCGGTCCGGCGCGCTTTTGCGCGCCTATACCGTGGCAGATGGGCGATGGCGTCTGGCAGTGGATGGCGCGGCGGTGGATGCGGATTACAAGGCGCTCTTGATTGCCTATGAGGACCGCCGCTTTGCCAGCCATAGTGGCGTTGACCTGATCGCCCTTGCCCGCGCCATGGTACAGGCGGCATGGCATGGCCGGGTGGTTTCGGGCGGCTCGACCCTAACGATGCAAGTGGCCCGTCTGCTGGAAAACAGCGGAACAGGCCAGATCGACGGCAAGCTGCGGCAGATGCGGGTGGCTTGGGCGCTGGAACGGCGGCTGACAAAGGACCAGATCCTTGACCTCTACCTTCATCTTGCGCCTTTTGGCGGCAATATCGAAGGCATCCGCGCCGCGTCATTCGCGTGGTTCGGGAAAGAGCCTGCGCGCCTTACCCCGGCAGAGGCAGCGCTCTTGGTGGCCTTGCCGCAGGCCCCGGAACTGCGCCGCCCCGACCGCGCCCATGACCGCGCTGTGGCCGCGCGCGACCGTGTGCTGGATCGGGCTGCGCGGGATGGCCTCCTGTCCGAGGATCAGGCGCTTGCCGCCCGGCGCGAAGCCGTGCCCCATCTGCGCCGCCCCTTTCCGGCGCTGGCCCCGCATCTGGCCGACCGCGCACGGGCCGAGGACCCGCTTGCCCCGCGCCATGACCTGACGATCGACGCAAGGCTTCAAGCCGCGCTGGAGGCGCTGGCCATGGAGATCGCGCGCGAACAGGGCGAAAGGATGCAGATCGCAATGGTCGTGGTAGATCACCGTTCGGGCGAAATCCTTGCCAGTGTGGGCTCTGCCGCCTTTGCTGCGGACCAGCGGCAG
This sequence comes from Cypionkella sp., assembly GCA_025458085.1. Taxonomy (GTDB): domain Bacteria; phylum Pseudomonadota; class Alphaproteobacteria; order Rhodobacterales; family Rhodobacteraceae; genus Pseudotabrizicola. The sequence goes on along the minus strand of JALOTC010000002.1, from coordinate 446 downwards.
GGTTTTGTCGATATGACCCAGGCGCTGCGCTCGCCCGGGTCCACGCTGAAGCCTTTGGTCTTTGGGCTGGCCTTTGATCAGGGTATCGCCCATCCCGAAACATTGATCGATGACCGTCCGATGCGCTTTGGGACCTACGCGCCTCAGAACTTTGACCGGATGTTTCGTGGCACGATCCGGGTGCGAGAGGCGCTGCACCTGTCACTCAACCTGCCCGTGGTGCAGATCCTTGATCGGCTTGGCCCTGCGCGGCTTTTGTCGGCGCTGGACAAGGCTGGCGTGCGGGCCGTGCTGGCGGGGGATCAACCGGGCCTTGCCGTAGCCCTTGGGGGGATCGGTGTCAGTCTGCACGATATGGTCCAGCTTTATGCCATGATCGCGCGGGGCGGCGTCACCCTCCCCCTGACGTTTCGGCAGAACGGTCAGCAAGGCGAAGGCCAAAGGGT
>JALOTC010000062.1 GCA_025458085.1 Cypionkella sp. | reverse complement strand
GATGGTGATCCCGCCCACCCCCGCGGTGTGGGAACGCGGATCGGCTGGCGGCGATTATCAGCCCGGTTCCGCCGATGGGTCGCGCCCCGGTGTCTTTTATTTCAACACCTATGATCTCGCCTCGCGCACAACGATTGGCACCGAAACACTCTATCTGCACGAGGAGAAGCCTGGCCATCATTTCCAATTCATGATCGCCATTGAAAACGAGTCCCTCCCCAACTTCCAAAGGTTCAGCACCAGCACCGCCTTTCTGGAAGGCTGGGCGCTCTATGCTGAATCTCTGGGCGAAGAATTGGGCCTCTTCATCGATCGCTATCAGCGCCTTGGCCATCTGGACGCAGAAATGCTGCGCGCGATGCGGTTGGTCGTCGATACCGGCAACCATGCCTTCGGCTGGACGCGTGAGCATGCACTCGACGACATGCTGGAAGACTCTGCCACCGGGCGAACCGCAGCCGCGGCCGAGGTGGAACGCTATATCGCCAATCCGGAGCAGGCCTTGGCCTATAAGATTGGTCAGATCACGATCCGCAACCTGCGCAGCATGGCAGAAGAACGGCTCGGGGAAAAATTCGATATCCGGGCCTTTCATGCCGCCGTGCTGAACGACGGCGCAGTGCCGCTCACGGTGCGGTGATGGTACCGACTCCCCGGCTCGAACGGGGGACCCCCAGATCCACAATCTGGTGCTCTAACCTACTGAGCTAAGTCGGCACTCGCGGGTCAGATAACCGCGCCGGGCGAGGAATGCAAGCGGGGTTTCACAAGCTTGGCGCACAAAGCCCCGGCCTTGCGCCACCGGCCAAAGAAGGCTAGGCCAAAGCAATCCGCAACCAAGGGGAACAGCCATGGGCATCGACAAGGAAAGCGAAGTCGCCGCGAACCTTCAGATCGGGCCGACAAGCCTTGGCATGGTGCGCATCTATGTCGAGGCAGAGGGCGGAATTGAACTGCCCTTGGATTTCGACCCGGAAGAGGCCGAAGAAATCGCCGAAGAATTGCGCGCCGCCGCAGAAGCTGCCCGCGCCATGGGCCAAGGGCGTGGCCCTGCCTCGGGCAGCAAAGGCAAAGCCAAACCCCGCCGCTGAAGCGGCAGCTTATCCCCCTGCCGCCAGCGCAAGACCAGGGTCGCGCAGCATCTGCAAGCGCAGGGCGGCATGACGGGCAAAGCTCTGCACCACCGCCTTGCGCCGCGCAGGTGCAAGCGCGGACGCAGGGCCCACGCGCAGAATTTCCGCATCATAAGCATCGGCCAGGATCAGCCCATGACCGGGCGGCAGGATATCCACCGGAAAATCGGCATCCACCGCCCAAAAGAACCGGTCGCACCATTCCAGATAGCCCTGCCATTTGCGATCAGCCTGAAAATCAGCGCGGCCCGACTTGCATTCGACAATCCAGACCTCCCCTTTGGGGCCAAGCGCCATCACATCGACACGCAACCCCGGCGCGGGGACGAGTTCTTCGACCGTCACGAAATCTGCCTGCCGCAAGGCACGGCACACCCCGCGCTGAAGGCGCTGACCGGGCAAAGGCGGCAAGGTGTCAAGCGGATCACGCATAGGACAAATATGAACGAAAAGTGAACATTCGGCAAGACCCAAGGCAGGCGACTTGCGCCGCCCCCCGGCACGCCCTATCTTCTGTCGCGGCGGGTTCTGCTCCTCGCGTGCGGGGCTCTTTTCCAGTGGCCGATAAGCAAGCGAACGGGGGCTGGCTCTGGTAGGATCCTGGTCCTACTATCTGGCGCCCACCTGAGACCTCTGGCTCTCGGGAAAACCATGCCGCCCACGGTTGCTGCGGGCCCGCCACCCTCGTCCAGAAGCACCGCGCGGCCCTTCGGGCCGATGCGCCCTCACGCTCAGCGCTTGGCGCGCCGCTGATGGGCAGACCCTTGCGCCACGCGCACCGGCGCGGGGGTCAAATGCTGACGCAGGCCGCCACGCGGCGGGCTCGTATCCTCTTCGGCCATGCGCATAACGGCAATGGCGAATTGCACCCCCGCAAAGACCACACCTTGAAAAACAAAGATCATCAGCGCCGCCAGAAGCCCCATGTCAGACCCAAGGATCAACCGCCCCAAGCCCGCCACGTCCATCACGATCATCGCCGCCAGAAAAATGGCTGACAGCGCAAAGCCGATGGCAACATTCACGATGTAAAGGCGGATCAGCTTGGGCATGACGACTCTCCCCTGTCTACGCGGAAGTTTAGCGCCGCTTTGGCCAAGGGAAAGGCCCATTCTGCCGCAGGCGCGAAACCGCCTAGTCCAGCGGTCGGGTAAAGGTCATGCTGCGCCCTTCCGCCCCCGTCAGGGTCAGCGTGAGAGGCCCCGTCACCTCCGCCCGAGTCATGGCCGAAAGCGCCTGAAACATCGCCGCTTCCGCGCCCATATCGGGACAGGCCATCTTTGTCGCAGCCAAGCCCCCCGGCCGGAACGCAGGCAGCTTGCCGTCGTAGCCCCCGAAAAAGCGGTTGCACGGCCCCTGCCCGGTGATCTTGCCCGGCTCTGAGAAGTCAATCGTCGCATGCGCCGGGAAAGGCTGCCCGTCAATCGCGGTCAGCATCCATTGCGGCGCAAGATATTCGGGCGGCACGCCGTCTGTCGCCTCGCTTGCCGTGCAGGCAGAAAGTCCAAGAGCAAAAACAGCAAGGGCATGGGGCAGACGCATCGGCACAACCTTTCAAAACCGCGTCCCTGCCTCAGAACGCGTCAGGCTTTGCCTCGCGCGCCATATGGTCAAGAACGGCATTGACGAACTTTGCCTCTTTCCCATCGGGAAAGAAAGCCTTGGCCACATCGACGAATTCGGTGATCGCCACCTTGGGCGGCGTGGCCATCTGGGTCAGTTCCGCACCACCTGCGCGAAACAGAGCGCGCAGCACCGGGTCAATCCGGTCGATCGGCCATTTCGCAACAAGCGCGCGGTCGGTCATCTGGTCAATCAGCGCCTGATGGTTCACCGCGTGATCCACCAGCGCCCGGAAATGGTCGAGATCGCCTTCGGCGAATTCGCCTTCTTCATAGGTCGCGCCAAAGCGATGCGCCTCGAATTCGCGGCAAATCGCCTGCGTGGTCTGCCCCGTGGTTTCCATCTGGAACAGGGCCTGTACCGCATAAAGCCGCGCCGCGGATCGGCGCTGTTTCTTTTCGGCCGGAGACAGCTTTTCGGTCATGCGCGAAACCCGATGCCTTTGGTCGCACTGGCCCAACCGCGCCCCAGCGCAATCAGATGCAGCGCTGCCGCCGCGGCCCCGCCGCCCTTGTCCTGCCCCTCTGGGTCGGCCCGCACTTCGGCCTGCGCGCGGTTTTCGACCGTCAGGATACCATTGCCGATACATGCGCCCTGCAAACCCAGAAGGGTGATCCCACGGCTGGAATCATTGCAGACCGTATCGTAATGCGTGGTCTCTCCCCGGATCACGCAGCCCAGCGCCACATAGCCATCGTATTTCGCCAACCGTTCGGCCATGGCGATGGCGGTCGGCACTTCCAGCGCACCCGGCACTTCCACCAGATCAACCTCTGCCCCGCAAGCCGCAGCGGTCTTGCGTGCGCCGGCAATCAGATTGTCGGCGATGTCGCGGTAATAGGGGGCCACCACGATCAAGAGCCGCACGGGGCGATCAAACTGCGGCAGCGGCAGGGTGTAATGCGTCTCGGCCGTGGCCATCTCTCACTCCGAAATCCGGCGCGTGCCGACAATCGACAGGCCATAGGCATCAAGACCAACCACACGCGGCACAGGCGAATTGGTCAGAAGGATCAGTTCCTGCAAGCCCAAGGACACAAGGATCTGCGCGCCAAGCCCGTATTGACGAAGGGTCTGGGGCGAGGCGGCATCTTCCGCCGCAAGCTTCATATGCAAATCGCGCAAAAGGACCAGAACACCCCGGCCTTCCTTTGCGATCAAGGACATCGCCTCGCCAAATTCCGCCGTACGCCCCTTGGGGCCAAGGCCCACCACATCCAGCAGCGGGTCCAGCGTATGCATCCGCGTCAGCACCGGGCCGGGGGCAGTGATATCGCCCTTGATCAGCACAACATGCTCTGCGCCCTCGGTCTGGTCGGTATAGATGCGCATCGTCCAGTCACCGCCAAATTCAGAGGTGATCTTCCGCTCCGCGCTAACCTTCACAAGATTGTCGTTGCGCCGCCGATAGGCGATCAGGTCCGAAATCGTGCCGATCTTCAGCCCGTGGCGCTGTGCAAAGGTGATGAGGTCAGGCAGGCGTGCCATGGTGCCATCGTCGTTCATCACTTCGCAGATGACGCCCGAAGGGTTCAGCCCTGCAAGCCGTGCCACATCGACCGCCGCCTCGGTATGGCCCGCGCGCACCAGCACCCCGCCATCGCGCGCGCGCAGCGGAAAGATATGGCCGGGTGTGGCGATATCAGCGGCACCTTTGCTGGGATCAATCGCGACAGAGACCGTCCGCGCCCGATCCGCCGCCGAAATGCCTGTGGAAATCCCCTCCCGCGCTTCGATCGAAAGCGTAAAGGCCGAGGCATGGCGCGAAGAATTCTTCGGGCTCATCGGCTGAAGGCCAAGCTGATCCACCCGGTCCGAGGTCAGCGCAAGACAGATCAACCCGCGCCCATGGGTCGCCATGAAATTCACCGCCTGCGGGGTGCACATCTGCGCGGGGATCACCAGATCCCCCTCATTCTCGCGGTCCTCATGGTCCACAAGAATGAACATCCGTCCGTTGCGCGCCTCGTCGATGATTTCCTCGACGGTGGCGATTGCATCCGAAAAATCGGTCTTGCCTTGGCTCATGGCGTGATCCTCGCTTGATCCCCCGCCTTTAGCGCCTTGTCCCGGCAAAGGCCAGAGCGAGAAAGATCTGGCCGCAGGCGCTTGGATGTCCCTCGGGGAGGGCTGTCTGCCCTCCCCGAACCCCTCCCGAGGATATTTGGGAACAGATGAAGGGCAGAAAGGTCTCTTAGCCCCATTCGCGCAAACGCGCGACATAGCGGGCCATCGTATCCACCTCGAGGTTCACGGCATCGCCTTCCTGGACATCGCCCCAAGTGGTGGCCTTTTGCGTATGTGGAATGAAATTGATGCCGAAGTCGCAGCCGTCCACCTCATTCACAGTCAGCGATGTGCCATTCAGGGCAACCGAACCCTTGGGCGCAACAAAGCGCGCCAGCGGCTCGGGCGCGCGGAAGGTCACGCGCAGGCTTTCGCCCTCGGGACGGACAGAGACCACTCTGGCCACGCCATCAACATGGCCCGATACGATATGGCCCCCCAGCTCATCTCCCACCTTCAGCGCACGCTCTAGATTGACGCGCTTGCCGGGGCGCCAGTCGGAAAGGTTGGTCTTGCTGACCGTTTCGGCCGAAATCTGCACATCATACCAGTTGCGGGGGCTGGTTCCGGTGGCGATCACCGTCAGGCACACCCCATCTGACGCGATAGAGGCCCCGATATCGATCGCCTCGACCGGGTAATGCGTCGCGATCCGGGCGCGCAGGTCGCCCTTCTGTTCAAGTTCGATGATCTCGCCGATATCGGTGACAATGCCTGTGAACATGCGCCTTCTCCTTTGAGCGACAGCTAGCCCGAGCATGGGGTCAGTGCAAGGCGCGCGCAGGCCGGACCGCGACCAAAGGCGCCGCGCCGCAGTTTCGCCAAAGTTCCGCGCAAGATTGATGTATCGGGTGAAGCATTGGGCTGTATGATGCGACAGGTACGAGTGCTGAGGCTTTAATGACGATCACAGGCGAAAAAAGGCGCTTTCTTTTTCTGCAGGGGCCGCACGGGCCTTTTTTCCACGGGCTGGGGCAAATGCTGCGCAAGGCCGGGGCCGAGGTCTGGCGCGTGGCCTTCAATCGGGGCGACATGGCCTTTTGGCCTGATCGGGCAAGCCGCATTCCCTATCGCGGGCGGGCAGAGGATTGGCCGGAGACGATCGCCCGGCTACTGCGCGAAAAACAGATCACCGATCTGGTTCTCTATGGGGATACGCGGCCCATCCATGCCGAAGCGGTCAAGGCCGCGCGGGCCCTGGGCATCACCATCCATGTCTTCGAGGAAGGATACCTCCGCCCGCACTGGATCACCTATGAACGCGGGGGCGCAAACGGCCATTCGCGCTTGATGGACATGTCTGTCGCACAGATGCAAGAGGCGCTGGCCAAAGGCCAAATCGACCAACCCGAGGCCCCGGCCCGCTGGGGGGATATGCGTCAGCACATCTTCTGGGGGGCGCTCTACCATTGGTTCGTGCTGACCGGCTTTTGGGATTTTCGCAATTTCCGGCCACATCGAAGCCTCAGCGTGGGTCAGGAATTCCTGCTTTACCTGCGTCGGCTGGTCCTTTTGCCCTTTCACCGATGGGACAGGATGGTAGCGCAATTCCGCATCCGCCGCGGGGGCTTTCCCTATCATCTGGTCCTGCTGCAATTGGAACATGATGCAAGTTTTCGCGCCCATTCGCCCTTTGCCTCGATGACCGACTTCCTCGCTGTCGTGATCGCGGGCTTCGCCGAAGGCGCGCCAGCGCATCATCACCTCGTCTTCAAGGCCCATCCTTTGGAAGATGGGCGCGCGCCCCTCGCACGGGAACTCCGGCGTTTGGCGCGGCTCCATGGCGTGACCAGCCGGGTGCATTTCGTTCGCGGTGGCAAATTGGCCGAACTCTTGAACCACGCCCGAAGCGCGGTGACGGTGAACTCCACCGCGGGCCAGCAGGTTCTGTGGCGCGGCATGCCGCTCAAGACCTTTGGGGCAGCGGTCTATGCCAAGCCCGAATTCGTTTCCACCCAAGCCCTGCCCGCCTTCTTTGCCCGGCCGACGCGGCCTGATACGCGCGCCTATCGCGATTTCCGGCATTATCTTCTGGAAACCAGCCAGATCACCGGGGGCTTCTACAGCGGGCGGGGACGGCGCGAATTGCTGCGGCAGGTGGTCGACCTGATGCTTGCGCCCGAAGACCCCTATGACGCGCTTCTGTCCGGAAACGCGGCACCACGGCAACAGTTGCGCCTGGTGAACTGAGCCGCAAACCCGGCGCTTTCAATTTGCTGCGTCTTTCTGTAGGGTTCTTGGCAAAACTTGAGGCAAATCCAGTCAAGGAGCCCGAGCAGTGCAAGTATTGAAATCAAGGGCGGCAAAGGCCGCGGCCCTTGTCGTGCTCGTGATGGGTGCGGCGTCCTGTGGGCTCCCAAGGCCGGGCCCGAACAAGGCAGAGATTTTTCAGGGCTCTGTCCTGAAAGAGGGGGATGCCTTTATCGTCAGCGTGAATTCCCGCGTGACGCGCGCCACATCCGTAACACCCGCGCTTGGCTTTTCTTCGGCCTTTCAGAATGCCGGAGTGATCGGGTCCGATACGATTTCACCCGGTGATACGCTGGGGCTCACCATCTTTGAAAACGTGCGCGACGACCCGCTTCTGGGCAACACAGGGCAACGCGTCAGCGCCCTGACCGAAGTGCAGGTCGATGGACAAGGCTTCATCTTCGTGCCCTATGCTGGCCGGGTGAAGGCTTCGGGCCAGACGCCCGATGGGTTGCGTCAGGCGATCACCCGGAAACTCGATACCCAAACGCCCGACCCGCAGGTGCTGGTCCAGCGCCTTGCCGGCGACGGATCAGCCATTTCGGTGCAGGGCGCTGTTGGGGCCAGCGGGGTTTACCCGATCGAGCGGCCAACACGGACGCTTTCGGCCATGGTCGCCCGCGCAGGCGGGGTAACGATCGAACCAGAAGTCGCCGTGATCCGCGTCACGCGTGGCGATCAAACCGGGCGTGTCTGGCTTCAGGATCTCTATGCCAATCCGGCTCTGGACATCGCCCTGCGCCCCGGCGACCGCATCGTGGTGGAGCGTGACAGCCGCGTCTTCGTGGCCCTTGGCGCAACAGGGGTGCAGAACCGCGTGCCCTTTGAAAGCCAAACGCTTTCTGCCATCGAAGCCATCGCCATCGTGGGCGGCCTGAACACCTCCTTGGCCGACCCGACCGGCGTCTTCGTGTTCCGAAATGAACCGGCCGAAATCGCCAATGCCGTTCTGGGACGCAATGATCTGCGGGGCGATCAGCGCATGGTCTATGTGCTGGATCTGACACAGCCAACGGGCATGTTCGAAGCGCGCGATTTCATCATTCGCGATGGCGACACAGTCTATGTGACCGAAGCGCCCTATGTGCAGTGGCAAAAAACGCTGACCGCGATCACTGGCACGGCAGGCGCGGCAGATTCGGTCACCGCCGTCGGCGGGTCTGGCGGCTGAGGCCGGATTGGCCCCGCAACCTGACCCCAAAGCCTTTTCCGCCGGGGAAATCCCCCGGCGGCTTTTCTTCTACAATGGCGGGTTCCTCTGGAACCGCAGACTGCGGCGCATTCTGGCTTTGGCCGGGCATGACCTCTGCCTTGGCAGGCCGGGGCCGGAGGATGGCGTGGTGGTCTGGGGCCGCAGCCCGACAGCCGGACGAGGCGAGCGTATCGCGGCGCGAGCAGGCGTGCCGCTGATCCGGGCAGAGGATGCCTTCCTGCGGTCCCTGCGCCCAGGTCGGCAAGGGGATGCGCCCATGGGTCTGATCCTCGACCCCTTTGGCGTGCATTTCGACAGTGCGGTGCCATCGCGGATCGAACACATCCTGTCTCGACATGACTTGGATGATTCAAACATTCTTGCGCGCGCAAAGGCAGGAATGGCCCGCTTTGAAACCCTCAACTTGTCAAAATACAATATTCACGACCCTGATCTTCTCCTTCCCCCACCGGGCTATGTGCTTGTAATAGACCAGACGCAGGGCGATGCAGCGATCCGCCATGGGGGGGCCTCGGCATCAACCTTTGCCGATATGTTGGCAGCGGCGCTGGTGGAACATCCCGGCGCGCGGGTGCTGATCAAGACCCATCCTGAAACCGCACAGGGCCTGCGCCCCGGTCATTTCGGGCCAGAGGTCGAAAGCGACCGCATTCAGCGGATCACTGCCCCGCTCTCGCCGCGTGGTCTGCTGGATGGCGCGATTGCCGTCTATACCGTCACCTCGCAAATGGGGTTTGAGGCGATCCTTGCCGGTCACCGCCCCCGCGTCTTTGGCCAGCCCTTCTATGCGGGCTGGGGCCTGACCGACGACCGCAATCCCCCCCCGCGCCGCGGCCGACGTCTGACCGCCGCCCAGCTTTTCGCTGCCTGCATGATCCTCGCGCCACTCTGGTATGATCCCTGCCGCGACAGGCTGTGCAGCTTCGAAGAGGCTGTGGATCAGATGGAGGCCGAGCTGCGCGCCTTGCGCGAAGACCGTCGCGGCCATGTCGCCATGGGGATGCGGCTCTGGAAACGCGGGCGGTTGCAGGCCTTTTTCGGGGGCCAGCGCCCTCTGATCTTTGAAGATGACCCAGAGCGCGCCTGTGCCAAGGCGCGCAGCAAAGGTCGCGGCCTGTTGGTCTGGGCCGCGAAAGCCCCGGAGTCCCCTCCCGCAGATGTTCCACTGCGCCGGGTGGAGGATGGCTTTTTGCGCTCACGCGGGCTTGGGGCCGAACTCGTTCCGCCTCTGTCACTGGTGACGGATGATCTGGGCATCTATTACGATGCCAGCAAGGAAAGCCGATTGGAACGGCTGATCGCCAGCCCCCTGCCCGCCCATGCGCTCTTGCGCGCCGAACGGTTGCGCGAAAAGATCATCACGACAGGGGTCAGCAAATACAACCTCGCCGGCTCGTTGCCCGATCTCCCCGAAGGCCACCGCATCCTCGTGCCGGGGCAGGTCGAGGATGACGCCTCCCTCCGCCTCGGCGGGGGCGACATCCGCAGCAACCTCGCCCTGTTGCGCGCCGTGCGCGCTGCAAATCCAACGGCAAAGATCATCTACAAACCCCACCCCGATGTCGAAGCAGGGTTACGCCCCGGCGCGCTTTCGCCTGAAACGCTTGCCAGCCTTGCCGATCTGGTCGCCGATCACGCCGACCCCATCGCCCTGATCGCCGCCTGCGACGAAGTCTGGACCATGACCAGCCTCCTTGGGTTCGAGGCCTTGCTGCGTGGCCGCCCCGTCACCTGCCTTGGCACCCCGTTTTATGCGGGCTGGGGGCTGACACGCGACCTCTGGCCCGCCCCCGCCCGGCGCCTGCGCAAGCCAGATGGCAGCCCTGTTCCGCGCCCCACGCTGGACCATCTGGTCCATGCGGCCCTGGTCGCCTATCCACGCTATTACGACCCGGTCTCACGCCGCCCCTGTCCCCCCGAAGTCGCGCTCGACCGTCTGGCCTCTGGCACGATCCCGCATCCGGGCCTCGCAAATCGATTGCTGTCAAAGCTCCAAGGCCACTTCGCCAGCTACGCGCCGATCTGGCGCAGAAAATAACGCGATTTCAGTAGATATAGCGGATTTGGTCCGTCCAGAACCGTTCCATTCGCTTGAGCGATCGGTTCACATCCTCCATCCCCGCCGCATCAATGATCGCCCGCGCCAGAAAAGCATCGGCATGGCGCATGAACAATTCCGTCAGGATACGCCGCACTCCGCGCCCTTTTTCTGTCAGCCGCACCCGCACCGATCGCCGATCCGCTTCGCTCCTCTGGTGGTGCATATACCCCAAATCCACCAGTTTCTTCAAATTGTAGCTGACGTTAGACCCTTGATAATACCCGCGCGACTTCAACTCTCCGGCGGTCACCTCATTTTCGCCAATGTTGAACAAAAGCAGCGCCTGAACCGGATTGATCTCCAGAAGTCCAAGCCGTTCGAATTCATCCTTGACCACATCAAGCAACAGCCGGTGCAACCGCTCGACCAGCGAGAGGCTTTCAAGATATCCGGCCAACAGCAGTTTCTGCGATCCGTCCAGAACGGGGGCATGAAGCGTCATTTATCCTCTCCACCAGAGCAAACTGCCCGGCAGATTCGGCACAAATCCAAAACATTCGGTAAACCGATGCGGAACGCCGCGCGCGATCAGACCCCGCGCAGGCGGTTTTGCGCGAAATTCCCGATCTCGGCCAGAAACCCCGCCAATTCGGGGGGGGCTTTTGCATTGCCCAAAAGCCAAGCCATCAGGTCCTGATCATTCTCGGCCAAAAGCGCATCGAACAGATCCAGCCGCTCGGGCGACAGCCCCGCCAGATGGGCATCGGCCCAAGGCCCAAGCACCAGATCCATCTCCTTCGTGCCCCGCCGCCACGCGCGCATCCGCATCCGCTTCAACCGGGCCTCGGGCATTTCCTTCAGGGGTTCAGACATCGCTTTCCTCGCGTCGCATCACATGGCGCAGACGTTTCTCCATCTGCCCCATTTCGCCCGCCAAGGCCAGCATCCGCGCACGCATCGCGGCCATCTCTTCCAAAAGCACCCGCATCTCGGGCGACAGCGCACCGGGTGTGGCAGGCGCATCCAGCCCATCCCCCTCCCCCGTCAACAGCCAGCGAATCGAGACATTCAGCATCCCCGCCAACATCTGCACCCGGTTGGCGCGCGGCTCTGCCCCATCCGCCTCCCAGGCCTGCACCGTCGTCAACCGCACCCCCAACCTTTTGGCCAATTGCGCCTGCGTCAGCCCCGCCGCCTCCCGCGCGCCAGAAAGCCTGTCGCCAAAAGTTGCCACATCGCCTGCGAACCATCCGTGGTTTTCCGCCATCTCGCCTCTCCTTCGCTGATATCGCTTGATCGGTTGGGGGGGCGACCATAAGAGCTTGAGCCGGAAAAGCCAAACCCGGAGCCCGAGATGCCCTTCCTGTCCGACACGCTGGCGCGTGTGAAGCCCTCGCCCACCATCGCTGTCACCATGAAGGCGGCCCAACTCAAGGCCGAAGGCAAGGATGTGATCGGCCTTGGCGCGGGCGAGCCGGATTTCGACACGCCGCAGAACATCAAAGACGCCGCAAAGCGCGCGATTGATGCAGGCCGCACGAAATATACCGCCGTCGATGGCATCCCCGAACTCAAGGCCGCGATCTGCACCAAATTCCTGCGCGAAAACGGCCTGACCTATACGCCGCAGCAGATCACCGTCGGCACGGGCGGCAAGCAGATCCTCTACAACGCCCTGATGGCCACGCTGAACCCCGGCGATGAGGTCATCATTCCCGCCCC
>JALOTC010000061.1 GCA_025458085.1 Cypionkella sp. | reverse complement strand
CCCCCAGACCTAGCCCCCAGACCTAGCCCCTAGACCCTGCCAAAGATCTATCTCAAAACCCCGGCCTGCCTTCTGCCCCCTTCATCTGTTCCCAAATATCCTCGGGAGGGGTCCGGGGAGGGCAGACAGCCCTCCCCGGGGTATATCCAACAGTGCGGGGGTCGGGCAGACAGCCCTCCCCGGGGTATATCAAACAGTGCGGGGGTCGGGCAGACAGCCCTCCCCGGGGTATATCCAACAGTGCGGGGGTCGGGCAGACAGCCCTCCCCGGGGTATATCCAACAGTGCGGGGGTCGGGCAGACAGCCCTCCCCGGGGTATATCCAAGACGCAAGGCGGCTCTCAGTCCGCCAGCATCTCCCACGGCGTCGTAAAGGCCCCCAGCACATGGCCCAATCCCTCTTGATCCACGGGACCGGAGGCCGTGATGCGTGCGACCAGACCGCGCTTTTTATCCTCGACCACCTCGGCTACGCGGGCGGCGATCCGGGCCTCGGCCAGTGCGGTGTCAAAGACGCGGGCAATGGCGCGGCGGCGCAGGTCGGGTTTGAACACTTTGCCCACGGCGGTCTTGGGCAGTTCGGACAGGATTTCGATATGCCGGGGCTGCGCCGCGCGTTCATGGATATGGGCCTGTGCATAGGCCTGCAATTCGCCCACCGAAACTTGGGCCCCCTTGACCAGTTCGACATAGACGCAAGGCAATTCCCCGGCATGGGCATCGGGCTGGCCGATCGCGCCCACAACCGCCACGGCGGGGTGGCCCATCAGCGCCTCTTCGATCATGCCGGGGTCGATGTTGTGACCGCCCCGGATGATCAGATCCTTCGCGCGCCCGGTGATGAAAAGATAGCCCTCCGCATCTACCCGCCCCAGATCGCCGGTGCGCAGAAAGCGGCCTTCGGCAAAGAGGTCATGGTTCTTGTCCTCTTCGGTATAGGTGGAGCCTTCGAAAACCCCCGGACTGGCCACGCAAATCTCGCCAATCTCGTCCTCCGCGCATTCGCGGAACCCATCGGGCGTTTTTTGGAGGATGCGCAGATTGGTATGGGGGAAGGGCAGGCCCACGGACCCGATCTTCTTGGTGCCCCCCGGCGGGTTCACGGCGACAAGGCAGGTCGCCTCGGTCAGGCCATAACCTTCGACGATCTCGATCCCGGTTTCGGCCTTGAAGCGGTTGAAAAGTTCCACCGGCAGCGGGGCCGAGCCAGAGAAGGTTTTCTTCAAACTTGAAATGTCGGCATTGATCGGGCGCTGCATCAGCGCCGACAGCGCGGTAGGCACGGTGACCAGATAGGTGCAGCGATGCCGTTCGATCAGTTTCCACAGATTGTCGAACACCCCCTCACCCCGATAGCCCGCAGGCGTGGGAAAGACCACCTGCGCGCCGCTGGTCAGCATCGACATCAGGATCGGATAGGCGGCAAAGACATGAAATAGCGGCAGCGGGCACATGACCGTATCGGTTTCGCGGAACAACAGCCTGTGGCCAAGCCAGCCGTTGTAGATCATGCCTGAAACCTTGTGCTGCGCGACCTTGGGCATCCCCGTCGTGCCGCCGGTATGGAAATAGGCGGCAACGCGGTCGGCCTCTGCATCATCAAAGGCCAGCCGATCGGCGGAGTGGCGGGCCAGTTCGGCCGCAAAGCTCTTGACATCGGCGGTGTGTCTGACCGGGTTCTTGGGCCTGAGGACCGGCACGATCAAACGTTTCAGCCCGGTCAGATAGGTCAGAAGGTCCACCTCCAGCACAGTCTTGACGTTGGGGGCATGGCGCACCGCCTCGGCCACCTTTTGGGGGACATCGGTTTTGGGAAAAGCGCGCAGCGTGACCACGACCTTGGCCTTCGTCTCGCGCAGGATGGCGCTGATCTGTTCGGGTTCCAGAAGCGGGTTGATCGGGTTGACGATCCCCGCCACCGCGCCGCCCAGAAAGGTCACCGCGGTTTCAAGACTGTTTGGCAGGACATAGGCCACCACATCGCGCGGGCCGATGCCAAGACTGCGAAAGAGATTCGCGGCCTGTGTCACCTGTGCGTGCAGGTCATTCCACGTGAGCGTGACAACCGGCGCCTGTGGATCGGACAAAAGCTGATAGGTGATCGCCGGGCGGGTGCCATGGTCGGCGCGGGTCAGGCTCAGCCGCTGATAGATCGTGCGCGCCACGGGCCGTTCGGCCCAAGGCATTTCAGATTCGATCTCTTGCAGATCCGCGCGCGACGCGAAGCTTTCCATTCCACCCCTCCCTCACGGCCCCTTTCGGAGGGGACCTGTTCTTCGTGCGAGGGAAGATGGGGTGCGATGCGCGGCTTGCCAAGCGGGGCAGGCGTCAATCCTGCCCGCCATCGGTGAATTGCAGCCGGGCAAGGCGCGCGTAAAGGCCCCCTTCGGCGACCAGTTGGTCATGCTTGCCCTGCGCGACGATGCGGCCATGGTCAAAGACGACGATCCGATCGGCGCGTTTGACCGTGGCCAGACGGTGCGCCACGACAAGCGTCGTCCGTCCGCGGGCCAGATCTTCCACCGCGCGCTGCACGGCACGCTCGGATTCGGCATCCAGCGCGCTGGTCGCCTCGTCCAGGAGCAGCACCGGCGCATCGCGCAGGATCGCGCGGGCGATGGCGATGCGCTGCTTTTGGCCACCCGACAGCATCACCCCGCGTTCGCCAAGGAAACTGTCATAGCCCTGCGGCAAGCCCATGATGAACTCATGCGCGGCGGCGGCGCGGGCGGCGGCTTCCACCTCGGCATCGCTTGCCTCCGGGCGGCCAAAGCGGATGTTGTCGCGGGCGGAGGCGGCAAAGATCACCGGGTCTTGCGGGACAAGCGCGATGGCGCGGCGGAAATCATGGCGCGCCAGATCGCGCAGATCGACGCCATCCAGCCGGACCGCCCCCGCCTGCGGATCGTAAAAGCGCATCAGAAGTTGCAAGATCGTGGTCTTGCCCGCGCCCGACGGGCCGACCAAAGCCACTGTTTCCCCCGGCTGCACCGTCAGGCTGATTCCATCAAGGGCCGAAGTTTCAGGCCGTGCCGGATAGCGGAAGGTCACCGCATCAAAGGCGATCTCGCCCTTTACCGGGCGCGGCAGGGCGCGGGGGGCGGCGGGGTCTTGCACCGGATCTTCGGCGTTCAGCAGTTCGACCAGCCGCTCGGTCGCCCCTGCCGCGCGCTGAAGTTCGCCCCAAATCTCGGACAGCGCACCGACAGAGCCCGCCACCATCACCGCATAGATCACGAATTGCACAAGCTCGCCCGGCGTCATCACGCCGCCGCGCACATCCCGCGCGCCCATCCACAAAACGCCGACGATGCCGGTAAAGACAAGGAAAATGACGATCACCGTCATCACCGCCCGCGTGCCGATCCGCGTCTTGGCGCTTTCAAAGGCGCGCTCGGTCAGGTTGGCGAAATCGGCCCGCGTCTCGCCCTCATGGGTGAAGGCCTGCACGGTCTGGACAGAGGACAAAGCCTCGGAGGCGGAACCGGAGGAATTCGCGATCCAGTCCTGATTTTCGCGGCTGAGTTTGCGCAGGCGGCGGCCCAGCACGATGATCGGCACCACAACCGCCGGCACGATCAAGAGCACAAGCCCCGTCAGCTTGGCCGAGGTCAGCAGCATCAGGACCAAGCCGCCCAGCAGCATCAGGAAATTGCGCAGGGCGATCGAGATGGAGGAACCGATCAGCGACAGGATCAGCGTCGTGTCGGTTGTCAGCCGCGACAGCACCTCGCCCGTCATGATGCGTTCGAAAAAGGCGGGCGACAGGCCAAGGATACGGTCAAACATCGCCCGGCGGATATCGGCCACGACCCGTTCACCCAGCCGCGTGACAAGGTAATAGCGCAGGCCAGAGCCGAGCGCGAACAGCCCCGCGATGACGATGGCCGCGCTGAAATAAAGGTCGAGGATGCCTTCCTCGCCATTGAAATTATCCACCACGCGGCGCACGGCCAAGGGCAGGATCAGACTAACGGCCGCGGTCAGGACGAGTGCGGCCGTGGCCAGCGCCAGAAGGCCACGGTAAGGCCGCAAGAAGGGAACCAGCCCCCCAAGCGCGCTGACTTTCTTTGATCGCGCCCGATCCTCGGTCGCTGCGTCCTGTCGTGCCATGCCGTATCGTTCCCTTTCGCGCGGGGTTGGGTTTAGGGGCTCGGGCCGCGCGGGGCAAGCGCCGCGATTGCCGCGCCCGGTTTCCGCAAAGCCCCTTTTCGCGCGGGCGGGCCTGTGCCACGGTCGGGGATAAGGAGAGGGAGGAGCCGATGCGCCCCAAGGCCTTTGTGCGATCATGGGGCTTCATGCGGATTTTGCCGAAGTCACCGCCGAGGCGCTGGATTGGGCGATGGAGGCGCGCGGCCTTGGCGCAGATCATAGGCTGCGCGCCCGCCTTCTGGCGCTTTATGACGGGCTGGAGGCTTATGCGGAGGTGCCTGCCGTGCTGGCGCGATTGCGCGCGGGCGGGGCAAGGCTGGCCATCCTGTCGAATGGGACGCCTGCGATGCTGTCCTCTGCCACCGCCTCTGCCGGGATCGCTCCGCTGTTCGACGCGGTCCTGTCGGTCGAGGAGGTGGGGGTCTATAAACCCTCTGCCCGCGTCTATGATTTGGTCGAGGCACGGCTGGGCCTGCCCCCGCGCGAGGTTTTGTTCATCTCCTCCAATGGGTGGGACATTGCGGGGGCTGCGCGGTTCGGCTTTCAGACCGCTTGGGTCAACCGCGCAGGGCTGCCGGTGGACCGTCTGCCGCATGGGCCACAGCATATCCTGCGCGATCTGACCGCCCTGCCCGATTTCCTTTAAGCGCGGAAGGCCGATGATGACCCAATTCTTCACCGCATCCGATGGCGCGCGGCTTGCCTTTTCCGATGAAGGCGTGGGGCTGCCGGTTCTTTGCCTTGCTGGGCTGACGCGGACGCGGGGCGATTTCGACGCGATGGTCCCCCATCTGCCGCCCTGCCGCCTGATCCGGATGGATTATCGGGGCCGGGGCGCAAGCCAGTGGACGGGGGCAGAGACCTATACCGTCGTGCAAGAGGCGCACGATGCGCTGGACCTGCTGGACCATCTGGGCGTGGCACAGGCGGCGCTGATCGGCACCTCGCGCGGGGGGCTGATCGGGATGGTGCTGGCGGCCATGGCGAAGGATCGGCTTTTGGGCCTGTGCCTGAATGACATCGGGCCGGAAATCCACCGCCCCGGCCTTGCCCGCATCGCGGATTATGTGGGCCGCCCCCCAATTTGGCGGACGCTTGCAGAAGCCGCCCGCGCCCTGCCCGCCGCCAACCCCGGATTTGAGGGCGTGCCGGAAAGCCGCTGGCAAGAAGAAGCCGCGCGGCACTATCGCGCGGGGCCAGAGGGGCTTTCGCTCACCTATGACCCGGCGCTGGCAGAGGCGTTTCGTGCAGGCTTTGACGCCCCGCCCGCCGATCTCTGGCCGCTTTGGGCCGCGACGGCGGGCCTGCCTGTGGCGTTGATCCGCGGGGCGAATTCCGACCTATTGACGCCCCAGACGGTAGAGGAGATGCGCCGCCATCGCCCCGATCTGATCTTTGCCGATGTGCCGGGGCGCGCGCATATCCCCTTTCTGGATGAGCCCGAGGCCGTGGCGGTGATCCGCCAGTTCCTCGCCGCTTGCGGGTAAGGCGCGCGCTTGCCGCCCGCGCGGTTTTTCCCGATAAGGCCGGAGACGCCCGCAAAGGACCTGCCCGATGCCCCTGACCTTCTTTCCTGACCTGCGGCTGAATGCAGAGCTTTCCGGGCCAGAGGAGGGTGCGCCCTTGGTGCTTCTCCATGCACTTGGCACATCGCTGCGCGTCTGGGATGGCGTGGTGCCGCATTTCCCGCGCCACCGTGTTTTGCGGCTTGATATGCGGGGCCATGGCGCATCGGATGTGCCGCCCCCGCCCTATGCGATGGGCGCGCTGGTCCATGATGTCGAACGGATGATGGATCGCCACGGCCTGCGCGAAGCGGTGGTGGTGGGGCTGTCGATCGGCGGGCTGATCGCGCAGGGTTTGGCGGTCAAGCGGCTGGATCTGGTGCGGGGGATGGTCTTGTCGAACACCGCCGCCAAGATCGGCATTGCGAGCCAATGGGAGGTGCGGATCGCCACGGTTGCCGAAGGCGGGATGGCCGCGCTGCATGATGCGACGATGGAACGCTGGCTGGGCCGGAAATGGCGCGACAGCCCCGCACTTCCAAAGCTTTCGGCCCTATTCCTTGCGACCGATCCGCAAGGCTGGTGCGGCGCGGCGGCGGCGATTTCGGGGACCGATTTCTATACGCCAACCGCCAGCCTGACCCTGCCCACCTTGGCCATCGCGGGGGCGAATGATGGGGCCACCCCGCCCGATCTGGTCAAGGAAACTGCCAATCTGATCCTTGGCAGCCGCTTTGCGGTCATGCGGCAGGTGGGCCATCTGCCGATGGTCGAGGACCCCACGGCCTATGCCGCCCTCTTGGGCGACTTTCTGGAAAGTATCGGACATGTCTGATTTTCTGCTGATCCATGGCTCTTGCCACGGCGCATGGTGCTGGCATCGCGTGATCCCGGCCTTGCAGGCGCGGGGGCATCGGGCTCGGGCCATCGACCTGCCGGGCCACGGGCGCGACCGCACGCCTTTGGCAGAGGTCACGCTGGACTCCTACGCCGAGGCGATCCTTTCCGCGCTGGATGGGCCGACCATCATCGTGGGCCATTCCATGGCAGGCTATCCGATCACCGCCGCGGCCGAGCGTGACCCCTCGCGCATCGCGGCGCTGGTGTATCTATGCGCCTATGCGCCAGTTTCTGGCCTGTCGCTGGCCGATATGCGCCGCGCAGGCCCACGCCAACCGCTTGCCCCCGCGATCCGGGTGGATGCGGACCGCGTGGCCTTTACCTTTGATCCGGCGATGGCGGATGATCTTTTCTACCATGATTGCGATGCCGAGGCGCGTGCGCTGGCCGCAACTTGCCTGTCGCCCCAGCCAATCCTGCCGCAGGAAACCCCGCTTCGCGTGACCGCGCACAGCACGGCGCTGCCGCGCCATTACATCCGCTGCACCGAAGACCGCGCCATCCCGCCCGAATATCAGGCGGTCATGGCTGCAGGCTTCCCGCCCGGCCATGTCAGCACCTTGCCAGCCTCTCATTCGCCTTTTTTCGCGATGCCAGAGGCGGTGGCGGGTCTTTTGGATCAGATCGCGCGGCAGGGGAGTGTCAAGCTAGACTGACAGAGCTATACTCTGGCTTCCCCAGTCCGGGGACGAGTCGCGCGCCCTATGTCCTCCGCTTCCCCGCACCAGCAGCCCGCGCCTCCTCCCGCGCCGCGCCTTGCGCTGACCTTCATTCTTGTGACCGTCGCGCTGGATGCCATCGGGATCGGGCTGATCTTTCCCGTCATGCCGGACCTGATCCGCGAGGTGACGGGCAATGATCTGGCCCATGCCGCCCTGTGGGGGGGGCTGATGTCCACCGCCTATGCGGTGATGCAGTTCCTGTTCGGCCCAATCCTTGGGTCCCTGTCCGACCGGTTCGGGCGGCGGCCTGTGCTGCTGCTGTCGCTTTTCGTCATGGGGCTGGATTACCTTGTGATGGCGCTGGCCCCCTCGATCTGGCTTCTCCTTGTTGCGCGGGTCGTGGCGGGGATCACGGCGGCCACCTATTCCACCGCCACGGCCTTTATCGCCGACATTACCCCGCCCGAACAGCGCGGCGCGAAATTCGGGCTGATCGGGGCCTGTTTCGGCGTGGGCTTCGTGCTGGGGCCGATGATCGGCGGCTTGCTCGCCGGGGTCGATACCCGCGCCCCCTTCTATGCCGCCGCAGCGCTTGCCTTTGCCAACCTCATCCTCGGCGCCTTTGTCCTGCCCGAGACGGTGACAGAAGCCACACGCCGCCCCTTCTCGCTCGCCCGCGCCAATCCGCTCGGGGCCTTGCGCGCTGTCGGGCGCCTGCCGGGGGTGAAACTGACGCTGGCCTGTTTCCTGATCCTTGGCATCGCGATGAATGTCTATCCTTCCGTCTGGGCCTATTACGGGCAGGCCCGCTTTGGCTGGGACAGCACGATGGTGGGCCTGTCACTGGCGGTCTACGGCATCAGCTTCGCGATGGGGCAGGCGCTGCTCGTCGGCCCGATGATCCGCCGCTGGGGCGAACATCGCGCGGCGCATTATGGCATGTGGGTCGATGTGGTCACGCTGACCGCGCTCGGCCTTGTCACCTCGCCCGCGCTTGCCTTGATGATCACGCCCGTCACGGCGCTCGGCGGGGCGGTAACGCCGGCGCTGCAAGCGCTTGCCTCCCGCGCGGCCCCGGCGGATGCCCAGGGCGAGGTGCAGGGCGTGCTGGCCTCGCTTAATGCGATTGCCATGATCACCTCACCGCTTCTGATGACCTCGACCTTCCACGCCTTCACCCGGCCCGAGGCACCCGTCTTTTCCCCCGGCGCGCCTTTCCTGCTCGCGGCCACGCTCATGCTCGGCTGTATCGCATTACATGTCTTTGGCCCGCGCCTGGGCCGGATCGCGAAACCGAAGGCCGAAGCCTGAAAGCGTCACCCATCCGTCGCTAATCGCCACGCCCTTGCCTTCGCCCCCCTTCATCTTGGCCAAAATACTCTGCGGGGGTCCGGGGGTGCAAAACCCCCGGGCTGCGGCGGGCCAAGGGCGAAAGGCAAACCATGAAGCTCAAGGATCTGGAGATTTTCATCGTCGCCCCCCCCTTTCCGGGCTGGGGCGGGCGCTATTGGATTTTCCCGAAAGTCACGACCGATACGGGGATCGTGGGCTATGGCGAATGCTATGCCTCTACCGTCGGGCCGAAGGCCATGGTCGCGGTGATCGAGGATGTGTTTTCCCGCCATATGCAGGGCGAAAACCCGGAAAACATCGAATTGATGTTCCGCCGCGCCTATTCGGCGGGTTTTACCCAGCGGCCTGACCCCACGGTGATGGGGGCCTTTTCGGGGCTGGAGATTGCCTGCTGGGATATCTTGGGCAAGGCGCGGAACCGCCCGGTCTGGGCGCTTTTGGGCGGCAAGATCAATGACCGCATCCGTAGCTATACTTACCTCTACCCGGAACCGGGCAAGGAATCGGCGGAGTTCTGGGTCGATGCCGATGCGGCGGCAGAGGCGGCGGTCCGCTTCATGCAGATGGGCTTCACTGCTGTAAAATTCGATCCGGCAGGCCCCTATACGATCCGCGGGGGGCATGAGCCTGCACTGTCCGACATTACCCGATCGGTGGAGTTCTGCCGCAAGATCCGCGCGGCGGTGGGCGACAGGGTGGACCTGCTCTTTGGCACCCATGGCCAATTCACCACCCCCGGCGCGATCCGCATGGGGCGCGCACTCGAACCCTATAACCCACTTTGGTACGAAGAGCCGATTCCGCCAGACAACCTTCTGGAATTCGCCGAAGTGGCCAAATCGGTGCGCGTGCCTTTGGCCACCGGCGAAAGGCTGACGACCAAGGCGGAATTCGGCACGCTGTTGCGCGCGGGCGGGGTCAAGATCCTGCAACCGGCGCTGGGCCGCGTGGGCGGCATCTGGGAAGCCAAGAAGATCAGCGCCATGGCCGAGGTGTTCAACGCCGAAATGGCCCCGCATCTTTATGCTGGCCCGGTGGAATGGGCGGCAAATGTGCATCTCGCGGCCTCCATCCCCAACCTTTTGATCGCGGAGACGATCGAGGCGGGCGGGGCTTTCCATCTGAAGTTGATCCGCAACGGAATCGCATGGGAAGATGGCTATATCCTGCCGCCCGATGCGCCGGGCTTGGGGATCGATTTCGACGAGGATCTGGCCCGCGCCCATCCCTATACCGGCGACAGGCTGCATCTGGAAATGCAAGAGGCACCCTGCGGCTATTCGGCCCCCAATCGGTTCGAAGGCGGCGCGCCATCGGCGCCGACCACAAAAACCTGAAGGCGGGGGTGAACGGCGGGGCTTGACCTTGCCTCCCGCATCGGCAGGGTGGAGATCTGCGTCGGGCCAATGGAAAGCCATGGCCCGATCATGGGGGCGGGGGTGGAAATCTTTGCCGGACCCCTTCCGCCGGGCGGCGTCAGGGCCTAGCTTGGCGGGAAAGACGATACGGACAGATGACAGCAGACGCCCCGCCTCCCGATTCCGAACCGACCGGCCCGCGCAGGGACGACGAGGGCGATGCTTACGCCGATCCCAAGGCCGCGCGGCGCAAGCCTCTGTCGGAAATCCTGTCCGACATCGCCGCCGATCCTTCGCGCGATTTCGTGGCGGTATCCGACCTGATCACCCTGCTTGCAGGGCGCGGGCGGGCGGGGCTGATCCTGCTTTTTGCCTTTCCAAATGTCTTTCCTGCCCCACCTGGCATGTCGGGCATCCTTGGCCTGCCGCTGCTTTATCTGTCCTTGCAGATGATGCTGGGGCGGTTGCCTTGGTTGCCGCAGATCATCGGCGGGCGGGGGATGCCGCGCGAACGCTTTGCCCAGTTGGTTGAACGTCTGGCCCCGCTTTTGGCCCGCGCCGAACGGCTTTTGCGCCCGCGCTGGACCTTTCTGGTCAGCCATTCGGCGGAACGGGTGCTGGGCGGCATCTGCCTTGCGCTGGCCATCGTGCTGGCGCTGCCGATCCCTTTGGGCAATATGCTGCCCGCCTTCGCCATCTGCCTGATCGCGCTTGGCGTTCTGGAACGCGATGGGCTGTGGATCATCCTTGGCACTGCGACAGGTGCGCTGTCGATGGTGATCGTGGCTGGCGTCGTCTATGCGCTGGTCAAATCGACCGTTTTCCTTGTGCTGAACGCTTTTTGATCGCGCCCGGCGCCCGGCCCAGCAAGGCACCGCGCCCGCCTGCGACAAGAACCGCAAGATCGGTCATCGCGCGGGTGGGCGAAAGCCCCGGCGGTACGGCGATGAAGCGCGGCTCCCACATGGGGGCAAAGCCGTCGCGCAGGGCGCGCAGCGCCGCAAAGGTGCGAAACGCCGCGCCGTGACGATAGATGAAGCTGCCAAAGCGGTTCCACAGCCGTTCCACCGACCGCACCGCCAGCCCCTCGGGCGGGGCCATGCCAAGGCTGAGGCGCTGTGCGCCGCGCGAACGGAACTGCCGGGCCAGCATCAGGAAGGTCGCCTCGATCAGCCCGTCGCCTTCGTCGGGCAGATAGCGCAGCAGGTCCACCGCCACCTGCGCGCCGTTGCCCGGCGCATGGATCACGGCAAAGCCGATGATCCGCCCCCGCCGCCGGATCAACGCGAGGGGAAAGCGGTTCAGGTAATCAGGATCGAACCGCCCGGTCAGAAAAGCCTTGTCGCGCCCCATCCGCCCACCCAGCCACGAGTCTGAAATTGCGCGCAACTGATCGATCAGCGCGGGCGCATGGGGGGCAGCGGCAAGTTCGACCGTGCCGCCCGCCTCGGTCCAGGCCCGCACACGGGCCACCAGCGCCGCGCGGGCCGGGTCGGATTCGTCAAAGCCGGGCAGGTCCAGCATTGCCTCATCCCCGACCAGATGCAGGCTGTGGCCCATATCGGCATAGAGGCGCTGACGTTCCGGGCGGATGCCATAGAACACCGGCTCTGCCCCCGCACGGCGCGCAAGATCGGCCAAGGTCCAAGACAGCTCCGCCGCCTCCTCTGCCCGGCCCAGCGCATCGCCAGCAACGATCCAGCTATTGCCCTGCACGGCGAACATCAACCCTGCCTGACCGGAATCGGAAAAGAGGAACTGCTTGTCGCCTGACTGCGCGAGGCAAGCGCGCGGATCGCCGGTCTGCGCGGCAAGTTGGGCAAAACGCTCGCGCGCGCCGGGTTCAAAGGCCGAGACGGGGGCAAGGCGCAAGGGGCGCAGCACGGCGTAAAGCGAAAAGACCAAGAGCAGTCCCGATCCGACCAGCGCCGCGCGCATGGCGCGTGGCGCATCGGTGCCTTGCGCCACCCCATCCCAGACATCGCCCGACACCACTGGCGCACGGTGGACGAAGAAGAAGAACACCGCCGCCGCTGCCACCACGGCAAAGACCAGCACGAACCACGACGCGCTGAACACGCTTTCGGTCAACTTGGCCCGGCGGTGGAAACTCCTCTCGAACGGCAGCATCAGAACCATGGTCAGCGTCAGGACAACCACGCTGGGCCGCAGGATGCCGCTGGTCATGACAGAGGCCACCGCCCCCGCACCAAGGGCGGCGATGGTCAGCCAATAGGCGGCGCGGATCCGGCGCAACAGGCCATGCGACAGAATGATGAGCAGAACCCCCATCATTGCCGACCCCAAGGCCCCGGTTTCCAGCAGGATGGTCGAGACGATATCACGCTCTTCGAGCGCATCGTCACGCACGGCCGGCACGAGCGAGGCAAGCAGCAGATAGAGGCCAAAGCCCGCGCCCACCAGCGCGGCGAGGGAGGGCACCATGCCATGCATCGCCTCGCGCACCGGGCGGCCCGCGCCTTCGCCCCGGCCAAGGACACGGCCAAAGACTTGCCCGATGGCCCCGCCCGCCATGCGCAATTCGTTGATCGACACGAGCACAAAGCCCAGCGCGAAGGGCAAAAGGTAATAGATGATGCGGAACAACAAGAGCGCCGCCGCCGCCTCGGCCACCGGAACGGAAGGGGGCAGCGTGCTGATCACCACGGTTTCAAACACACCCACCCCGCCCGGCACATGGCTGAGGATGCCAACCATCATCGCAATCGCATAAACAGCGACGAAAGACGCGAAATCCGGCGTGCCCGCGGGCATCAGAACCCAAAGCGTAAAGGCCGCAGCAACGACATCGACGATCGTCACCGCAAGCTGGCCGCCAAGGTTGCGCGGCGACGGCAGGCGCAGTTCCAGTTTCCACAGCCGCATCGACCGATTGGTCCAGGAAATCCACAGGATCACCCCGACCGATGCCACCACGATGGCGAGCGAGGACCAGCGCAGCACCGCCTCAGAGAGGGGCAGAACACCCGCGACAGCCCCCGGATGGATGGCCAGAGCTGCCAGACCGATCAGCGTCAAGCCCACACCGAGGGCCACGCCGATATAGCTCGACACGGTCGCCACTTCGAAGGCATTCAATCCAACGGCAGAATAGATGCGATAGCGCACCGCCCCGCCCGACACGACGCTGGCCCCGATCGTATTGCCGAAGGCATAGGCCAGAAAGCCCCCAAGGCTGACCACGCGCCACGGCAGCCGCCGCCCGATGAATTGCAGTGCCAGAACATCATAGCCCACCAGCGCGGCATAGGCGATGGCGGTGCCAAGGACGGCGGCGATCAGGATCGGGGTTGGGGTTGCCCGGATATTGGCCAGCAAATCTTCGGCATTCACGGGTTTAAGCACGTGATGCAGCGCGAAGAGCCCGACCGCCAGAAGAAGGATCCCCAGAAGGACAGGGGCAGCGCGGCGCAGCGTGGACATCAGGGGCGAGGACATGACCGCGAGGCTACCGGCTTTGGGACATACGTCCTTTAGCAGCTAGGGGATGAGGGGCCTTGTGTAAACAGCAGGGCGCGAAAATAGCTGGCGCAAACGGGCGCGCGCGTCACGAAAGGGCGGCACGCACGGCATCGGGCAGACGCACCGCCCCTTCTGGCCCCAGACAGACCAGCGTCACTTTCGCCTCGAAAAGCCGGATGTCCCCGCGCCAGACCGCCTGCTCCAGCACGATCCGCGCACCGCCCAGCGCCTCCAGCTCGGTTGTGACAGTCAGCAGATCGTCAAAGACCGCAGGACGCAGGTAATCCGCCTCGACCCGGCGCACGGCGAAAACAATGCCCGTTTCCGCCTTGAGCCGGGCCTGATCCACGCCGCGCGCGCGCACCCATTCGCTACGGGCGCGTTCGATGAATTTCAGATAGTTCGCGTAATAAACGATGCCCGCAAGATCGGTGTCTTCGTAATAGACGCGGATCTGATGGCTATGGGCTGTCGGGCGATTGGCTTCGGTGTGGGTCATGGCAGGTCTCCGCCCCTTCCCTAGCGCGGCGGGGCAGGTTGCGCCAGATGGCCATGGCGCAAAAGCCCGCCCGCCCTTTGCACCTTGGCGGAAAGGGCGGGCACGGCCAGAGGCAACAAACGGCCGCCTTGGCTTATTGTACCGCCGGGGTGCCCAGACCTGCCGCCATCCGCGCCGCCAGACGCAGGGCATGGGCAGGGTCTTTCGACATCGACGGCAGGACGGGTGCATAGGCCGCGCGGATCAGCGCCCCGATCTCGGGCCGCAGGATCAGGCGACCTGCGACTTCTGCCAAGGGGCCTGTCTCGCGAAAGGCCATGTCGCTCCACAACAAGATCGTCTGCGCGGCTTGGGCCAAGGCCAGCGCCTCTGCCGGAAGGGCCGAGAGGTGGTCATCCATCCGCAGAAAGACAAAGGCCGCGCGAATGGCCCCTTGGGCATCAAAGCGGAACAGGCGGTATTGGTTCGCCTCTGCCGCCTCCAACCGGGACAGCAGCGGCGCAAGGTCCGGCACCAGCCGGTCCAGATGCGGGACATGGCGCAACTCATCCCAGTCGCGGAAAAAGAAGACCATCAGATTCGCGCCAAGCTCGGGGTCGGTTTCGGCCATCTGATGCCCTGCCAGCGTGACCACCGCCTCGATCGCGCCTTTGACGACCGACAGCGTCGCATCGTCACAGCCAAAGACTACCGGCACGATAGGCCGCCCCCAACGCGCGCAAAGAAAGCTTCCGTCGCTGCGCGTGAAGAGCTTTTCCACCGCATTTGCGTCGATCATGCCTGCCTCCTGTTGCCTAACCGCGCCATAGCGCCGGGGGCGGCGCGCGGCAAGGCGGCAGAAGGGCGAAGGCCAGACTCGACACATGCCAGACTCGACTCTGGCCGGGGGAGTGCCGATATTAGAAGCCATGTCCCTACCCCCCGGCTTTCTTGATGAGCTTCGCACCCGCCTGACGCTGTCGCAGATCGTCGGGCGCAAGGTGACGTGGGACATGCGCAAATCCAACATGGCCAAGGGCGATTGGTGGGCCCCCTGCCCGTTCCATCAGGAAAAATCGGCGAGTTTCCATGTCGATGACCGGAAGGGGTTTTACTATTGCTTCGGCTGCCATGCCAAAGGCGATGCGCTGAGTTTCGTGAAGGAAACGGCGAATCTGTCCTTTATGGAGGCGGTAGAGGAACTGGCGCGGGAGGCAGGGATGGTGATGCCCGCCCGCGACCCAAAGGCTGCCGAACGGGCGGACCGCCGAACCCAGTTATCCGCGGTGATGGAAGAGGCGGTGAAATGGTTCCGCCTGCAACTGCGCACCTCTGCCGCAGCTGAGGCGCGGGCCTATCTGGCCAAGCGCGGGCTTTCAGAGGCAGCACAGGAACGCTGGGAAATCGGCTTTGCGCCGGACCAGCGCACCGCGCTTTTGGAGGCGATGAAGGGCAAGGGCATCGCCCCCGATCTGGTGATCGAGGCGGGGCTGTGCGCCACGACGGATGACGGCGCGCCCTATGACCGGTTCCGGGGCCGTATCATCTTTCCCATCCGCGACGGGCGGGGCCGCGCGATCAGCCTTGGCGGCCGATCGATGGACCCGAAGGGGCCGAAGGCTATATGGATGTGATCGCCCTGTCCGAGGCTGGGTTTCAGGCCGCGGTCGCCCCCCTTGGCACGGCAGTGACGGAAGATCAGTTGCGCCTGCTGTGGCGCGTGGCGGATGAACCTGTGATCGCGCTGGATGGCGATGCGGCGGGCCTGCGCGCGGCGCTGCGGGTCATCGACCTTGCCTTGCCACTGCTGGAGGCGGGCAAGGGCCTGCGCTTTGCCGTGCTGCCGCCGGGGCTGGACCCTGACGATCTGATCAAGGCCCAAGGTGCGGGGGCGATGCAAAAGGTGCTGGAGGCCGCGCAACCGATGGTGCGCCTGCTTTGGCAGCGTGAGACAGAGGGGCAAATCTACGACAGTCCAGATGCGCGCGGCGCTCAAACGCATCGCGGATCCGTCGATCCGCGACCATTACGCCGCCGAAATCCGCGATCTGCGGGGTGAACTTTTCGGGCGGGGCCGCCCCCCTCCGGCCGGCGGGGGACGAGGCCAGAACTGGCAGCAGGGGGCCGCTGGGCGGGGCCGGTCCCGCTTTGGCATGGCGTTGCAGCCCGTGGCCCCCCTGCCCACGACCCGCGCCTCGCTCCTCGCCGCGCCTGCCGAGGCGACGCAGGATGTCTTGCGCGAAGCGGTGATCCTTGCGGGCTGTATCGGGCATCCGCATTTGATTGCCACCTTCGAAACCGCGCTGGAGCGGCTGGATTTCATCGGCGAAGGCCATGATCTGCTGCGCAGTCTGATCCTTTACCACCAATCCGCGCCCGACCTGCGCGCGCGCCTGATGGAGGAAGCGCCCCTGCCCACCGAAGCCGTGCTGCTGCACCCCCATGTGCGCATCACCCCTGCCTTGCACCCCGGCGCGCCGCCCGATATGGCCGAAGCTTGTCTGGCCGAAGCCCTGTCGCGCCTGCAAGCAGACCGCGCGCACCGTCTTGAAATCCGCGAGGCGGAGGACGATCTTTCAGGTGTGGCCGATGAGGGGCTGACTTGGCGCCTGACGAAATCGGCAGAAGCGATCCACGCTGCCGCCCGCGGCCCGCAGGACAGCCGGGGAGATATGGTCGTGGCCCCGAACGGGGTCGAACTGGACCGCGATGAACTGGACCGCGCCCGCAGGTTGCACGAGTCCATCGATTTTACCCGCGGCGGTCGCCGCTCATGAACGGGGAAAACAGGAAAATGCAGCCAAAGCCTTTAACCTTCCGTGATTCGCGTTATTGATTCGAATTTGGATCACCTGATTCGTACACAGTTCCGTTTGCCCGCCTGCCCGCCCGATTTCCTGCCCCGTGATCCCGCGCCCATCAAGGAGCACCCATGGCCCTCAAAGACACCGACGACGCCAAGCCCGAAGCCGATGAGGCCGATGTTTCCATCGACATGAGCCAGGCGGCGGTCAAGAAGATGATCGCCGATGCGCGCGAGCGTGGCTACATCACCTATGAACAACTCAATCAGGTCATGCCGCCCGATCAGGTTTCGGGCGAGCAGATCGAAGATGTCATGGCGATGCTGTCGGAAATGGGCATCAACGTGATCGAGGATGAGGAAGTCGAGGAAGGCGAGGCCGCCGCCGGTGGCGATCTGGTCGAAACCTCCACCTCGCGCGAAGTGGCGATTGTCGGGGCCGCATCGGAAACGCTGGACCGCACGGATGACCCGGTGCGCATGTATCTGCGCGAAATGGGTTCGGTCGAACTGCTCAGCCGCGAGGGCGAGATTGCCATCGCCAAGCGGATCGAGGCAGGCCGGAACACGATGATCGCGGGGCTTTGCGAAAGCCCGCTGACCTTTCAGGCCATCACCATCTGGCGCGACGAACTTCTGAACGAAGATATCCTTCTGCGCGATGTGATCGACCTTGAAGCCACCTTTGGCCGCAGCCTTGATGGCGACGATATGGATGGGCCGGAACTCGATGGCGTCGACGTCGTCGAAGGCGCCGCCCCTGCCCCGCGCCGGTCGGCCTCGTCCGAGCCGGAACTGGATGCCGATGGCAACCCGATCCTGCGTGCCGATGACGATGACGAGGATGACGAAGCCTCCAACATGTCGCTCGCCGCGATGGAGGCCGCGCTCAAGCCCAAGGTGCTCGATACGCTGGCCATCATCGCCCGCGACTATGTGAAACTGGCCGAAATGCAGGAAGCGCGGATGAATGCCGCGCTGTCGAAAAAGCAGGTCTTTTCGCTGGAGGACGAGGCCGCCTATCAGAAACTGCGGTCCGAAATCGTGACGCTGGTGAATGAACTTCACCTACACAACAACCGGATCGAGGCGCTTATCGACCAGCTTTACGGCATCAACCGCCGGATCATGTCGATCAATTCGGGCATGGTGAAACTGGCCGATGCCGCGCGCATCAACCGTCAGGAATTCATCGCCGAATATCAGGGCTATGAACTGGACCCCCACTGGATCGACCGCATGGCCCAGAAATCGGGCCGAACGGTCGCGCGAAAAGGTGGAGGAACTGCGGGCAGAGATGGCCGCCGTGGGCCAGTATGTGGGCGTCGATATCTCGGAATTCCGCCGCATCGTGAACCAGGTCCAAAAGGGCGAGAAAGAGGCGCGGCAGGCCAAGAAGGAAATGGTCGAGGCGAACCTGCGTCTGGTGATCTCCATCGCCAAGAAATACACCAACCGCGGCTTGCAGTTCCTTGACCTGATCCAAGAGGGCAACATCGGCCTGATGAAGGCGGTGGACAAGTTCGAATACCGCCGGGGCTACAAGTTCTCCACCTATGCGACATGGTGGATCCGGCAGGCCATCACCCGCTCCATCGCCGATCAGGCCCGCACGATCCGAATCCCCGTGCACATGATCGAGACGATCAACAAACTGGTCCGCACCGGCCGCCAGATGCTGCACGAGATCGGCCGTGAACCCACGCCCGAGGAACTGGCCGAAAAGCTCCAGATGCCTTTGGAAAAGGTCCGCAAGGTGATGAAGATCGCCAAGGAACCGATTTCCCTCGAAACGCCGATTGGCGACGAGGAAGACAGCCAGCTTGGCGATTTCATCGAAGACAAGAACGCGATCCTGCCGCTCGATTCCGCCATTCAGGAAAACCTGAAGGAAACGACGACCCGCGTTCTGGCGTCGCTGACGCCGCGCGAAGAAAGGGTTCTGCGCATGCGCTTTGGCATCGGCATGAACACTGACCATACGCTGGAAGAGGTGGGCCAGCAGTTCAGCGTGACCCGTGAACGCATCCGCCAGATCGAAGCCAAGGCTTTGCGCAAGCTGAAACACCCTAGCCGCAGCCGCAAACTGCGGTCCTTCTTGGATCAATAACCGGATCGGCGGCGCGGCATTCCCGCGCCGCTTCCATTTTCCTTGACTTGTGCGCGCTTTGCGCCCATGCCGCGCGCATGACCACATTTGCCGAACTCGGCCTCTCCCCCCGCCTCCTCAAAGCCCTTGATCAGACCGCCCTCAAGGCGCCGACGCCGATTCAGGCGCAGGCCATCCCTCATGTCATGGCCGGGCGCGACCTGATCGGTCTGGCGCAGACCGGCACCGGCAAGACGGCGGCCTTTGGTCTGCCGCTGTTGCACCGCCTGCTTGATCGCACCAACCCGCCCGGTCCGCGCCATATCCATGCGCTGATCCTTGCCCCCACGCGCGAATTATCCACCCAGATCAAGGACAATCTGGAAAGCTTCACCAAGGGCACGCATCTGAAGGTGCTGATGGTCGTGGGCGGCCAATCGCTCAACCGCCAGTCCGAAGCCCTGAAGCGCGGGGCCGATGTTCTGGTCGCGACCCCCGGCCGCCTGATCGACCTGATCGAACGCGGCGATGTCAGCCTTGAGAAATGCGGCTACCTCGTCCTCGATGAGGCCGACCATATGCTGGACATGGGCTTCATCCACTCCCTGCGCCGGATCGCAAAGCACATCCCCCAGCGCCGCCAGACCCTCCTCTTTTCGGCCACCATGCCGAAGGATATCGAGGAAGTGGCCGATACCTATTTGCGCAATCCCGTGCGGGTGCAGGTGGCACCGCCCGGCAAACCAGCCGAAAAGGTCACCCAAGGGGTGCATTTCATCCCCAATGGAGACAAGGCGAAGCTTCTGGAAAGCTATCTGCTCAAACATCCCGGCGAACAGGCGCTGGTGTTCAGCCGCACAAAGCACGGGGCCGACAAACTGGCCAAGGTGCTGGGGACATGGGGCTTCAAGGTGGGGGCCATCCACGGCAACCGCAGCCAGAACCAGCGCGACCGTATCTTGACCGAATTCAAGGCGGGCGAGGTTGATGTTCTGGTCGCGACAGATGTGGCCGCACGCGGCATCGACATTCCGACTGTGCGCCATGTCTATAACTTTGACATGCCCAATGTGCCGGAAAACTATGTCCACCGGATCGGGCGGACCGCGCGCGCCGGGGCCAGTGGGTCCAGCATCAGCTTCTGCGCCCCTGCCGAAATGGGCGAATTGCAGGCGATCGAAAAGATCCTGAAAAAGCCCCTGCCGGTGGTGGGTGGCGCGCCATGGGCTGCCGATGTGGTGGCTGCGGCCCCCAAGCCGGGGCAGAACCGGGGCCAAAACCGGGGTCCGGGCCGCGGTGGCCAAGGGCGCAAGCCTGAGGCTTCTGCCGCCCCCAAAGGGCCGAAACCCGCGGGCAAGCCCGCAACGAAACCTGCCGCCAAACCCGCGCCAAAGGGGGGCATGTCCCCGCCCGCACGGCCCGGTGGCGGTGGCGCGGGGGGCAGACCGCCCCGGCGCGGGGGCGGGGGCGGCGCAAAGCGGCCTAGCTGACCTCGTCTTCGAGGTTCAGCTTCATCTCTAACAGCACCTGCTGAATCGCGATCGTCTCGCGCAGCATCCGCTTGGCTTCATTGGCGCTGATCCGGCCATCAGCAATGGCCTGATTATACTCGCTCATCAGCATGGCAAAACGCTGCGCGAGCGCCACCACATCCTGATTGACCCCTTTGGACGTCGCATTGTGCCGTTCCCCGTCATAGGACAGGGTGATCCCCTTCAGATCGGCCAAGGCCGCCGTCACATGTGGAAAACGGGCCGCCGCCTCCAATTCGGCCACGACATCGATGGGCATGAAGCGATCATCATGTTCGTCCGAATCCGAATAATAGCGCCCCAAGGTTGCCTTCGACTTGCCGGTGATCTTGCAGGCAGCTTCGATCCCCACATCCTTGACCAGCGCTTCGCTATGCTTCTTCAGATAGGACGAAACCGACATGACACACTCCCGCAAACACCCCCCGCGCCAAGCGTGGGAAAACCGATGACCTTTTCCCATTAATGCGGGGTCAATCCTTTGTCATGACTAAAGATGTTCCGGGCAGCCGGAACGTGTAACGAGTGGCCGGTGTCCCCAGCATCGGCTCTGGTTGGGGGTCCGTCGCACCTTGGCCTCAAAGAGGTGGCCGCAAGGCTGTGCGGCGGGCCTTCGGTGCCTCCGGCCCTTGCGGGGGGCTTGGCGGATGCGCTAGGGCAGCGTCATGGCAAAGCTCTATTTCAACTATTCCACCATGAATGCGGGCAAATCGACCGCGCTTTTGCAAGCTGCGCATAACTACCGCGAAGGCGGGATGGTGCCCTATCTCATCACCGCCCAGTTTGATGGCCGCGCGGGCCATGGCCGCATCGCCAGCCGCATCGGCATTGGCGAGGATGCCGATACCTTTGCCCCCGGCGAGGATCTTTACGCCAAGCTTGCCGCGCAATTCGCCAAGGTCAAAACCGCCTGCGTCTTTGTGGACGAAGCGCAGTTTCTGACCCGCGAACAGGTCTGGCAACTGGCCCGCGCGGTGGATGATCTTGGCGTGCCGGTGATGTGCTATGGCCTGCGCGTCGATTTTCAGGGCAATCTCTTTCCCGGCTCCTCTGCCCTTCTGGCTTGGGCCGATGAAATGCGCGAGGTGCGCAC
Source organism: Cypionkella sp. (assembly GCA_025458085.1). Taxonomy (GTDB): domain Bacteria; phylum Pseudomonadota; class Alphaproteobacteria; order Rhodobacterales; family Rhodobacteraceae; genus Pseudotabrizicola. Next base: position 7,982 of record JALOTC010000061.1, on the reverse strand, counting down.
CATCTGTCATTGCGGCAAGAAGGCGACGATGGTCGTGCGCAAAGGCCCCGATGGCCGGGCGCTGCGCGATGGCGAGCAGGTGGTGATCGGCGGCAATGAAACCTATCAAAGCCTCTGCCGCCGCCATTGGCGCGAAGCGGTGGGGGATTGACCCGCGCTTAGGCCGGGGCTGCCTGCCCCGCGCGCCGCGCCGACAGCGCGATCATCAGCCCCGCCGCCACGATCAGCGCCATCCCCGCCCAAGCGACAAGGCCCAAAGTCTCGCCCCAGAGCATCCATGACCAGAGCGCCGAGGCGGGCAGAATCACATATTCCATCACGCTGGCGCGGCCCGCATCGGTCAGTTGATAGGCGCGGATCATCATCCCCACGCCCACCAGCGACCCCGCCGCCTGCACAAAGGTCCAGAACAGGAACTGGCCCGAAGGCCAGACCGGCCCGCGCAGCAAGAACCCCGCCGTGCCTTCCGCGGCCATAGGGGCGAGCACCGCAAGCACCAGCATCCCCAAGGCCCCGATCCCCCCCAGCGCAAGGAAAAAGCCCGCGACCAGCGTCTCGGCGCTTTCCTGCGCGCACCACTGGCGCGTCGCGATATTGCCCATGGCATAGAGCGCCCCCGCGAGGACGGGCAAAAGCGCGGCCAAGGACGCCCCCGACAGGGCAGAGGGGCCAAGCACCAGCACCACCCCCGCAAAGCCTGTGGCCACCGCCATGATCCGGACCGGCCCGATCCGCTGCCCATAGGCAAGGCGCGAAATCAGCAAGACAAAGATCGGCGCACTGAACAGCCCCGCTGCCACAATCGCCACGGGCAGAAAGGCCAAGGCCCCGAAATAGATGAACATCGCCAGCCCATGGATCGCACTGCGCGCCACCACCGCGCGCAGGTTTACGGGGCGCAGCCGCAGCCCCATCAACGGCACGGCCAAGGCCAAGAGCGCCATCGCCATCACCGTGCGCGAAAAATGGAATTGCCAGATCCCCGCCTCTGCCGCGATCACGCGCACATAATTGTCGGTAAAGCCGATCACCATGGCATAGCCGCAGATCATGCCTGCGGCCAGAAGCGTGCGGTCCTGCCCTGCTGTCATCGCGTCTCCCCTTTCCCATCCCATGAAGCCTGCTAGGCTTTCGCTTGCGCGTCGAAAAACGACATCACGGGGGGAATGCGATGGGATGGCTTGCCGATGAAACCGGGCTTGGGAAATGCGCGGCGAATTTCGTGCCGCTGACGCCCCTGTCGCATCTGCGCCGCGCGGCGGATGTCTTTGCCACCCGCACGGCGGTGGTCTGGAAATCCACGCGGCTCAGTTACGCAGAATACGCCCGCCGCGTCTCGGCCCTTGCCTCAGCGCTCGCCCGGCGCGGGGTGCAGCCCGGCGATGTGGTGGCGACCCTTCTGCCCAACATCCCCGCACAGGCCGAGGCGCATTTCGGCGTGCCCGCCTGTGGGGCGGTGCTGAACACGATCAACACGCGGCTCGATGCCGATACGGTGGCCTATATCTTCGGCCATGCCGGGGCACGCATCGTTCTCTGTGACACGGCCTTTCTTCCCCTGGCCGAAGAGGCGATCCGCCGGATGGAAGGCCCTGCCCCCCAGATCGTGGAAGTGGTGGACGAAGGTTTTTCCGCCAGCGGCCATTACCTGACCTATGAGGCCCTGCTGGCCGAAGGCGACCCGGAAGCCGCATGGGCCATGCCCGTGGATGAATGGGAAAGCATCGCCATCAACTATACCTCGGGCACGACCGGGCGGCCCAAGGGGGTGGTCTATCACCATCGCGGCGCTTACCTCGCGACCACCGCCAATGCGCTTGGCTGGCGCATGACGCTGTTTCCCGTCTATCTGACCATCGTGCCGCTCTTTCACTGCAACGGCTGGTGCCACACATGGATGGTGCCGATGCTGGGCGGCACGCTGGTCTGCTGCCGCGACATCACGGCGCGGGCCATCTATGACGCCATCGCGGATGAAGGCGTGACCCATTTTGGCGGCGCGCCCATTGTGCTCAACACGATCATCAACGCCAAAGACGAAGAACGCCGACCCTTCGCCCATGTGGTCGAGGTCTTTACCGCAGGTGCCCCCCCGCCTGCCGCCACGCTCGCGGCTTTCGAACCTTTGGGCTTCAACGTCACGCAGGTTTACGGGCTGACCGAAACCTATGGCCCGGCCACCGAATGCCTCTGGCAACCCGATTGGGAAGGCGAGACCGGCGAGGCGCGCGCCGCGCTCAAGGCCCGCACCGGCATTGCCATGGCGATGCTGGAAGGGGCCGAGGTGCATGACCCCCATGGCCAGCCTGTCGCCCGCGACGCCGCCCATCTTGGCGAAATCGCCATGCGCGGCAATCTTGTGATGAAAGGCTATTACCGCAACCCCGAAGCCACGGCAGAGGCCTTTCGGGGCGGCTGGTTCCGATCCGGTGACATCGCCTTTCAACACCCCGACGGCTATATCAAGATCACCGACCGCGCGAAGGACATCATCATCTCGGGCGGCGAGAATGTAAGTTCGGTGGAGGTCGAAGGCGTGCTGATGCGCCACCCCGCCGTGCTGCTCTGTGCCGTGGTGGCCAAGCCGGATGAGAAATGGGGCGAAGTGCCTTGCGCCTTTGTCGAGGTCAAGCCGGGGCAAAGCGTGACCGAGGCCGATCTCATCAGCCATTGCCGCGCGCAACTCGCAGGTTTCAAGACGCCCAAACATGTGGTCTTTGCCGAATTGCCCAAGACCTCTACGGGCAAAATCCAGAAATTCGAACTCCGCGCCGTGGCGAAGCTGATCTAGGCCCATCAGGGCAAGGGTTTGGATCACTCAAAGGAGGGCCGTCTGCCCGACCCCGCACTGTTGGATAGCCCCCGGGGAGGGCTGTCTGCCCGACCCCGGGCTGTCTGCCCGACCCCGCACTTCTGGATATACCCCGGGGAGGGCTGTCTGCCCGACCCCGCACTTCTGGATATACCCCGGGGAGGGCTGTCTGCCCTCCCCGGCCCCCTCCCGAGAGTATTTTTGCCAAGATGAAGGGAAAGCGAAGAAAAGGGGGCAGGGCAGAGGCGGATCGACCGAAAAGCCCTGCAAGGCCCCGATTGTGACTGCCATTTCCTTGGGCTATCGTCGCCCGTGATGTCAGGCAGAAAAGCACAGCCGGGAACGGCGCTAAGGAAATTCGCGCGGCTGGAAAGCCCCGGTCTTTGGCGCGACAAGCCCGAGACGCAGCGGCGCGAGGTGATCGTGGCCTTCCGCGAGGCAACGCTTGTTCTGTCGGACCCGAAAAGTGAAACGCCACTGACCCATTGGTCGCTCTCCGCGGTGGAACGGCTCAATCCCGGCGCGCTGCCTGCGCTTTACGGCCCAGATCGTGACTCCGGCGAGACGCTGGAACTTGACGATGGCGAGATGATCTCGGCACTGGAAACCGTGCGCAAGGCGATCGAGAGCCAGAGACCAAGGCCCGGTCGCCTGCGGGGCTTTGTGCTTGGCGCAGGTACGGTGCTGGTTCTGGCAGCGGCCGTCTTCTGGGTGCCGGATGCGTTGGTGCGGCATACGGCCTCGGTCGTGCCTGCCGCCACCCGGGCCGCGATCGGGGCCGCGGCGCTTTCCGATGTGCAGCGTCTGACCGGGTCGCCCTGTGACAGCCCGCTGGGCGGTTTTGCCCTCACTGCGCTGTCCGATCAGCTTTTCGGGCGGCATGGCGCGCGCATCCTCGTCTTGCGCGAAGGGCTGGAGACCTCGGCCCATCTGCCCGGAGGCGTGATCCTCGTGGCGCGGCGCATGGTCGAACAGGCGAATGGGCCAGAGGTTCTGGCCGGGCTTGCCATAGCCGAGCGCCTGCGCGCCGAGGCGCAGGACCCACTTTTGCCCATCCTGCGCCATGCCGGGATTGCCGCCACCTTCCGGCTACTGACCACCGGCAGCCTGCCCGAAGGCGCGCTTTCAGGTTATGGCGAGGCTGTGCTGACCGCCCCCGCCGCCGCGGTGGAGAGCGCAGCCCTTGTCGCCCGTTTCGGCGCGGCCGGCCTCTCGACCCAGCCCTATGCGCAGGCAATTGATCCAGCAGGAACGGCGACCGCCGCCCTGATCGCGGCCGATCCGATGGAGGGGCTGGTGCCCCAACCTTTGATGAGCGATGGCGATTGGGTCAGCCTGCAGGACATCTGCGTTACCCCGGACTGAAAACCCCGCCCAGACGGGGCGGGGTCAGCGTCACCTTTTCCCTAACGCCTAGCGAAGATAGGCGTCGCCAAAGCCCGCGCGGCGGATGGCGGAAAGCGCCGCCTGCGCCTCGGCCGCAGAGGCGAAAGGCCCGGCCATGACCGATTGCAGCGCCCTGCCCCCCTGAGACGCTTTGGCCACCCGAACCGGCATCCCAAGCCCCGACAGCCGTGCCGCGGCCCCTTGGGCATTGGCAGGCACGCCGAAAAGCCCGACTTGCACGAAGGCACCGCCCGATGCAGTCGCCGTGCGCGCCGCAGTGGGGGCGACAGGCGACGATTTGGTAGAGCTATGCACAGCCTCTCTCACGACCACCCGGCGCTGCGGCACATCTTCGACCAGTTGGGCAGGATGGTCCCGCGTCCAGACCTGGTCCTGCTGGGCCCATCCCTGCGCCGTACCCTGCCCGCGACGCGGGTTGAGCCGGTCATCTTCCCAAGCTGGCTTGTAACCGGGCGGAGGCACGACATTCTGGGTAGACCGGGTGATCACAACCCGCCGATTGGAGGCAGACCCGTCCATCAGCCGGGGCGGGCGCGCATGATCCAGATTGCGATCCCCGCGCGTGCAGAGGGTGATGGTTCCTCCCCCCCGCACCTCAAATGTTTCGCGCACAGGCGCATCCGCGTAACAGCCATTCGCGGGTTCCGTCCGGGTGCGGCGCGGGGCGGGGGCAGGTTCCGGCGCAGGTCGGGCCACCGCCGCAGGACGCGCTGCCTGGACCCGAGGCGCCGCATTTGCCGGAGGCGTCGCCGCGGGGGCAGGGGCGGCTGGCCGCGCCATCACCACGGGCGGCGCGGCATAGGTTTCGGCCGGCACACGGGCCGCCGCTGGCGGCGGCGCTTGGCGAATACGCGGCGGCGTGGTCGTGGTCGCCACCGTTTCGATCGGACGGCGGGTTGTCTGCGGCTCGGGTGCCGCGGGGCTGCGCACGACCTCGACCGGGCGGGGGCGCAAGGTGGGCGGATAGCCGCACATCTGCCGCCGGTCGGATGTCACGCGCGGCACCCAATTCGTCCGCCCGGCCAGACCCGCCCGCAAAAAGACACAACCCCGACTGTCAACATATTGCTGACCAGTGAATGACGCCGGGGGCAATTCCCGCGGGCCCGAAAAATCACTGGCAGATTGCGCATGGGATGCAGACACCCCAGCGCAGGCCACCAGAACGGCGGCCACAAACACCTTAAAACTCATGACTACCCCCAAGTAGCGTGGCGATAGTCTGAAGCAGAACACAGCGCGAGTAAAGGCCGAAGCCGCTATTTTGTGCCGAACATCCGGTCACCCGCATCCCCTAGGCCGGGAACGATATAACCGTGGTCATTCAAGTGGCTATCGACCGAAGCTGTGACAATCGGCACATCAGGATGCGCTTCCCGCATCCGCTCGATCCCTTCGGGTGCGGCCAGAAGGCACAGGAAGCGGATCTCCTTGGCCCCTGCCTTCTTCAAAAGGTCCACCGCCGCAGCCGAGGAATTGCCGGTCGCCAGCATCGGGTCCACCACGATGCAGACCCGATCTTCAAGCTGCTCCGGCACTTTGAAGTAATATTGCACCGGCTCCAGCGTTGCGGGGTCGCGGTACAGCCCCACGAAGCCCACCCGCGCGGCGGGGATCAGTTCCAAAATTCCGTCCAGAAGCCCGTTGCCTGCCCGCAGAATGGAAATCAGCGCCAGTTTCTTGCCCTCGATCACCGGGGCATCCATTTCGCACAGCGGGGTTTCGATCCGCTTCGTCGTCATCGGCAATTCGCGCGTGACCTCATAGGCCAAGAGAAGGCTGATCTCGCGCAGCAATTGCCGGAAACTCGCGGTGGAGGTGTCCTTCTCCCGCATGAGGCTCAGCTTGTGCTGGACCAGCGGGTGGGAAACGACGGTCAAATGGTCCAGCATGGGTCAGCCCTCCAGCTTCTTGGCAATGCGCGCCTTCGTATCGGCATCACAAAAGGCCGCGTCAAGCGCCGTGCGGTTCAGCGCCGCAAAAACACCCTCATCCCAATCGAAAGCAGCGTGCAATTCGGCGAATTCGCGCTCCATCGTGGTGTGGAAAAACGGCGGGTCGTCGGTGGACACAGTCACCTTCACGCCCCGGTCATAGAGCTTGCCAATCGGATGGGCGCGCCAATTCGGGTAAAGCCCCAGCGCCACATTCGATCCGGGGCAAACCTCCAGCACCACGCCGCGTTCGGCCAATTCATCGACCAGCGCCAGATCCTCGATCGCGCGAACCCCATGCCCGATCCGTTCCACCCCCAGATCGGCAAGGGCCGCGCGCACGCTCTCTGGCCCGCCCCATTCCCCGGCATGCGCTGTCAGCCGCAAGCCCGCCTCGCGCGCGCAGTCAAAAGACCAGCGGAAATCGCCGGGCTTGCCCGCCTTCTCATCGCCGGCGATGCCAAAGCCGGTCACGAAATCCCCCACCGTTTCCGCGGCACAAAGCGCCGTTTCGCGCGCCTTCTCTGGCCCGAAATGGCGGATACAGGTGATGATCGCGCGCAGGGTGATGCCATCTTGCACCTCGGCCCGTGCCGCCGCTTCTTGCATGGCGTGCAGATATTCGCGCCATGCGCCAAGATCGCGCCCGCCGCAGAAATCGGGGGAGAGGAAGGTTTCGGAATAAATCACGCCAGAGGCCGCGCTTTCCTCCAGCACCGCTGTCGTCAAGCGCCCATAATCCTCGGGCGTGGTCAGCACACTGGTGGCCGCCTCATAGACCTTCAGGAAATCCCAAAAATCCTTGTAGCGATAATGCCCCCGCTCATCGAAAATCCCCCCGATATCGATGGATTTCTCTTTCGCAAGGCCACGGATAAAGGCCGGCGGGGCCGCGCCTTCCAGATGCAGATGCAGTTCGATTTTCGGGATCACAGGAATGAGGCTCCGGGTCCTTGGGGCGCAAGCCCCAGATGGGTGGCAACAGAGGCGCCGACATCGGCAAAGGCGCGCAGACCGATGGCCCGCGCCCCCATCCCCCAGCCCAAGACAGGCACGCGCTCACGCGTGTGTTCGGTGCCGCGGAAGGTCGGGTCATTGCCGTGGTCGGCGGTGAAAATGGCCAGATCGCCGGGGCGCAACTGGCCAAGAAAGCGCGGCAGCGCCGCGTCAAAGGCCTCCAGCGCGCGGGCGTACCCTGCCACATCGCGCGGGTGGCCATAAAGCGTGTCAAACTCAACAAAGTTCGCAAAGGTCAAGGAACCGGGCTCTGCCTCGGCCCCAAGGCGGACCAAATGTTCGAAAAGGTCAGCATCCGACTTGCCCTTGTGCAGCTTGCCGATGCCCCGCATCGAAAAGATATCGCCGATCTTGCCCACCGCATGGGTCGCCCGCCCCGCCTCTGCCGCCCAATCGAGAAGCGTGGGCGCAGGCGGCGCGATGGCAAAATCGCGCCGGTTCGCCGTGCGGCGAAAATCACCACAGGTGCCGGTAAAGGGCCGGGCGATCACGCGGCCCACCTTCATCGCGTGGAGGTAAGGGGCCAGATCGGCGCAGAGCTTCAAGAGACGCTCCAGCCCGAAGGCCTCCTCATGCGCGGCGATCTGAAACACGCTGTCTGCGCTTGTATAGCAGATGGGCCAGCCTGTCCGCAGATGCGCCTCGCAATGCGCGGTGATGATCGGCACGCCCGAGGCATGGCAGTTGCCCAAGATGCCCTCCGTCCCCGCCAGACGGCAGACCTCCGCCACCAGCGCGGGCGGAAAGGCGGGCGTTGTGTCGGGAAAATAGGTCCAGTCCCACGGCACCGGCACGCCTGCGAGTTCCCAATG
>JALOTC010000199.1 GCA_025458085.1 Cypionkella sp. | reverse complement strand
TCAGAGGACCTCTCGGTCTATGAGGAAGGTTGCCTGTCGATCCCCGACCAATATGCCGAGGTGAAACGCCCCGCCCTTGTCCGCGTCGCATGGCAAGACCTGACCGGCACCGCGCAGGAAGAGGAATTCGCAGGCCTCTGGGCCACCTGCGTGCAGCATGAAATCGACCATCTCGATGGTAAGCTCTTCATCGACTATCTCGGCCCGCTGAAACGCCAGATGATCACCCGCAAGATGGAAAAGCTAAAGCGTGAACGCGCGCGGAACTTGGGCTGACCGATGCCCCCGCGCCGCTGCATCCCTTGGCCCAACCCAATCCTCTCCACCCCCGCCGCCGATGTCCCCGCCATTACCGATGAGGTGCGTGCCATCTGGGCCGATATGATCGACACGATGGAGGCGATGCCGGGCTATGGCCTTGCCGCCGTGCAAATCGGTGTGCCGCTGCGCCTTGCCGTCGTCGATTGCTCCACCGAACGCGGGCAGGCGGTGCGCATGGCCAACCCCGAAATCCTCCACGCCTCCGTCCAACCCCGCGCGCATGAGGAGGCAAGCCCCAACCTCCCCGGCGTCTCTGCCACCATCACACGCCCCCGCGCGGTAACGGTGCGCTTTCTGAACGACAAGGAAGAGGTAGAGGACCGCGATTTCGTGGGCCTCTGGGCCACCAGCGTCCAGCATCAGATCGACCATCTGGCGGGCCGCATGTATTTCGACCGCCTCTCGCCCCTCAAACGCAAGATGCTGCTGGCCAAGGCCGAAAAACTGCGGAGGCGGGGATGAAACTTGTTTTCATGGGCACGCCCGACTTCTCGGTGCCGGTGCTAGAGGCCCTTGCCAAGCATCACGAGGTTCTCGCCGTCTATACCCAACCCCCGCGTCCCGCGGGCCGTGGCAAAGACCTGCGCAAAAGCGCGGTGCATCAGGCGGCAGATCGCCTTGGCCTGCCCGTCCGCCACCCCGCCCGCCTGCGCGATGCCGCAGATCAGGCGGAATTCGCGGCCCTTGGCGCAGATCTCGCCGTGGTCGTAGCCTATGGCCTGATCCTGCCGCAAGCGGTGCTGGATGCGCCCCGCCAGGGCTGCCTAAACATCCACGCAAGCCTGTTGCCCCGTTGGCGCGGCGCCGCCCCCATCCACCGCGCCATCATGGCAGGCGATGCAGAAACAGGCGTCTGCATCATGCAGATGGAAGCAGGGCTGGATACCGGCCCAGTCCTCTTGCGCGAAACGCTCCCGATCGGGCCAGAGGAAACCACGGCAGACCTGCATGACCGCCTTTCTGCCCTTGGCGCGCGGCTCATCCTCACCGCGCTAGACCGCCTGCCCGGCCTCACCCCCGAACCCCAGCCCGAGGAAGGCGTCACCTACGCCACCAAGATCGACAAGGCCGAGGCGCGGGTCGATTTCACCAAGCCCGCCGAAGAGGTGGACCGCCTGATCCGTGGCCTTTCCCCCTTTCCCGGCGCATGGGTCGATGTGCGGGGCGAAAGGGTCAAACTCCTGCGCTCCCGCCTCGCTTCCGGCGCTGCTGCCCCCGGCACGGTTCTCACGGGCTTTACCATCGCCTGCGGCACAGGCGCGGTAGAAGTGCTGGAGGCGCAACGCGAAGGCAAACGCCCCATGCCCGCGGCCGAAGTGCTCAAGGGCCTCTCCCTGCCAGCGCGACTTTAACGCCATTCCTCTTTGCCCCATGGTTCCCCATATTGGGGAAGAAAGAGGGAGGCGCACATGCCCATCATCGCACTTGTCATCATCGGTGCTGCTGCGGGCTTTCTGGCCACGCGGATCATGAAGGTGAACACCGATGTGCCGACTACCATCGCCATCGGCGTCTTTGGCGCCTTGATCGGCGGCTTTGTCCTGCGCTTTCTGATGACGCTGACAGGCTGGGCCGCGGGTTTCGTCGGCGCGGTGCTGGGCGCGATGGTGCTGATCTGGCTGTGGCGGACCTATATCAAATAAGCCGCCGCATCACATCCTTGAGCCGGAAAGCGCGCCCTCCCGCCGGCTGCCAGATCACTTGCCCGATCCATGCCGCGAACAGGATCGCCGCCGCCTCGCGCCCCTTTTCGCCGCCGCCCAAGCGCCGGGCCAGCGCGGCTTCGACCTGCCCGCGCCATGCCTCTGCCCGCGACCGAAGCGCGGCACTGCGAAAATCACGGGTCAGAACCACCAGATCGGCTGCCACCACCCCCAACGCCTTCAGGATCGTAACGGCACCCTTTGGCGTTTCGGGCGCAATCCCTTCGGCCTCTATCAGCAATGCAGAAAGCCTGTCCCACCCATCGGCAAGTGCCGCCTCCACCATCGCATCGCGGGAGCCGAACCGCTGCACCAAGGTGGCCCCGGCAAGCCCCGTTGCCCGTGACACAGAGCCAAAGGCCACGGCCTTTTCGCCCCCTTCTGCCAGAAGCTGGCGGACAAGGGCATGAACTTCGGCATCGGGAAGGCTCTTGCGGCGTGGCATGGGGCCAGACTAGCCAAAGCCCGCAGCAAGGAAAGCCCCTATTCCTTGGGCGCGGTCGTGCGGGGCGGGTTCGTTTTGGGCGGGCGGGCACGATACACGGGCAGCTTCCAGCCAAAGGCAATAGACCCCGCCCGCAGCCCAAAGGTCACGCCAGCGCACAGAATGAGCGCCATACCCCCGGTGATCCCGGCCAGCCCCGCCAGCACCACCACCAAGGCCCCGGCAAAGGCACAGGTGACGTAAAGCTCGCCTTGCTTCAACACCAAGGGCACCTCATTGCACACCACGTCGCGCAAAAGCCCGCCCATGCAGCCTGTCACCATCCCCATCACAAGGATAATGGCCCAGCCCTGCCCCATCGCCATCGCCGCCGCCACCCCGGCAGGCACGGCCACCGCCAAGGCAAAGGCGTCCAGCCACAGGATCGCGCGATAGCGGCTTTCCAACCGATGCGCGGCCAAAAACACAACCACCGCCGCAGCAGAGGCCACGCCCAGCATCATCGGGTCCACGATCCAGAATACATCGCGGTCCAGCATCACATCGCGCAAAGTGCCGCCGCCCGTCGCGGTCAGGCAGGCGATAAAGATGAACCCCACCACATCCAGCTGCGCCCGGCTG
>JALOTC010000198.1 GCA_025458085.1 Cypionkella sp. | reverse complement strand
GCCTCTTCCGAGATCGCCTCCACCCGCGTTTCGGCCCGATGCACGGCGCGATTGATCTCGATATATTGTTCAAGAAGTTTCGCGAAATGGGCATCTTGCTGCTTCATTTCCGAAATCTTTTCGCCCATGCCCGGGAATTCTTCGGCCAGTTCGTGCGGGGTGTTGGACATCGGGTCTCTCTCCTGTTTCGTTGCCAAAGCTGATTCTAATCTGCCTGAAAAAGCGGCGCCTTGACCCGGATCAAACTGGATGGTTCAGCGCGCGGATCAAACGGGAGCGTTCAGCGGGCCGCGCGGCGGAAGCCTGCCCGCTGCGCCTCTGCCTCGGTGCAGAACCACGCCTCGCCCTTGCGGGGATCAATCCGGGTGGCGGCATAATCCTGCTGGCCAGGCATATGATAGATGCGCTTGCCGGTGGCCCCGATATTGCCCTTGATCGCACAGGACCCGGAGGCCGATTGCGGGGCGGGGGCGGTCTGCTGGCGATGCGCCTGCGGCGTGACCATCCGCGCGGCCCAGAGGCCGATCCCTTCGGCGCGGGCGGCGCGTTCGGCGCTTTGGTAACGGGTGGTATAGCGCAAATAAGCGGTCGCGGCCCCTTGGCGCACCATCGCCTCGGCCAGATCGACCCGGCCTGCATGGCAGGTGGCGACGACGCGGCCATACCGGTCCGTATCTTCCTGCACGCAGCGGATGGCTTGGCCTGCCACCAGATCGGCCAGCATCCGGCGCGACCAGTCCCCACAGCGCCAGGATTGGCCCGCACGATCGCAGCGCTGGTTCAACTCGGGCGCGTCGATGCCAAAGAGTCGGATCTTCTCGCCCCCAATGTCCAGCGAGTCGCCATCGACCACACGCACAGGTGCCTCTAGCGCCGATGCGGGCGCGGCGAGGCAGAGGAGCGCCAGAACAAGGAGGGAACGAAAGGTTAACATATCCCCTTGTCCGCGCTCTGCCCCCGCGGATCAAGGTAAAAGTTAAGGTAACCTTAACGCCATTCGCCGCAGGCTGCCCTAACGCTGGGCGGTGCGCCACGCAGGGTTGATCCACGGCTGCTGGTTCGCGGGCGCAAGGGCCGGGCGGCCAAGGATATGGTCGGCGGCCTTTTCCCCCACCATGATCGACGGCGCATTGAGGTTGCCATTCGTGATCTGCGGAAAGACCGAACTATCGGCCAGACGCAGTCCATCCACCCCAATCACCCGACATTCGGGATCGACCACCGCCATCGGGTCGCTGCGCCGCCCCATCCGCGCGGTGCCGCAGGGGTGATAGGCGCTTTCGACATGGTCGCGCAGGAAAGCGTCAAGCTCCTCATCGCTTTGACAGGCGGGGCCGGGCTGGATTTCGTGTTGCACGAAATCCGCCATCGGCGCTTGGGCGAAAATCTCCCGCGTCAGGCGAATGGCCTTGCGGAAATCCTCCCAATCGCTTGGGTCCGACATATAGTTGAAGCGGATCACCGGGTCCGCCTTTGGATCGGAGGAGCGGAGCGTGACCGACCCCCGCGATCTGGACCGCATCGGCCCGGTATGGACCTGAAAGCCATGCCCTTCGGCGGCGGTCTTGCCATCATAGCGCACGGCGATGGGCAGGAAATGGTATTGGATATCGGGATATTCCACGCCCGCATCCGACCGGATGAAACCGCAAGCCTCGAACTGGTTGCTGGCACCAAGGCCACGGCGGGTGAAAAGCCACTGCGCCCCGATCAGCGCCTTGCCCCAGAGGTTCCAATATTTGTAAAGCGTGATCGGCTTTTTCGACGCAAATTGCATATAGATTTCAAGGTGATCTTGCAAATTCGCGCCCACGCCGGGGCGGTCTGCCACTAGTGCTATGCCATGTTCGGCCAGATGCGCGGCAGGCCCGATGCCCGACAGCATCAGGAGTTTGGGCGAATTGAGGCTGGAGGCCGCGATGATGACCTCTCGCGCGGCGGGGATCACGAAAGGTGCGCCCCCTTGGTCCAGTTCCACCCCCGTCGCGCGGCCATTTTCAATGACCACGCGGCGGGCAAAGCCGCGCACGACCTGAAGGTTGCCGGTCGCCAGTGCGGGTTTCAGATAGGCATTGGCGGCAGACCAGCGGCGACCTTTCCAGATCGTCGCCTCCATCGCGCCGAAACCTTCTTGCTGCTGGCCGTTGTAATCTTCGGTCACCGGATAGCCTGCGGCGCGGCCCGCCTCGATAAAGGCGTTGAACAGCGGGTTCGCGCGCGGGCCACGGGTCACATGCAGCGGGCCATCTGTGCCACGCCACGGCGCGCCCTGCCCGCCGTGGCTGTTCTCCATCCGGCGGAAATAGGGCAGCACATCGGCATAACCCCAGCCATCGGCCCCCATCCCGGCCCAAGTGTCAAAATCGCAGGCGTGCCCGCGCACATAGACCATCCCGTTGATCGAGGAGGACCCCCCGATCACCTTGCCGCGCGGGGTGACCAACCGCCGCCCGCCCAGATGCGGTTCGGCTTCGGTCTGATAGCCCCAGTCATAAAGCCCCATATTCATGGGGTAAGACAGCGCGGCGGGCATCTGGATGAATGGCCCGGCATCGGACCCGCCATGTTCAATGACGATGACGCGCTTGCCCGCCTCGGTCAGCCGGTAAGCCATGGCACAGCCCGCGGAACCCGCGCCGATGATCACATAATCCGCATGCATGGGCGGCGTCCTTCCTGTCTTGGCCGATCAATAGGGCGCGTCGACGGGGCCAAGGCCCACATAGACGCTCTTGATCTGCGTATAGTGCTGCACCGCCGCATGGCCGTTTTCGCGCCCGATGCCAGAGGCTTTCATGCCGCCAAAGGGGGCCTCGACCGGGGTCAGGTTATAGGCGTTGATCCAGCAGGTGCCGGCCTGAATCTGGGCAATCACCCGATGCGCGCGGGCAAGATCGGCGGTGAAGACCCCGGCGGCAAGGCCGTATTCGGTGGCACACCTCTTCGCGCGCCAGCGTCATGTCATCGGTCACATCGGCAAAGACGGTGGGTTCCACGAACCAGCCATCATTGCGCCCGCCCCGCCCCCCGCCGGTCACCAGACGCGCGCCCTCCGTCTTGGCGGTTTCGACATAGCCCATGACCTTGGCGACCTGCACCGCGCTGACGAGTGGCCCCATCTGCGTGGCCTCATCCCGCGGATCGCCCAGGATGATCGCCTCGGCCCGCGCCTTCAGCCGGTCAAGGAAACGGTCTTTCAGCCCCTTTTGCACGAACACCCGCGTGCCGTTGGAACAAACCTGACCCGAGGAATAGAAATTCGCCAGCATCGCCGCGCCCACGGCATCCTCTAGGCTTGCGTCATCAAAGATGATCAGGGGCGATTTGCCGCCCAGT
>JALOTC010000060.1 GCA_025458085.1 Cypionkella sp. | reverse complement strand
TGCAAAAGACTGTGCGGAAGTCCAAGAAATACCGCGCCCATGACGCGGAGAACAAGTTCAAGGTTGGCGATACCGTCCGTATCGAGGAATGTGCGCCGATTTCGAAAACCAAGCGTTGGACGGTCGTGACCGAGGCCTGAGGCCTAGGGAACGGGCGTCTTCCGAAAATCGAAACCCTGGGGCCAGAGTAACGGTCCCCAAAGGTCGGGAGAAACCAAATGATCCAGATGCAGACGAATCTGGATGTTGCTGATAACTCCGGCGCACGCCGAGTTCAGTGCATCAAGGTTCTTGGCGGTTCGCACCGCCGTTACGCATCCGTCGGCGACATCATCGTGGTGTCGGTGAAGGAGGCGATTCCAAAGGGCCGCGTGAAGAAGGGTGACGTGCATAAAGCCGTTGTCGTTCGCACCGCCAAAGAAGTCCGTCGCGAAGATGGCACCGCCATCCGTTTCGACCGCAACGCTGCCGTCATCCTGAACAAGCAGGGTGAACCGGTCGGCACCCGTATCTTCGGGCCGGTTGTGCGGGAACTTCGCGCCAAGAACTTCATGAAGATCATCTCGCTTGCGCCGGAGGTGCTGTAATGGCTGCGAAACTCCGCAAGGGTGACTCGGTCGTCGTGTTGACCGGCAAGGACAAGGGCAAGAAGGGTGAAATCACCCAAGTCATGCCCAAGGAAAACAAGGCTGTTGTTGATGGCGTGAACATCGCTATCCGCCACACGAAGCAATCTGCTGCCTCTCAGGGCGGGCGCATTCCGCAGGCGATGCCCATCGACCTGTCGAATCTCGCGCTGATCGACAAGAACGGCAAGGCCACCCGCGTTGGCTTCCGCATGGAAGACGGCAAAAAGGTTCGCTACGCCAAGACCACAGGGGAGGCGATCTGATGCTTGACGCAGCAAAATATACCCCCCGTCTGAAAACCGTCTATGCGGATACCATCCGCGCGGCGATGAAGTCGGAATTCGCCTATAAGAACGACATGCAGATCCCGCGTCTGGACAAGATCGTTCTGAACATGGGCGTCGGCGAAGCGGTCAAGGACACCAAGAAGGTGAAGCAGGCTGCCGAGGAGCTTGGCCAGATCGCCGGTCAGAAGGCCGTGATCACCAAAGCCAAGAAGTCGATCGCTGGCTTCCGCGTGCGTGAAGAAATGCCGCTGGGCTGCAAGGTCACGCTGCGTGGCGACCGCATGTACGAATTCCTGGACCGTCTGATCAACGTGGCTCTGCCGCGTGTTCGCGACTTCCGTGGTGTCAAGGGCAACAGCTTTGACGGCCGTGGCAACTATGCCATGGGCCTGAAGGAGCACATCGTGTTCCCCGAGATCAACTTTGACAAGGTCGATGAAGTGCTGGGGATGGATATCATCATCTGCACCACCGCAAAGACCGATGCCGAAGCCAAGGCCCTGTTGAAGCATTTCAACATGCCCTTCACGTCGTAATCGCGAGGACCCAGAGATATGGCTAAGAAATCCATGGTGAACCGCGAAGTGAAGCGCGCCAAGCTTGTGAAGCAGTATGCTTCCAAGCGCGCCGCGCTGAAGGCGGTGATCGAAGACCAGTCCAAGCCGATGGAAGAGCGTTTCCGCGCGACCCTGAAGCTTGCTGAAATGCCCCGCAACTCGTCGGCCACGCGGATCCACAACCGCTGCCAGCTGACCGGTCGCCCCCATGCTTACTATCGTAAGCTGAAACTGTCGCGGATCATGCTGCGTGAACTGGCCTCCTTCGGTCAGATCCCCGGCATGGTGAAGTCGAGCTGGTAAGGAGGATCACAAGATGTCCGTGAACGATCCGCTCGGCGATATGCTGACCCGTATCCGTAACGCGCAGCTGCGCGGCAAATCCACTGTTGCGACGCCGGCCTCCACGCTGCGCGCCCGCGTTTTGGATGTGCTGGCTGCCGAAGGCTATATCCGTGGTTACGAAAAATCCCCGACCGCTAATGGTCAGGGCGAATTCGTGATCTCGCTCAAGTACTACGAAGGCGAGCCTGTGATCCGCGAAGTAAAGCGCGTGTCCAAGCCCGGCCGCCGTGTGTACATGGGCGTGAAGGAACTGCCGTCGGTCCGTAATGGGCTTGGCGTTTCCATCATCTCCACGCCCAAGGGCGTCATGTCCGATGCAGCAGCACGTTCCGCCAATGTTGGCGGCGAAGTGCTCTGCACCGTGTTCTAAGGAGGGGTAGATGTCTCGTATCGGCAAAAAGCCCGTCCCGCTGACCAAGGGCGTTACCGCCACGATCAGCGGCCAAACCATTGAAGTGAAGGGCCCGAAAGGAACCCGCAGCTTCACCGCCACTGACGATGTGACAATGACCATCGAAAACGATGCGGTCGTTGTGAAGCCGCGCGGCATGTCCAAGCGGGCTCGTCAGCAGTGGGGCATGGCGCGGTCGATGGTCGACAACCTGGTTGTCGGCGTCACCACTGGCTTCAAGAAAGAACTCGAAATTCAGGGCGTTGGCTATCGTGCCGCCCTGGCCGGGAATGTTCTGAAGCTTTCGCTTGGCTACAGCCACGAAGTGAATTTCGAAGTGCCGAAGGGGGTCACCGCGACCGTTCCGAAGCAGACTGAAATCATCCTCGAAGGCATCGACCAGCAGCTTGTTGGTCAGGTGGCCGCGAACATCCGCGAATGGCGTCAGCCTGAGCCTTATAAGGGCAAGGGTATCCGCTACAAGGATGAGTATATCTTCCGCAAGGAAGGCAAGAAGAAGTAAGGGTGGCGAGAAAATGGCTTTGAACAAAAGAGAGCTGTTCCTGAAGCGCCGCCTGCGCGTGCGGAACAAAATCAAGGCGATGTCTGCCGGGCGCTTGCGTCTGTCGGTGCATCGGTCGTCCAAGAACATCAGCGTCCAGCTGATCGACGACGTGAAGGGGGTCACTGTGGCCGCCGCCTCGTCGCTCGAAAAGGAACTGGGCGTCGTTGGCAAGAACAACGTCGAGGCTGCGGCCAAAGTCGGCGCTGCGATTGCCGAGCGGGCGAAGAAGGCCGGGATCGAAGAATGCTACTTCGATCGTGGTGGTTTCCTCTTTCACGGGAAGATCAAGGCTTTGGCCGAGGCTGCCCGTGAAGGCGGCCTGAAGTTCTGAGGAGTTTGGATATGGCAGAACGTGAAAACCGCCGGGAACGCCGCAGCGAACAGCGCGAAGAAACCCCGGAATTCGCCGACCGTCTGGTGGCGATCAACCGCGTCTCCAAGACCGTGAAGGGGGGCAAGCGCTTTGGCTTTGCTGCTCTCGTGGTCGTGGGTGACCAGCGTGGCCGCGTCGGCTTTGGCAAAGGCAAGGCCAAGGAAGTGCCCGAGGCGATCCGCAAGGCGACCGAACAGGCCAAGCGCAGCATGATCCGCGTTCCCCTCAAGGATTCGCGCACGCTGCATCATGACCAAGAAGGCCGCCACGGCGCCGGCAAGGTCATCATGCGCACGGCCGTTGCCGGGACCGGGATCATCGCCGGCGGCCCGATGCGTGCCGTTTTCGAAATGCTTGGCATCCAGGATGTCGTGGCCAAGTCGTTGGGGTCGCAAAACCCCTACAACATGATCCGCGCGACCATCGACGGTCTCAAGAAGGAAGCCTCGCCCCGTTCCGTGGCCTCGCGCCGCGGCAAGAAGGTGGCCGAGATCCTGAAGAAGCCCGAAGCTGAAGCAGTGGAGGCCTGATCATGTCGAAAAAGACCATCGTCGTGAAGCAGGTGGCCTCGGCCAACCGTCGCCCCGCCGTGCAGACCGCAACGCTGAAGGGCCTCGGCCTGAACAAGCTGCACCGGACCCGTGAACTGGAGGATACGCCTTCGGTGCGCGGCATGGTGAATGCGATCCCGCATCTGGTGAAGATCATCGAAGAGCGCGGCTGAGAAGCCTGTTCTTCCGCACTGAATGAGAGGCGCGCAGGTTCCCTTGCGCGCCTCTTGCCTTAGGGTAGGGGGCCTGTTTTCCCCGCCAACACCAAGAAATGCCGTGTTGTCCCCATCCGTCGCAGGTAGGGACTTTCCGGCCAAGGAGTATGCGACATGAAATTGAATGAACTGCGCGACAACGAAGGCGCCGCCAAAAAGCAAAAGCGCGTGGCGCGCGGCCCGGGTTCGGGCAAGGGCAAGACCGCTGGCCGCGGGATCAAGGGGCAGAAGTCCCGTTCCGGTGTGGCCCTCGGTGGGTATGAAGGCGGGCAGATGCCGCTCTATCGCCGCCTGCCGAAGCGCGGCTTCAACAAGCCCAACCGTCTGGAATTCAGCGTTGTGAACCTCGGCCTGATCGAGAAGTTCATTGCGGCCGGCAAATTGAACGCGGCCGAGGAAATTACCGAGGACGCGTTGGTCGCGGCTGGTGTGACCTCGAACAAGCGCGACGGCATCCGTGTGCTGGCAAAGGGCGAAATCAAGACCGCCGTGCGCCTGAACGTGACCGGTGCTTCGGCTTCGGCGATCGAGGCGGTGAAGGCCGCTGGCGGTTCGTTGACCGTCAAGACCGCTGCCGCGGCGGAGTGAGCGCCATTTTGGAGTTGTGAGCCGGCCTAGGACGGCTTACATGATCCTCAAGTTTTCCCGCGCCGCCGGACCCGGAAAACGGATCCGGCGGCGCTGTCCATGAAAGAGACCGACATGGCATCTGCTGCAGAGCAAATGGCCGCGAACCTGAGCTGGTCAGCCCTTGGCAAGGCGACCGACCTTCGCGCCCGCATCTTCTTTACGCTTGGCCTTCTGATCGTTTATCGCCTTGGGACCTATATTCCCGTCCCCGGCATCGACGGTTCCGCCCTGCGCGAGTTCATGCAGGACGCGGGCGCAGGGATCGGCGGCATGTTGAACATGTTCACCGGCGGCGCGATCAGCCGTATGGGCATCTTTGCGCTTGGCATCATGCCCTATATTTCGGCCTCGATCATCGTGCAGCTCATGGCGGCCATGGTCCCTTCGCTTCAGCAGTTGAAGAAGGAAGGGGAGCAGGGACGCAAGAAGTTGAACCAATATACGCGCTACGGCACGGTATTCCTCGCCATCTTTCAGGCCTGGGGCATTGCGGTTAGCATTGAGGCGGGTGGTCTGGCTCATGATCCCGGCATGTTCTTCAAGGCGGCCTGCGTGATTACACTTGTCGGCGGCACCATGTTCCTGATGTGGCTGGGTGAGCAGATCACTGCCCGCGGCATCGGCAATGGCATTTCGCTGATCATCTTTGTCGGCATCGTCGCGGAAATCCCGGCTGCTCTGGCACAGTTCTTCAGCCAAGGCCGGTCTGGTGCGCTGTCGCCTGCGGTGATCATCGGTGTGATCATCATGGTGATCGCAGTCATCGCCTTTGTTGTGTTTATGGAACGCGCCTTGCGCAAGATCCACATTCAATACCCCCGCCGTCAGGTGGGAATGAAGGTCTATGACGGTGGCTCATCCCACCTTCCGGTGAAGGTGAACCCGGCAGGCGTGATCCCGGCGATCTTTGCCTCATCGCTGCTGTTGTTGCCCATCACCATTTCCACCTTCTCCGGCCAGCAGACTGGCCCGGTGATGTCGACGATCCTTGCCTATTTCGGTCCGGGGCAACCGCTGTATCTGGCGTTCTTCACCGGCATGATCGTGTTCTTCACCTATTTCTACACCTACAACGTGGCCTTCAAGGTCGAGGATGTGGCTGAGAACCTTCAGAATCAGAACGGCTTCATCCCAGGCATCCGCCCCGGCAAAAAGACCGAAGATTATCTGAACTATGTCGTCACGCGGTTGATGGTGCTTGGTTCTGCCTATCTCGCCGCAGTCTGTCTGCTTCCCGAAATCCTGCGCAATGAACTGGCCATTCCTTTCTACTTCGGCGGGACATCGGTTCTGATCGTGGTCAGCGTGACGATGGATACGATCAATCAGGTTCAATCTCATCTTTTGGCCCACCAATATGAGGGGCTGATCGAGAAGTCGCAGCTAAGGGGGCGGAAGAAGCCGGCTCCGAAGGCTCCGGCGCGGCGCTGACGATCATGGCCAATATCATTCTTCTTGGCCCCCCCGGCGCGGGCAAAGGCACCCAAGCTAAGCGTCTGGAAGAGACGCGCGGCATGGTGCAGCTTTCCACGGGCGATATGCTGCGCGAGGCGCGAACCAGTGGCACCGAAATGGGGCGTAAGGTGGCAGAGGTCATGGACCGTGGCCAGCTTGTGACGGATGAGATCGTGATCGGTCTGATCGAAGAGAAACTGACCCGCGGCGCAGCGGGTGGCTTCATCTTCGATGGCTTCCCCCGGACTTTGCCGCAGGCAGATGCGCTTCAATCGCTTTTGGCGCGGATGGGGCAGGGGCTGGATGCCGTCATTGAAATGCGGGTCGATGACGCGGCGCTTGTCGCGCGGATCACCGGGCGGTTCACCTGTGGGGCCTGCGGCGCGGTCTATCACGATGCGACGAAGCCGACGGCCGTGGAAGGCACCTGTGATGCCTGTGGCAGCCACGATCTGCGCCGCCGTGCGGATGACACCGAAGATGCGCTGAAAACGCGGCTAATGGAATATTACAAGAAAACCTCGCCCTTGATTGGCTATTACTGGGCCAAGGGCAAGCTTGTCTCTGTCGATGGCTTGGCCGAGATGGATCATGTCTCCGAGGCTATTGCGAAAATTCTTGACAAAGCCTGAAAACCATTCGTCGCGGCCTTGACGGCTGCGGCAAATGCCCGTAATGCACGGCGTCCCGGAGCAGAATCTGCCTTCCGGGATTCCCTGTTCGGGGATCGCGCCAGAGGGTAAAGGCCCTGCTGGAGTTGTGAAAAAAGGTTCTGGCGCTACGGAACCGCAACCAAGAGAAGGACCTACGCGTGGCACGTATTGCTGGCGTCAACATTCCCACCCAGAAGCGGGTTCCGATCGCGCTTCAGTATATCACCGGTATCGGCCCTGCGAATGCAGAGACGATCTGCGAAGCGCTCAAGATTGATCGTGCGCGCCGTGTGAACCAGCTTTCGGATGCCGAAGTGCTGGCCATCCGCGAATATATCGACGCGAACTTCACGGTCGAAGGCGACCTTCGCCGCGAAGTGTCGATGAACATCAAGCGTCTGATGGACCTCGGTTGCTACCGTGGCCTGCGTCACCGCAAGAACCTCCCTGTCCGCGGTCAGCGGACGCATACCAATGCCCGCACCCGCAAGGGCCCGGCCAAGCCGATCGCCGGCAAGAAGAAGTAAGGGAGGGTCTGGACAATGGCACGCGACACCAAAGCTCGTACCAAGAAGAAAGAGCGCAAGAACATCGCCGCTGGCGTTGCTCATGTGAACTCCTCGTTCAACAACACCAAGATCCTGATCTCGGATGTGCAGGGCAACGCCATTTCGTGGTCGTCCGCCGGCACGATGGGCTTCAAGGGCAGCCGCAAGTCGACGCCCTATGCCGCCCAGATGGCTGCCGAGGATGCTGGCCGCAAGGCGCAAGAGCATGGCGTGAAGACGCTGGAAGTGGAAGTTCAGGGTCCCGGTTCGGGCCGCGAGTCGGCGCTGCGCGCCCTTGCTGCCGTCGGGTTCCAGATCACCTCGATCCGCGACGTCACCCCGCTTGCGCACAACGGCTGCCGTCCGCCAAAGCGCCGCCGCGTCTGATTTTCTGGCATAAGGTCGGGCCGTGCGATGTCGCGCGGCCCGATTTCGGCATTTAAGAAACCTCGGGCGTCTTCCGGTCTTTGGACATGGGCCGGACGACAAGAATGGAGGCAGAGCCATGATCCACAAAAATTGGCAGGAATTGATCAAGCCGACGCAACTCGTCGTCAAGCCGGGCGCGGACCCTTCGCGCGTGGCCACGGTGATCGCGGAACCGCTGGAGCGCGGCTTCGGCCTGACGCTGGGCAACGCGCTGCGCCGGGTGCTGCTGTCGTCGCTGCAAGGCGCGGCGATCACCTCTGTGCAGATCGATAACGTCCTGCATGAGTTTTCCAGCGTCGCCGGTGTTCGCGAAGATGTCACCGACATCGTGCTGAACCTCAAGGGTGTTGCGCTGAAGATGGAAGTCGAAGGGCCGAAGCGCCTGTCGATCTCCGCCAAAGGCCCCGGTGTTGTGACCGCGGGCGACATCTCGGAATCGAACGGGATCGAGGTTCTGAACAAGGATCACGTCATTTGTCATCTGGACGATGGCGCCGATGTGTTCATGGAACTGACCGTCAACACCGGCAAGGGCTATGTCTCGGCCGATAAGAACCGCCCCGAAGACGCGCCCATCGGCCTTATCCCGATCGATGCGATCTATTCACCGGTCAAGAAAGTCAGCTACGAAGTGCAGCCGACCCGCGAAGGTCAGGTGCTGGATTATGACAAGCTGACCATGAAGATTGAAACCGACGGGTCGCTGACCCCTGATGATGCCGTAGCCTATGCCGCCCGCATCATTCAGGATCAGCTGTCGATCTTCGTCAACTTCGACGAACCGGAATCGGCCAAGGCTGGCGAAATCGACTCGGGTCTTGAGTTCAACCCGCTTCTGCTCAAGAAGGTGGACGAGCTGGAACTTTCTGTCCGTTCGGCCAACTGCCTGAAGAACGACAATATTGTGTATATTGGCGATCTGATCCAGAAGACCGAGGCCGAGATGTTGCGGACCCCGAACTTTGGCCGCAAGTCGCTGAACGAGATCAAGGAAGTGCTGGCCGGTATGGGCCTGCACCTTGGCATGGAAGTCGAAGATTGGCCGCCAGAGAATATCGAAGATCTGGCCAAGCGCTTCGAAGACCAGTTCTGAATTCGGAAGGGCGCGGCTTGATCCGCGCCCGACCTTCTGCCCGGGCAATTCCGCCCCAACGACGTTTCGGCAACGCACCGGAACAACACAAAGCAAAACGCGATAGGAGATACCCATGCGTCACGCCCGCGGATACCGCCGCCTCAACCGGACCCATGAACACCGCAAGGCGCTGTTCTCGAACATGGCTGGCTCGCTAATCGAGCATGAGCAGATCAAGACCACCCTGCCCAAGGCCAAGGAACTGCGTCCGATCATCGAAAAGCTGATCACGCTCGCCAAGCGCGGCGACCTGCATGCCCGCCGTCAGGCCGCAGCACAGTTGAAAGAGGACAAGGACGTTGCGAAGCTGTTCGACATCCTTGGCCCGCGCTACAAGGCGCGTCAGGGCGGCTATGTGCGCGTTCTGAAAGCCGGCTTCCGCTATGGTGACATGGCGCCGATGGCGATCATCGAATTCGTCGACCGCGATCCGAATGCAAAGGGCGCAGCCGACAAGGCCCGTGAAGAGGCCGCCGACGCCGAATGATCGGCGCTGGTGCTTGAATGACAAAGGCCCCGCGTTTGCGGGGCCTTTTGCTTAGGGGCGGAGATTTCAGGCCGTTGCTTCTTCGGTCAATGCCGCGCGGAAATCGTCAAAGAAGGTCGCAGCCAGTTTCTTGGCCGTGCCTTGGATCAGACGGGACCCAAGTTGCGCGAGTTTTCCGCCAATCTCTGCCTTCGCCTCATAGCGCAGCAGCGTCTCCTCCCCTTGTTCCGCAAGGGTGACGACGGAACCACCCTTGGCAAAGCCTGCCACACCGCCATTGCCTTCGCCCGTGAGCGAAAAGCGTTCCGGAGGGTTCTCCGGGTTCAGCGTTACCTTGCCCGAAAAACGCGCCTTCACAGGGCCGATTTTCAGCACGACCTTGGCCTCAAGCTCTGTCTCGGAATGTTTCACCAATTCCTCACATCCCGGAATGCAGCGGCGCAGGATTTCAGGGTCGTTCAGCGCGGCATAGACGCGGTCGCGCGGGGCCGGGATGATGAGTTCGTCAGATAGATCCATTGTGTCCTCTTAACAGCAGGGGAGTTTCACTTGCGCCAGAACTGCCGCCTGTTCTGGCGTCAGCGGCGGGAGAAGACGGGCGAGCAAGCCGGGTTTCCCGGGTGGTGCTTTGGCGTCAGACATCCCCGCCCTCCCGGCCCGCGGAACGGCGGGCCAACGTGATTTCGGCCAAGATCGACAGGGCGATTTCTTCGGGCGTGATGGCCTTGATGTCCAATCCTGCCGGAGCCTTGACGCGGGCGATCTCTTCCTCGGCCATACCGCTTGCCCGCAGCCGTTCGGCAAGAGTCGCGAATTTCCGGCGCGAGCCGACAAAGGCGATATAGTCCGCGCCAGAGGAGAGCGCCGCCCGCAAACCCGCCTCATCGCCTTTGCCTTGGGTTGCGACGACGATGAACCTTTGGCCCGCTAGGCCCGTTTCCAGTGCAAAGGCATCTTGCACCTGATCGGCGGGGCCTTCGGCCAGGCCGGGGGCTGCCAACGTGCGGTGCAGATCAAACCGTCCCGCCAGATCGGCCAAGGCGAGCGCGACCGGTCCCGCGCCAAAAACCACAAGTCGCGGTTGCGGCAGAACGGGTTCGATAAAGATATCCATCGACCCGCGCGAAGGGCAGCCATTGCGGGCAAAGCGGATGCCGTGACGCTCCTCTCCCGGCGCAACGCCTTCGGCAGCCAGCAAGTCCTCGGGACGGAGCGAGATGAATTGCGGCGCGCGGTCACGGATCGCCGCTGCCCCTGCCTTGCCCACGGCAGAGCGCGCACAGCCCCCGCCGATCCAGCCTTCGGCAATCGTGCCATCGGGCAGGATGATTGCCTTTGCCCCCGGCTTCGCGCTGGTCGCATCCACCGTGCGCACGACCGTGGCGATGGCATAGGGTTCCCCCTTGGCGCGAAGGCTGGCAAGGGTCTGGTCAAAGCGTTGGTCGGGGCGCGTGCTGGTCATAGGTGAGCCAACTCCTGTTCAAGCGCGGCAAGGTCATCAAGCGTGGCGGCGGGGGCAAAAAGATCCAGATAGGGCAGGGCTGCGGCCATGCCGGAGGCGACAGGGGCATAGTCGCGCCAACCCTTCAAAGGGTTTAGCCACAGGATGCGACACCCCCGCCGGGCCAAAAGCGCCATGGCCTGCCCGAGTTCCTCTGACGGGGCGGAATCGTAGCCATCAGACAGGATCATCACCACTGTCCGCCCGTTCACGCCCGTCCGCGCATGGGTGCGTGCGAATTGCCCCAATGCCGCGCCGATCTTGCTGCCGCCGCCAAAGCCCTCGGCCAGCAACGTGATCCGGTTCAGCGCCCGAAACGGGTCTTCGTCGCGCAGGGCTTCGGTCACGCGCACAAGCCGGGTGTGGAAGAGATAGGCATCCGCATTGGCATCGGCCCGCATCAGCCCTGCCAGAAAGGCAAGGAAGGGCCGGGCATACAGCGTCATGGAGCCAGACACATCCACCAAAGCAGTGATCCGAACGGGCCGCTCAGGGCGACGCTTGCGGTGAAGACGCAGGGGTTCGCCCCCGGTAGCAAGCGAGGCTCGAATGGTGCGGCGCAGGTCAAGCCTTGCACCGCGCCGCGCCGCCCGCACCCGGCGCGATCTGCGGTCGCGCAGCGCGCGGCCCAGACGCAGGGCCACAGCCTCCGCCGCCCTGATGTCTTCGGCAGACACGACCTCGCGCAGGTCCTTTTTCATCAGGTTGCGGATGGTGGA
>JALOTC010000001.1 GCA_025458085.1 Cypionkella sp. | reverse complement strand
AGGGACGGGCGGCGCTCGTAATGCGACACCGCATCCTGATAGCTTTCAAAGTCGCGGTCCCGCTGCATCAGCCCAAAGGCCTTCGGGCTGTCTTCGACAAACCAGCTTTCCGCCAAGCGCACCGGGTTGTTCAAAGGCCGCCAAATCCGGTCGCCATCACGGCGATGAATGGCCAGCCCGTCGCTGTCATGCACATTCGGGCGGAAATCATCGAAATCCGACCGGTTCTTTTCCGAGAACAGGAACATCGAGGTGAGCGGTGCCACCCCCATCTGCTCCACCTCCGCACGGAAAAACAGCCGCGCCGTCACATCCATTTCCGTATTCACGCCGGGGCGGATGACAAAACGATACGCGCCCGTGCAGCTTTCGCTCTCCATCGCGGCATGAACCACCACTTCGCGCGCGAAAGGCACCGGCTTTTCCAGCCAGAACCGCGAAAACCGCGGGAACTCCTCGGGCTGGCCCAGCCCCGTGTTCAAGGCCAAGCCACGCGCCGAAAGCCCATAGCCGGTATTCCGCCCCACCGCGCGGAAATAGCTCGCGCCAAGGAAAGCCACGACCTCGTCAAACAGATCGGCCCGGTTCAACGGCGCATTCAGCCGGAACCCTGCCACCCCCGGCAACGGCTCATGCAGCGGCACGCGGTCGCGCACCCGGTCGTAATACATGAAGTCATCGGTCGAAAAGCCCATCGGCCGCGACTGACCGCTTTCGACCTCAAACAGCGTCACCGGCTCGGCAAAGAGCCAGCCCAAGTGGAAGGTATGGACATGAAAGCCCACATCCTCCCCCGCCCAACGCGCCTGTTTGGGGTTGAACTGAACCGATTTGTAATCATCATAATTGAAGCTGGTGAAGAACCCTTCGGCCCGCGCAGGCGGCACATGCGGCACCGCGGCCAAGGCACGCATTTCCTCCGTCAGGCGGTCGAAATCAAAGGGCACCGCCTCCGGGGCCGGAGCCTCCGGCGCGGTCTGCGCGAGAACCGGCCCCGCCAGCACTGTGCTGCATTGCAGCAATGCTGCACCCCCAACCAGCCCAAGGAAAGAGCGGCGGCGCATATACGAAGACAGTTCCGGGTGGCCCGGCATGATTGCTCCTGCACGTCGATTCGGTGAAAACTCAAGTAAAGTCGCAGGTTATATCAGGCGACGCCAGATCCCCAGCCATGCGCCAGACACAACCCTGCCATGCTGCATGTGCAAAATAGACACTCCTGAAACCCGGTCTCGGGCGGTCAATTGGGTCGCTTTCCCAGAGTCGTCAAGGTGACCGAGCGGCGGAGGGCGTCACATTCCTGTGCGAATGGCGGCTTTTTGCCGAAAAATGTCCAAATCGCGCGGCGCGCCGCCTATTCCTTGGGCAAAACAAAGCCCCGGCAGATGTTGGGATCAAATCCATACTCCGCCCGATAGCCCCGCGCTTCCATCAAGCGGGATAGATCCGCCATCCGCCCATGCCAGCCTTCCATCAACCGGCCATAGAAAAACACCTGCACCGGCAGCGGGCCGGACAGCGCCGCGAATGCCGCCTCCACCACCTCGGGCGCAAGACGCCCATCCGCCAAAAGCAGCGCGTCAGGCGCCTCTGCCCCGATCACCGCCGCCAGATCGCGCGCAGGCACCTCCAGCTGCGTCTCCAAGACACGGAACCGTTCATTCTCCTGCCGATGTGACAGGGCAAAGACCACGCGCATCATCTGATGCAATGCCGGGTCATCCTCCTGCACCGCAAAGCGCAGATCAGGCCGGACATTGGCGCAATGCCCCGCCAGAAACCCCACCGCCGCGCCGATCTCCAGCACCTTGGCCCCCTTGTCCAAGACCGCAGGCATCTTGCGCGCCAAACCACGCTCGAACTTCCCCGCCTCGATCAGCGGCAAGACATGGGCAGCAAAGACGCGCGGATCGCGCGGAAGTTTCATCGTATGATTGGCGAAAACCGGCACATCCCCCGCGCTCCCGGTCAGCACCGCACCGGGCACATACGAGCCAAGCGGCACCGCCTCCGCCGGCGCGCGCGGCACGGCCAGCCGCTCCTCCCGCGCCTTCTGGCCCCGCTTCTTTTCCACCTCGCTCATCAAGGCGGCGATCTTCTCCTTGTCCCGCGCCTGCGGAGGCTTGGCCACAATCTGCGAAATCGGCACTTTCGATGCCTCGGCCAGATCGGCCACCAGCTTGTGATAGGCCTCCGTCTGCCGCAACTCCGCCAACCGCCCCTCGGCGCGCGCCAGTGCCGCAAAATGCAGGCGGTTCAGCACCTCATCTTCCAACAATTGCGCGATGATCGCGTTCCGCTTTTCGGTATAGCGCAACATCGTCTCGTCCCGCTCCTCATTGCGGTCCTGAAGGCTCCAGTAATCGCCGTTGTATTTATCCGCCTTGTTGTTGACGTTGCCGCGCATCTTGCGGATGGCATAGCTGTCCACCGACTTCACCGCATAATGGTTCAACTGCACCCAGTCATAGCCCACCGTCCGCGTGATCGACCGCCAGCCGCGAAACTTGAAGTAATCCTCCATCACCGCGCCCGACCCGTTCAGCCATTTCACCCGATCGGGGAAATCGGTCTTGATATGGCGCGTTTTCATCTTGGGCCGATGGATGCCCAGCTTCCAATACTCCGGGTCAAAGGTGAACAGCGTCTTGACCCCCCACCCCTTGTTCCACGTCGTCGGGGCAGCCATCAGATATTGCTCGGTCACCGGCGCGCGCGACCAGTCCACCGTGATGACAATCCCATTGGCCTCCTGCGCCTTGGCCGCTGCAATCAGATCATCCAGCGTGCCATCGCCATAGCGGATCGACAGGAACTCATCGGCATCAAACACCATCACCCAGTCCGACTGGCAGACCACAGGCTCCACCTGCGCGTGGTTCAAGGCCGAAGGCTGGGGCCGCAACCCCGGCGGAATGACATTGCGCCGATGATGGCACAGCCCCAATTCCTCCAGCCGGATCAGCATGTCATCCGTGCCATCCGAACAATCGTTCGTATAGACCACCAGATCGGTAAACCCGATCGCCAGATGATGCGCCACCCATTCGATGACATAAGGCCCCTCGTCCTTCATCATCGATACAGCCGTCACCTGCCCATGCGGGCTGATATGGCGCTTGAGCTGAAAGGGCACCGTGCCAAAAATCTCTGACGCGCCCCGCGGGCCCGTTCCCGCGGCCCCATCGCCTGCCCGTCCCGCGCCCTTGGGGCGCTTCCCGGCCTGACCCTTGGGCTTTGGCTTTGGACCCTCGCCCTTGGCCCCCTGCTTGGCCCCCTGACCCTTGCCCCGTGCCTCTGCTGCCATCACCCTCTACCCGCGGTCATACCGCCACACCCGCCCCGTCCTTCTAGCCTATGGCCTCGTTCCCAGACAACAACGACGGCGCAAGATACTGGACTTGCGGCCCTGCCCGCGCCATAGATTGAAAAAAGAAATAACGAGTAGTCACGGTTCCATCATGGCCCCACCCGTCCGCAGACCCGTTGCCTCCCTCTGGATCGGCGAAAAGCTCCACTACCTCAACCAGCTTTGCCTGATTTCGCACTTGCGGCAGGGCCATCCCACCACGCTTTACTGCACCGATACGGTCACCAACGTCCCCGAAGGCGTCGAGGTCCGCCCCGCGACCGAGATCATGTCGATCGACATGGATATCGTCCGCCAAACATCGGAAAGCTTCCTGTCCAACGTCTTCCGCTATCACATGATCCAGAAAACCGATGCGGTCTGGATCGACTGCGACGCCTTCTGCCACCGCCCCTTCCCCGATGAGATGACGCATATCTACGCAGGCCACGGCTTTCGCGGCGCGCTGAATTGCGGCGTGGTCTATATCCCGCCCAAGGGCGAACTCATCGAACAACTGCTGGATTACTACCAGAACCTGCCCGCAGCCCCCGCCTGGTTCAACAAGCAACAGCGCAAGCGGATCGAAAAACAAGACACCTCGCTGCCCCAGGCCGTGCGCATCTACAACGCCGAACGCACCGCCTTTGGCCCGCAGGCCTTTACCTGGTTCGCCCAGCAAACCGGCGATTACGAAAAGGCGCTCTCGCCCGATTACCTTTATCCCGTGCCGTTCCAACTGAACGACGTGTTCTATGACCCGCATGGCCGGGTCGAAGGGCATTTCACCGACAACACCCTGTCGGTCCACCTTTACACCAACGGCACCCGTCCGTGGTGGCGCAAGAACGCGCCGCTGCCCGGCTCCTATGCCGCGCGCATGTGCGCCGACATCGGGCTAGACCCGACACAGGCGCTGGAGGAATAAGGCCAGCCAGAGGGAGGCGCGCCCCATGGGCATCAGCATGGTTCCGGGCCTGTTCCTTGCCCGCCATCGCCAAGCAGCCGCCGCAGCCCAGCGCGGCCTCATCCTTGGGCGGCAAAAGATGCACCTGCAACCCGCGCGCATGACCCGCTTCGTGGGTGCGCTGGAAAACATGGGCATCCCCACCACAGCACAGGCGATCACCCAAGAAGATGGCTTTTCCGAAGCCTTCTTCGCCCATCTGGGCTATCCCCTGATCGAAGCGATGGATTTCACCGATGCCGAAGGCGCGGCCCATGTCCACGATCTGAACCACCCCTGCCCCGAGCGCTTGCGCGAACAGTTCGATCTTGTGATCGATGGCGGCACCACCGAACATATCTTCCACATCGGCACGGCGCTCGACACCTGCCATGATCTGCTCCGCCCCGGCGGGCTGTTTCTGTCTTTCGTCGCCTGCGATGGCTGGTTCGGCCACGGCTTCTTTCAGACCGGGCCAGATGTGCCATGGCGCTACTGGCACCACGCACGCGGCTATGACATGCTCGAAGTCTCGATCGTCCCGCGCAAGACCCCGTGGAAAACCATCCCGATCCCCGACCCGACGGGGCGCCCGCGCGGGGGGGAAATGGCCCTCACCGGGCCCCATATGCTTGTCTATGCCTGCCGCAAACCTCTCACGGCCCCGCCCTATCGACCGCCCATCCAGGGCCATTACGCAAGCGAGTGACGATGCCAGAACAGGCCGCCACCTCCCCCGCGCCGGAAAAGTCCAAGGCCGAGTTGAAGGCCGAGGCGATGATCCGCCGCCAAAAGCGCAACCTGCGCAAATCTTGGGCCGAAGGCTATCTGACAGGCGTCTGCTCCATGCTGCGCCCCGGCGATCTCGCGCTGGATTGCGGCGCGAATTTCGGCGTGGTCACCGCGCAACTGGCCGCCACCGGGGCCGATGTCATCGCCTTCGAACCTGACCCCGGCGTGTTCGAAAGCCTGCAAGCGCGCTTTGCCGATGCACCCAATGTCACCCTCATCAACGCCGCCGTGGGCGTGGGCAGCGGCACGGTCCGCCTCATGCGCTCCGACAATTTTGATGCGAACCCCACAGGCGCCTCCGTCAAAAGCACGATCCTCGGCGGCGCGCGCCGGATCGATAGCGCCAATGCCGTCGAAGTGCCGCTGATCGATTTCCCCGCCTTCCTGCGCGAAAAATCCGCGGCCCAGCCCATCGCCTTTGTCAAAATGGATATCGAAGGCGCGGAACTCGAAATTCTCGAAACCATGGCGCGCGACAACCTCTTTGACTGCGTCCGCTGCCTTGTGGCCGAAACCCATGAACGCAAGTTCCCCGATCTGCGGCCTCGCTTCCGCGATCTGCGCCGCACCGTGGCCGAACGCTTTGGGCCAACCCATGTCAATCTTGACTGGATCTGACCCCGTGCCCCCCGAAGACGCACGACCCAAGGAAGAGACGCCCGAGGAAGAGGCCCCACCCACCGCCCTTCCCCCGATCTTCCCCCCGCCGGAAGAGGTCGCCTCGCCGACCGATGCCGTACGGCGCGAGGCGTTTCTTCTGCGCGGCGGTCTGGTCGATGCGTGGTTCATCCGGCGCTCCGATGTGCTGCTCATCACCTTCGACAATCTCGGCTCCATCGGCGAATATGCGCCGCCCCAACCATGGCTACAGGGGCGCGCCGCCAAGGCCGGGTTTTCGATCCTTGGCCTGATGGCCTCGCGCAAGGATTGGTATCGCAACGACGACACCCCCCGCCTGCTCATCGCTCTGCGGGACGCAGGGCTTTTCGCAGGCTTTCGCCGCATCTTGCTGGTCGGGGCCTCCATGGGCGGCTTTGCCGCGCTCACCTATGCCAGCCTGATCCCCGGTGCCGTGGTTCTGGCCTTCAGCCCGCAAACCACCCTCTCCCGCCAGATCGCCCCTTTCGAACGGCGCTATCGTTACGCCGCGCGCAAATGGGATTGGTCGAGCCCCGCCTTTCTCGATGCGGCCGAAGGGGCCTCCGCCGCGGCAGAGGTCCATCTGGTCTATGACCCTTTCGTCCCCGAAGACAAAGCCCATGCCCTGCGCCTCACCGGCCCACAGGTCCGCCATTACCCCATGGGCCATATGGGCCACCGCGCCATCCGGGGGATCAAGACCACCGGCATGCTGCAAACCCTGATCGAAGGCATCGCCACAGGCAGCCTTGACCGGCAGGCCCTCGCCCAAGGTCTGCGCGCCCGACGGCAAGACCCGTCATGGCAACGCGCCCTTCTGGCCGAGGCGGAACGGCGCGGCCATCCCCGCCTCGCGCTCCTTGCCGCGCAGCGCTTGGCACAGGACAACCCGGAAAACCGCTTCGCCCGCCGCGCCGCGCGCCGACTGGCGGCAGATGGACAGGAGATGCAAGCACCGCAGGCATCTGCACCGCAGGCGTCTGCACGGGGGGTGTACGGGGGGTGTACAGGGGGTGACACCCCCGCCGACAGCCTCCGAACCGTGAAGAACCCCGCCCCAAGCAGACCTTTCCGGGGCGAAATGGCCATACTCCACCGCGCCCTTGTGGTGCCCGAACGCAAGGATGACATCCCCTTGGCCTGCGGCGTCCTAGATGCCACAGGCACATGGTGCGATTTGTCAAAGGGCTGGATCAGGGCCAGAAAATCCTATCCAAAACCAACACTTATGCCCCAAGACCGGATCACGGACCTGCCCGGCACCCATCTTTACGCGGGCCATTTCCGTGGTCATTTCGGCCATTTTCTTGTCGAGGCGACCGCAAGGCTTTGGGCACTCGACCATCTGGGTGAACGCCCCGACAGCATCCTCTACCTCCCCTATCGGGGCCAAGTGGCCGCGATCGAAAAAGCCATCCGCGACCTTAACCCGTTCTTCACCCTTCTCGGTTTGAATATGCCCATCCGCACTTATGGGACTATTCAGCGCGTCGAACGCCTGATCGTGCCGGAACTTGGCTTCGGCTGGGGCGAACGTTATGCCGGCTCGCCCGCCTACCGCGCCTTCATGCAAGGCCGTCTCAACGCCGCCGCCCCGGCAGAAGGTGCAGAAAATCTTTATATCTCAAGGGCAAAGCTGAACGCCCAACGTGGCGGCATCCTGGGCGAAACCCTGATCGAAGAAAACCTCGCCCGCCTAGGTTACGAAATCTTCCACCCCGAACGCCATCCGCTCGAGGTGCAGATCGCCCGCTACAAAGCCGCAAGGCGAATTGTCGCCCTTGACGGATCGGCCCTGCATCTTGCGGCCTATGTCCTGAAACCGGGCGCGAAGGTGGCGATGATCAAGCGCCGTTCCCGCGCGAATGTGGCGGATTATCTGTTGCAATTCAAATCCTTCTGCAATGTCGCCATCGATGTGGTCGATGTCGTCCGCACCGATTGGGTGGCCGAAGGCGTCACCCGATCCGATTACCGTTCCATCGGCGAATTGGATTTCGCGGCCCTGTTCACCCAGCTTGCGGCCCAAGGCTATACCCCCCCGGATTTCCGCCCCGACCTGCCCAGCCAAGCCGACATCCGCGCGATTTTGGATCAATATCAAGACAAACGCGGCCAAGCCTTTCACCCCCTTCACCAAGACGCGCCTGACCCGACGGAGGACGAGGACGGATGACCCCAAGCCTGACCGTCTATTTCATCGTCGAACCCCCCGACTATCAGCTGATGGCCTGCTATCTGGCGGCGTCTTTGCGCGAAAATTTCGGGCAAGATCTGCACCTTGTGGGCTACTGCCCCGAGCAAAAGCTAGACACCGTCCTGCCCGACGTGAAAGAAGCGCTGCGCCGCCTCCGCGTCGATCTGCGCGGGTTCAAGACCGAAGGGCGCTTTGATCCCCCCTATCCGCATGGCAACAAACTTCTGGCCACGTTGGAACCGAGGGAGACGGACTTCTCCTGTTTCATGGATTCCGATATCCTCTGCATCCGCCCGAACCGGGTCGAAAACATCCTGCGCGCAGACCATGTTACCCTGTCCAAAGCCGCCTCGATGAACTGGGCGCCGCAAAGCATCTGGGACACAATCTACGGGATTTGCGGCATGGACCTCCCCGAAGAACGCTTCAAATTGATGAAGCAACGCAAGGGGCAAGAACGCATCCCCTATTTCTCCTCTGGCCTGTTCAGTTTCCCGGAACAGCACCGTAATGCCGAAGGGATGACCTTCCCACAAGTTTGGATGCAGATCGCCCAGCAACTGGATGCCGCACCTAACCTCCCGAAAAAGCGGCCCTATCTGGACCAGATGTCTTTGCCGCTGGCGATCCGTAAAGCGGGGCTGGACTGGAACATCCTTCCAGATGAACAGCATTTCATCCTAGGCGGGCTGGAACGCGGCAAGCCGCTGCCTGCGGACCGCGATATCTTTACCGTGCATTATCGGGTTTGGGAGATCGTCAAGGAAATCGGCCTCTCCCGGCAGGCAAAGGACATGCTGGAACGCCATGCCGGCGTGCGCAGGCTTGCGCAACTCTCGCGCCAGCCATGACAACAGGCCAGAACAAAGGATGGCGGCCCCGATGACCCCCTTGGCGCAAATCCGCTTCGGCTATGGCCCCAGTGCCTCCGACGGGGAGGCGCCGTCCCCCATCGGGCCCGCAGCGCTCTTGGCACAGATTTCACAGCCCGACCAAGGCGCAGTCGCCTATGAAAGACCCGGTCTGGCAGAGCGCTTTCGACTGGCCGAAGAACATACCGCCGACACACGCCGCCGCCGCAAGGAAAACGATACCTCGCCTCGTCCACCCGATGCGCCGGGCACCGTGATGAAAGAGATCTTTCGCGCCGACCAATTGGCCTTTGTCCTGCGCCCAGTTGCAGCGCGGCATGGCTTTGCCGAAAGGCTCGCAAATTTCTGGGCCAATCGGCTTACGGTCGGGATGGTGGGCAGCGGCGGCCTCTTTATTGAACCCTTCCGCCACGATGTGGCACGGGCCCATTTGGCGGGCAGGTATGAAGACATGCTGCGTACCGCCCTGTGGCACCCGGCGATGCTGCTCTATCTGGACCAGAACCGCTCCATCGGCCCGCAATCCAACCTCGGGCAGCGCAAGGGCCTTGGCCTGAACGAAAACCTCGCCCGCGAATTCCTTGAATTGCACAGCATGGGCACCGGCTACGACCAAACTGATGTGACTGAACTCGCCCGGCTCATGGCAGGCATGAAACATGATCGCGATGGCCCCGGGATACGCTCTGCCGCCGTGGAACCCGGCACCAAGCGGATTCTTGGACAGCGGTTTGGCGATGATGACCCAATGGCCGAAATCAACCGCATGGTCGCCATGGTGGCCGCCCGGCCCGAAACCGCGCGGTCCGTTGCGCAGAGGTTGGCAACTCATTTCATCAGCGACACCCCACCCGAAGATCTGGTGGCGCAACTGACGCGCAGCTATCTCGACGAAGGGGGCTATTTGCCCGCGCTCTATCGGGTTCTGCTCGACCATCCCGCCGCTTGGGCCCCGACGCTGTCCAAACTCCGCAGCCCGCAGGAATATGTGGCAGCCTGCCTTCGCGCGCTTGGCCTCACCGGCCAAGAGACGGCGCTGCCCGGCCTACATCGGCGGCAAGGCTTTCGCCTGCCAGAGGTGATGCTGCGCATGGGGCAGCCGATCTTTCGCCCGCGCGGCCCCGATGGCTGGCCCGAAACCGCTGAGGACTGGCTGACCGCTCCGATGATGGCCGCACGGATCGACTTTGCCGTTGATGCCGCCCGCGCCGGGGCCGAAGGGGCCGACCCGACCGCTGTGGCCGAGCGGGTGCTTGGTCCTCTGGCAAGCCCGACGCTGCGCTTTGCGATTCAAGGCGCAGAACAACGCTGGGAGGGGGTGGCTGTCCTCCTCGGTTCCCCCGAATTCATGCGGAGGTAAGCCAATGCCCCTGATCCACCTGACACGGCGCAGTTTCCTAACCTGCATGGGCGCGGCCACAGCCAGCGGCCTGATGAGCGAAGTGGTGCTGGCCGGGGCACAATCTGAAAACAGGCTCGTCGTCATCCTGTTGCGCGGCGCGATGGATGGGCTGGATGTGATCCGCCCCTTGGGTGACCCGGATTATGCCGGACTGCGCCCTCGAATTCTGGAGGAAACCCCGGATGGCATACCGCTAGACGGGCGCTTTGCGCTGCATCCGGCCTTGGCTGACCTTTTGCCGCTGTGGCAGGCAGGTGAATTCGCCTTTGCCCATGCGCTGGCCCTGCCCTATCGCGCGGGGCGCAGCCATTTCATCGGGCAAGATGCGCTGGAGCATGGGTCAGGCCGGGCGGATGGGGCGCTTGGCCCTGCGCGCGATGGCTGGCTCAACCGCGCGCTGACGCTGATCCCCGGCGCGGATGGGCGGACCGGGCTTTCCGTCGGGCAGGAACGATTGCTGATCATGGAAGGCGACGCCCCCGCAGGCCATTGGTTTCCGGTGGAAGAGAACCTTCTGTCGGCACAGGGCAGGCGCCTTCTGGATATCTTGCATGAACAAGACCCGCTCACGGGCCCGATCTATGCCGAGGCGATGAACCTCGCCTCCGCCGGAGGCAGCGGCAAAGTCCTGCGTGAGGCTGAGATGTATAGCGTTCTGGGGCAGGAACTGGCGCGGCAATTGCTGGGTCCGGCCCGGATCGCGGCCTTTTCGCTGAACGGCTGGGATACGCATCAACGTCAGGGGCATCATCTGGGGCAGCGCCTACCGCTTTTGGCGCAGGTGATCCTTTCCCTGCGCGCGGGCCTCGGCGCAGCCTGGGGAAAGACGCTTGTGCTCACATTGACGGAATTCGGGCGCACGGCCCGCGAAAATGGAACAGCGGGCACCGATCATGGCACGGGGGGCGCCATGCTGGCAGCGGGCGGGGTCTTGCGCGGCGGGCGGGCTTTTGGCGCTTGGCCCGGACTAGCAGAGGCAAATCTTCTGGACAGGCGCGACCTGATGCCAACGGATGATCTGCGCCGTTATCCTGCCCATGCGCTGCGCGCCCTCTTTGGGCTGGACCGCTCCCAACTTGAAACGGTGGTCTTTCCGGGGCTGGATCTTGGGTCAGATCCCGGCTTCATCCTGTAACGGTCACAGATTGAACACGCGCGACGGCTGCACCTCGCCGCCCTGATACCGCCCCACCGCCACAGCGCGGCCCTGATGGCTGACCCAGACCTCGGTCCCCCAAGGGATGCCGCCCGTGATCACCTGACCTGGGTTCCCGTTGCGCAGACGCGCGGCACCCTCGGCCGTGGTGACCACCTCTGGCAAATCGGCCAGCCCGGTTTGCAGCGGCAGGAGGAGGCTCTCGATCTCTTCTGTCCGTGCCAAAGCCTCGATCTGCTCAAGGCTAACGGCTTCAGAGGCCAGAAACGGCCCCGACCATTCGCGCCGCAGCCACGCCACATGGCCAAGGCAGCCAAGCGCGCGGCCAAGATCGCGCGCGATGGACCGCACATAGCCGCCCTTGCCACAGACCATTTCCAGATCGACATGGTCAGCATCGGGGCGGCCCGTAACCTCCAGCCGTTCCACCCACAAAGGGCGGGCGGCAAGGTCCATCTCCACCCCGTCGCGGGCAAGGTCATAGGCGCGCTCGCCCTCTACCTTCACGGCGGAAACCTGTGGCGGCACCTGCATGATCTGCCCGCGAAAGGCCACAAGCGCCGCGTCGATCTGGGCATCGGTCGGGCGCAGGGGGCTGGTGTCGATCACCTCGCCCGCGGCATCGTCGGTGGTGGTGGCTGCGCCAAAGGTCACGCGAAAGCGATAGCATTTCTCGGCATCGGTGACGAAAGGCACGGTCTTTGTCGCTTCGCCCAAGGCCACGGCCAGAACACCGGTGGCATCGGGGTCCAGCGTACCGGAATGGCCCGCCTTTTGCGCCTGAAAGGCCCAGCGGACCTTGCCCACCACCTGTGTCGATCCGATTCCGGCGGGCTTGTCGATCACCACCCAGCCATGGACCGGGCGGCCCTTTTTCGTCTTTCCCATGGATCAGCCCCCCAGATCAGCCCTTCGGCACCACGGTGCCGATGATCGGCCCCATGGAAAAGCCCGCGTCATGGCGCGAAAACGCGGGGGCGTAAAGGCGCGAAATCTTGCCATCGAAATAGAGCGCATCCGGCAGGCCAAGCGCATCGCGGAAGAACCGCGCAAAGCGATGGAAGTTGACCGGATCGTTCGAGATCACAAAGACCGCCCGCGCCCCATCCTCGGACACACCCACGCCATTACGGATGAAAACCGAGTCGCTGTCGGGGATGAACCGGGGGTGCAAATCCCCGCCGATCACCAGCATCGGCCCGGATTGCGTGGCAAAGCGGCAGTCGGGCGGGGCGGCGGCATAGGCGCGGCTTTCCACCACCGCAAAACGCGGCCCGATGCAAAAGACGCCATTGGGCAGCATCCCAAAATTCCCCGGCCCTTCGCGCGTGACAAGTGGCGCGCGCTCCGTACCGTTTTCAAGGAAAAGTCCCACCGGCGCGCGGTTGGAATGATACATTCCCGCATTCATGGCAAAACCCAGCGTCTTGCCCTCGGCCTCCAAGGCGCTGTTCACCGCCGTGAAACTGCCCAATAGCCCGCGCGGCCCGGAGTGGAACAGACGCAGATCTTCGCCCAGACCGACCTCGCAGACCGTCATCGACACGCCTTCGAATTCGGCCATGCGGCAGGGGTTTGCCTGCGCGACCTGCGGCAGCATCAGCGCCATCAAAAGCGCAAAAAGACGCATCCTACTCGTCCTCGGCATCCGTTTCCGGGGCGGAAAGGTCCTGCTTCACCTTGGGGTCAGAGAAAAGCCTCCGCGTCTCGTCCAGCCGGTCAAAGGTTTCATCCGGGCGGAAGCGCAGGTCGGGCGCGTATTTCAGCGTCAGTTCCGTCGCTACGCGGTGGCGCAGTTCCGCCTTGTTGCGGGCCAGCGCGGCAATCGCGGCCTCGACAGGAACCGACCCCATCAAGGGCATCACATAGACCGTGGCCACCTTCAGATCGGGCGAACAAGACACCTCGCCCACCGTGATCGACATGGCGTTCAAGTCGGG
Organism: Cypionkella sp.; assembly: GCA_025458085.1. Classification (GTDB taxonomy): domain Bacteria; phylum Pseudomonadota; class Alphaproteobacteria; order Rhodobacterales; family Rhodobacteraceae; genus Pseudotabrizicola. The sequence goes on along the minus strand of JALOTC010000001.1, from coordinate 71,126 downwards.
ATCGTGAATTTCCGCCCGGTTGAGGACATCAGAAAGGGTCCGGCGGATCAATTCGCCGACGCGCAGCTGGCGCTGGGACGGGCCTGTGCCCGAGGGGGAGCGTTTGGGTGCCATCACCTTTCCATAGTCGCTTTCCCGCGCCCCCACAATGCCCCGGACCATGGCCCCCCGCAGCAGTGGGGCTTTTGCGCCGGGCGACAAGTCGCTAAGGAAAGGCAGGCAAACAAGGGGACGAACCATGACAGACCTGCCGGGAATCGTGATCACCGGGGCCTCGGGCCGCATGGGGCAGATGCTGGTCCGGATGATTTCCGGCTCGGGCAAGGCAAGGCTTGTCGGCTGTGTGGAACGCGCGGGGCATGAGTGGGTCGGGCGCGATATCGGCACGGCGATGGGCGGCGCCCCCCTTGGTGTGACCGTGACCGACGACCCGCTGGAGGCTTTTGCCCGCGCGCAGGCCGTGATCGATTTCACCGCCCCCGCCGCCACGGTGGAGTTCGCGGCGCTCGCCGCGCAGGCCCGCGCTGTCCATGTGATCGGCACCACAGGGCTGGAACCCGCGCATCTGGCCAAGCTGGAACCCGCCGCGCGCCATTGCGTGCAGATCCGTGCTGGCAACATGAGCCTTGGGGTCAACCTTCTGGTCCGGCTGACGCAAAAGGTCGCCGCCGCGCTGGATGCCGATTGGGATGTGGAGATCGTCGAGGCGCATCACCGGATGAAGGTGGATGCCCCCTCTGGCACCGCATTGATGCTGGGCGAGGCGGCGGCGCAAGGTCGGGGCGTGGCGCTGGAGGAGGCGCGGGTCTCTGGCCGGGATGGGATCACCGGCGCGCGCGCGCGCGGCACCATCGGCTTTTCCGCCATCCGGGGTGGCGATATCGTGGGCGAACATGATGTGATCTTTGCCAATGACGGCGAACGCATCATCCTGCGCCATGTGGCGACCGACCGGGCGATCTTTGCCCGGGGTGCTTTGCGCGCCGCAATCTGGGGGCAGGGCCAGAAACCGGGGCAATATGACATGATGGATGTGCTGGGACTCTGACCCTTCACAGGAAAGTTGACGACTCAGGCAAACCAAAGGCACATCTGGCGCGTATATGACGTGATCCATGACACCCGAAGGTTTGCCATGAGCCGCGTGCTTGCCCTTATCCTCCTGTCGCTTCTGCCCGGAACGGCTTTTGCCAATGAATTCGAACCTGTCCGTGAAAAGGAAGAATTCCTGTCACTGGTGCAGGACCGTGAGCTTCGGATCGGGCTGTATAACCTGAAACTTCGGGTCATGCCCGATGGTACGATCCGCGGGTCTGCCCTTGGCTGGGATGTCACCGGAAACTGGACATGGAACAACGGCTATTTCTGCCGTGACATGGATTGGTCGGGCTATCCCATCTCCTATAACTGCCAGTTGGTGGAAAAGCGGGGGGATGGCGAACTGCGCTTCACCTCCAACCAAGGGGAAGGGCAGCGGGCGTCGTTCCGCCTGCGCTAAGGGGCAAGGGCGTCAGAAATCGATCGCCAGCCCCTTCTTTTCCCAATCGCCATAGCGCACCGGCTCTGGCCCATCCCGCCCGCCAAGTTCAGGGGGCAGGGCTGCCTTCTCGGCGGCGGCTTTGCGCCGTTCTTCCGCCTCGGCCAGCGCACGCAGCGCAGCGGGGGGCAAAGTGGCGGGAGAGGGGTCTTTGGCGGTTTCGTCTGTCATGGCGGTTCCCTTGGCTTCATTCCTGATATACGGGGCAAGGCGATAGCGGCAAGGTCAGGCGGTCAGGATGACGCAGAAGGCAACAGCAGCGCCCAAAGGGGCGGAAAGTGCACGCGGCGCGGCGCTTACCGCGCTTGGGGCCGTTCTGGGCGAAGGCAGGATGCTGTCGCAGATGACCCTTGGCGCGGCCTTGTCGCCCGCCGAACGCGCGCGGGCCGAACGGCTCACGGATGCCACGCTGCGTAACCTTGACCGGCTGGACCGCGTACTGAAACCGCTGCTGCGCAAAGCGCCCCCCCTTGCGGTGCTGAACATCCTGCGCCTTGCGGTGCTGGAACTTGCCCAAGGCGCCGCGCCTCATGGCGTGGTGAACGAGGCCGTGGCCATGGCCCGCGCGGGCAAACGCACCCAGCATATGGCGGGGTTGGTCAATGCCGTGCTGCGCGCTCTGCCCGAAGGGCTGGACCTATCGGCCCTGCCGCCCCCGATGATGCCGCGCTGGCTGCGCCAACCGCTTGTCCATGCCCATGGGCGCGATGCGGTGCAGGCGATGGAAGCGGTCCATGCCCTGCCGCCTCCGTTGGACATCACCCCCCGCGCCGGGGCCACGATTTTGCCCGAAGGGCTGCGCCTGCCCAACGGCTCCATCCGGCTGACCCAACCGGGCCGCATCTCTGCCCTGCCGGGGTATGAGCGCGGGACTTGGTGGGTGCAGGATGCCGCCGCCAGCATGGCCGCGCGCCTGCTTTCCCCCAAACCGGGCGAGAGAGTCTTGGACCTGTGCGCCGCGCCGGGGGGAAAGACGCTGCAACTGGCCGATGCCGGGGCCAAGGTCACGGCGCTGGATATCTCGGACGCGCGGATGGACAGGCTGCGCGAAAACCTCTCGCGCACGGGGCTTGCCGCCGATCTGGTGGTGGCCGATGCGCTGCGATGGCAGCCAGAGGCCCCCTTTGACGCGATCCTTTTGGATGCGCCCTGTTCCGCCAGCGGCACGCTCCGCCGCCACCCCGATCTGCCGCAGGTCAAGGATGGGTCGGAACTGGCCGAATTGACCGCGCTGCAAGCCGCGCTGATCGACCGGGCGCTGACATGGCTTGCCCCCGGCGGGCGGCTTGTGTTCTGCACCTGCTCGCTTCTGCCAGCAGAGGGAGAAGATCAACTCAGCGCAGCCCTCGCCCGCCATCCGGGCCTGACCGTCCTGCCCCCCACCCTCCCCGGTATGGAACACGGTTGGGTGACCGCAACCGGCGGCTTGCGCCTACGCCCCGATTACTGGGCAGATATCGGCGGAATGGATGGCTTCTTCATGGCCGCGTTGCGCAAGACCTAGGGCCTGCGCAGCCGATCACTTCGGCGCGAAAAGCCGATAATAGGCCCAATCCGGCAGAAATTGTGACAGGCGGAATAGCCAGGAAAACACCAGCGGGAAGCTTTTCTTGAACGCATCGGCGTTCATATGTTCGAACATTTCCCGCGCCGCCAGTTCCGGCTCCATCAGGAAAGGCATCGAAAAATCGTTCTTATCGGTGAGCCGGGTGCGGATAAAGCCGGGGTTGGCCACCTGCACCTCTACTCCCGTGCCGCGCAGATCGGCATAGAGGCTTTCGGCAAGCGACATGACCCCCGCTTTGGAGGCCGCATAGCCAATGGCCCCCGGAAGCCCCCGGAACCCCGAAAGCGACCCGCAGATCACCACATGGCCCGACCCGCGCTTGACCATGTCTGGCAGAACCGCCCCGATTGCACGGGCGCAGCCGGTAAAGTTGATGTCGCACATCGCCTCCACCTTTTCGGCATCCCAATCCTGCGCCTTCATCGGCCAATAGACGCCCGCCAGATAGACGACACCATCCACCTCACCCAAAGATTCCGCCGCAGCACGGACCGAGGCACTATCGGCCACATCGCAAGGCAACGCGCGGGCCTTGCCGGGGAGGGTGGCCACAGCCTCGGCCAGACGGTCGGCATTGCGGGCGGACAGGATCACTTCTGCGCCTGCCCGGCTCATGACCTGTGCCAAGGCAAGACCAAGCCCTTCAGAGGCGCCAACCAACCAGTAACGCTTGCCTGTCCAGTCCTTCACGGCTCGACCCTCCGCATGGTGGCGACCAATTCGGCCACGGTGATCCCGAATTTGGTGAACTGGCTGCGATTCATGATCGTGCCGTTTTCCATCAGATACATCCAGTCGACCACATCCAGAACATGCCCGCCACCGCTTTCGGGCAGGCGGATGCGATAGCGCAGGGCAACGGCGGGGCCTTCCGCCTCACCCGCGCCTTCGCCCAGCACATCGGGTGCGGTGGCGATGATGCGCCCGTCATTGCCAAGCCGCAGCGTCCAACAGCGTTCCTGCACCGCGCCGCTGTCATAGCGAAAGGTTTCGCGCAGCGTGCCGGTGTTGCCATCCCATTCGCCGACCATATCGGCGACAAAACGGCTGGCGACGCGGCCTGTCGGGCCATAGATCACACCTTCGCACTGGATTGGCCCCGACAGATGTTGTCGCAAATCGAACGCAGGGCCCTTGCCCGCGAAATCCGCCATGCTCTGCGACCGAAAGCCGATGAAGCGCGGTTTCATCGCCAGCAGCACCAGAACGATCAGAACGCCAAGAAGGATCGAGAAGAAAGGTGTCATGGGTCAGACCTCGGGAATACGGGTGAAGGTCAAAAGGGCGATGGCCAAAAGCTTCAACGCACAAGGTAGCGCGGCATAAAGCAGGGACAGGGCCAGAAGGGCGTCTGCGTCATTCACACCCCCGGCAACAAAGCCCGCCGCCTGAAGCGAGGGCAGCAAAAGCGCCGCCGCGAGCGCGAGCGAAAGTTTCGACACAAAGGACCACAGGCCAAAGGCCGCGCCTTCGCCGCCTTGGCCGATGGCGGCAAGCCTCCGCGCGAAAAGGGCGGGCAAAAGAGTCAGATCCGCCCCCATCGCCGCGCCAGAGGCTGCGCAGATCAGGGCGAAGGCCATGATATCGCCTTCGCGCAGGGTCACAGCCCATAGAAAAGCCGCAATGGCCAGAACCATCGCCGCCATCAGGCTGCGCTTTTCGCCCCAACGCCCCGCCGCCCGCGCCCAAAGGGGCGCTGCCCCCGCAGCAGAAAGGAAAAACAGAAGGAGCAGAGGGCCTTCCCACCCCGGCGCAGCAAGGCGGCTTTCCACAAAGAACAGAAAAAGCGTGGAGGTCACCGCCACCGGGGCCGCGTTCAAAAGCGCGATCAAGAGGAAGCGCCGCGCCAGCGCATCGCCAAAAGCGGGGCGGAACAAAGCAAAGGCATCCCTGGGGCGCGGGGCGGGGCGCGCAGAAGGGCCGCCCCATTCCCCCCACATTGCCAGAACGGCCAGTGCGGCAAGCCCGGCAAAGCCGAGGGCAAAGGCCGTGAAAGGCTGCCCGGTCGCCGCAGCCAGCACCACCGGCGCAACGGCGGCCAAAGACACGCCCAAAAGCGATCCCGTCTCGCGCCAGCCGGCAAGGCGCAGATGCCCCCCCGACCCCATAGCTTCGGCCTTTTCCACGCCTTGGGCATAGAAGGCGATGGTGAGGAAGGAAAACCCGCTGAACAGCCCGGTCAGCATCAGCGCGAACCACAGCAAGGGGGCAAAGGGTGGGGCGATGGCAAAAAGCCCGATCATGGACAGCGCCATCAGAAGCGCCGCCCCCGCAACCAGCGCCGCGCGAAACTTTCGCCCGGCCTCGGCCAACCAGCCCAGAAGCGGGTCTTGCACCACATCCACCAGTCGCAGCAGGGCCAGAACCCCGCCAAGCGCGGCAAGGCTGACACCGTAGCTATCGACATAGAATTTGGGCGCGTGGATATAGATTGGCAGACCCGCCGCCGCGATCATCGCGGCAAAGACGGACCACGGCCACAGCCCGACGCGGGGCGCCAGCGTCGGGAGGGCGGTCATTTCGTCACTTCCTCGGGCGGGGGCGTGGGGCGGTTGCGGAAGGTCACGCCCTTCCACCATAGCTTTGCCGCCTGCCAATGGATCAGCGCCAGCACCCGCCGCGACCCGAAGGGCCGCCGCAGGCAGGCGCGCAGGATCGCCCCATTGGTCAGCGCGACGCGCGGGCCGATCAGATTGGTGAAAAGCCCCCCACCCTTGCCATCGGTATAGTCGATCCAGATGCCCACCCGTTCCGGGCGGACGTCAAAGCGGAAGCGATAGCCCCCCTCAACCGGCTGAAAAGGAGAGACGTAAAAGATCTTCCGCGCTTCCAGCGTATCCTCACGGGTGATCGGGCGATTGTCTTCATGATGGGCCAGATAGGAATGGCGGTCGCCATAGGTGTTCGTCACCTCGGCTATCACCGCGCGCAGGTGGCCCAAAATGTCATAGGACAGCCAGAAGCTGACCGGGTTGAAGCAATGGCCCATCACCCGCGGCTGCGCCAGAAGTTCGATCCGCGCCGGTGGTTCAAGCCCATGGGCCGCCAGAACCTCGCGCACCCAAGCCGTGCCGCGCCCCTTGCCGGGGGGGCCGCCATGATCGCTGTCTTGCACCGAAAACAGATTGGCCTTGTTGCGCGAAAACAGCGCCGGGCCTGCCGCATGGTCGGGCTGCAGCATGACGTAATCCACGGTATAGCGGAAGTCGTTCTTGACCGGCCCTTTGCGGCCATGAAACGTCTCGCCGCGGATCAGGTCGACACTGCTGTTGCCCGCGTTCATGCTGCCACCTGTTCTGCCGCGCGGCTCTTCATCGCCTCCACCACATCGACGGCGCTGCCGATGCCGTCTTCGTGGAAGCCATTCTTCATCCATGCCCCGCAGAACCATGTGTTCCGCGTGCCGTTCATCGCCCGGATGGTGGACTGCGCCATCAAGGCAGCCGTATCATAGACGGGATGGTGGAAAGTCACCGTGTCGTAGATACAATCCTCGCGCACGGGGCGGTTGGCATTCAGTGTCACGAAATGCGGGTCGTCCTTGGGGATCGGCTGAAGGCTGTTCATCCAATAGGTCAGGTCGATCCGTTCCCCCGGCCCGCCCTTGGGTTCCACATAGGCCCAAGAGGACCAGACCTTGCGCGCCTTGGGCATGAAGCTTTCGTCGCAATGCAGGATCGCTTCGTTGGGTTGATAGCGCACAGCCCCCAAGGCCGCGCGTTCGGCAGGCGAAGGGTCGGACAGAAGCGATAGCGTCACATCGGAATGGGTGCCAAAGACGACGTCGTCAAAAAGCTCCCACTCCCCCCCCTGCGCGCGGACCAGCACACCTTCGTCGGTGCGCTGCACGCCGGCGATGGGCGCGCCCAGACGGATATCGACGCCTTGGCGCTGCATGGCCTGCTGCAGACGGCTCACATATTGGATCGATCCGCCCTGCACCGTGTACCACTGATGCTGCCCATCGGCCTGCATCAGATGGTGATTGCGGAAAAAGCTGATCAGCGCATCCGCCGGGAAATCAAGAATACCCTTTGTCGGCGTGGACCAGATCGCCCCGGAAAACGGGGTGATGTAGTAATCACGGAAGTAATCGCCGGTGCCAAGCGCGGCAAGAAGATCGCGGATCACCATGCCGGGCTTGGCCACATCGGCGGCATGTTTGTTGAACCGCATGATATCGGTCAACATGCCAAGGAAGCGCGGGTTCAACAGGTTCTTGCGCTGCGCAAACAGCGTATCAAGGCTGGCCAGCCCATATTCGATCCGCCCGCCACCAATACTGGCGCAAAAGCTCATGTTGCTTTCGGTCACAGGCACATCGAGCTTTTCAAACAGCCGCACAAGGTGGGGATAATTCACCCGATTGAACACGATAAAGCCGGTATCGACCGGCTGGTCGCCCCGCTTGCCTGCGATCACGGTCCGGGCGTGGCCACCAAGGCGACCTTCCGACTCAAACAGAACAACACTGTTCCCATCGGCGAGCATATGGGCGGCTGACATGCCAGAAATCCCCCCCCCGATCACGGCAATTCTACGGGGGGACTGACCAAGGACTTCAAATGGCATGATGCTTCCTTTTGATACGCTCGAGGCACTATACGCACCAACTATCTCGCTGGATCAAGCTGTCCAATTTTTCTGACACAGGAAACTTGACAGCGAAAAAGCACATCCCAAATGAGCAAAATGTGATCCACCCGGACGCGCGGGCCGTAACCACCCCATGACGTTCGATGCCGGACGAGCCGAAAAACCGGATGCAGCCGACAGGGCAGGGTATTATGCTTTGCCTGACAAACAGGTTTTGCATCGCGAAGGACGGCCTCGCTTGGCAGCGGATGGAGAGCAGACGGATTGGGCGGCACTGGTTCTTCGGGTGCGCGACCATCAGGACAAGGCGGCTTTCGCAGCCCTGTTTCGCCATTTCGCCCCACGGGTGAAGGCGTTCCTGATGAAGTCGGGTGCTTCGGAAACACTGGCCGAGGAATGTGCGCAGGATGTCATGGCAACGCTGTGGCAAAAAGCGAACATGTTCGATCCAGCCCGGGCTTCGGTGGCGACATGGGTCTTCACCATTGCCCGGAACCGGCGGATCGATGCCCTGCGCAAATCGCGCAGGCCCGAACCGGAGGAACTGCCTTGGGGACCAGAGCCTGAACCCGATCAGGCCGAGGTGCTGGAGGCGCAACAGGATACGGAACGGCTGGGCGCCGCGCTTGCCCAGTTGCCACAGAAACAGCGCGACCTGATCGAACGGGCCTATTACGGCGAATTGTCGCATAGCGAGATTGCTGCTGAAACGGGCCTGCCACTTGGTACGATCAAGTCGCGCATCAGGCTGGCGCTCGACAGACTGCGCCAACAGATGGATGCGAAGGCAGGCAAGTGATGACGACGATACGGCACCACCTCTCGGATGAAATGCTGCTTGCCTATTCGGCCGGCGACTTGCCCGAGGCGTTCAATCTTGTGATCGCGACCCATGTGTCGATGTGCGACGAATGCCGCGCCCGGCTTGGCGCTTTTGATGCGCTGGGCGGTGCGGTGATCGAAGAAGATTTTTCTGCCATGTCGGATGGCAGCCTTGAAGCCTGCCTGATGCGGATCGACGGGATGGCGCAAGCCACGGCCCGCGCGCCGCGTCGGGGCGATGGTGTATTCCCCGCCCCTCTGGTCGATTATGTGGGCGGCGGGCTTGAGTCGGTTCGCTGGCGGCCCTTGGGCCTTGGGGCAAAGCAGGCGATCCTCAAGATGGGGGATACGGGGGCGTCGGTCCGCCTCTTGTCGATCCCCGGCGGGGCAGCGATGCCCGACCATGGCCATAGCGGGCTTGAGATGACGCTAGTCCTCAAAGGCGCTTTCCGGGATGAGAAAGACCGTTTCGGCCCCGGCGATATCGAAATCGCGGACGATAGCCTTGAACATACCCCAGTGGCCGAGGACGGCGAAACCTGCATCTGCCTTGCCGCGACGCAAGGCCCGCTGCGGTTCAACAGCCTGATCCCGCGCCTCGCGCAGCCCTTCTTCCGCATCTGAAAGGCAGGCGCGACAGTGTCAGCCGCGCTTGCCGCCACTGCGTGAAAACCAGCCCTTGATCCGCGCCCAAAGACCCCGCGCCTCTTCACGCGCTGCATCCGCGCGTGCATCGGCGGATTCCCACCTTTCGGCGACCCCTTCGATCGCCGGATCAATCATCCTTTCGCGGAACTGCGCCCACATCCGCGCGAACAACAGGGCCAAAAGCCCAAATGCCACGAAGAAGAAGATGTTGAACCATGGGATCAGCGTCACCTCTGGCCCTTCAACCTGACGGATCGCCACGGCATTGGGGAAGATCGACAGGAATTCGTTGCGCCACCCGTAATGAGTGATAGCCACCCATTTCGGCGCATCTGCCCCGGATTTCAAATCCTCAGCCTCGGTCTGCAAACTTGCGGTGTCGAACTTGAAATAGGGTGGCCAGCGCCAGCCCGTATCCTCGTTGCGGTAGACCATGGGGCGGCCGTTGGGCTGCACGGTCTGGATGAATTGCACATCCCGGTTCGTCAACTGCCCCGATTGATCATCGGGCTGCGACCAGAACATCCGGGTCCAATCCGTCAGATCCTGCCGTTCCTGATAGGTGCCGACGACCCGCACGATATCGCGCTGAGGCAGCGTGTAATGCAGGAACGATCCGAAGATCAGAAGGACGGTGGCCAGAACGGCCCATTTCACCCAGCGCATTTTCGCCTCATGCGTAATTCACAAGATATATGAGCAAGCCAATACCAATGAAAGGCAGGACAATCACGCCCCACAAAAGCTTGCGGCGCAGACTGCCTTCATAAGCGGCCATGCCCTCGGCCACAAAGGCATCGCGGGCCTCTGTATCGGCGGAGTCGGAATGTTCTGCTGCCCATTCCTTCTCCAACGCCTCGCGCCGAAGCGACCGGCCATAGGTCAGAAGCAGCCAGTACAGCACGGCTGAAAACAGCGCCCAGAACAGCATCAGACGCAAAAAGCCGATCATCCGCGCCTCCCTTGCAGGTCCCCTTGCATAGACCGCTTCCTGCCGCGATGCCATGGCCAAGACATGGCCTTTGACCTAGCGCCCTCGGGTGAAGCCATCCTTCCCACGCCCCATCCGCACAGCCAGCGAAACGGCAGCATAGGCGAGAAACCCCAAAGGCGCGCGCAGGGCAAGCCTTGCCAGACCCAAGGGACCAAGCCGCGCCTTCCCTTCGTTCCGGGCCAGATTGGGGTGCATCTGCAAAAGCTGCCGCATTCCGGCATCCTGCCGGCGCCGCACCCGGACAAGACGCGCAAAGCCTTCGATCATCGGCCAGTCATAGGGTTCAGCCACCTGCCGCCGTTCCTCTGGCGCAAAATGCAGCCGCACAAATCCATCATCCGAAATCAGATCGGGAAAGCCCCCCCACCGCGCCCGTCCTGCCGCGTTCACCGCAAAAAGCCCATAGCCAGGTGCCACGCTTTTGTGAAAGGGCAGCATCTGCCAGAACTGCGCATAGGCGCGGCTGACAGGGTCCTCTGGCCTTGGGATGCGGGCCGTGCCACTGGCGTAAAGCGGTGCCTCGCCTTCCAAGACCCGCGCCAAAGCTGCAAGGAGAAGCGGCGAGACGATCACATCGGCATCCAGATAGACCCGGATGCCATGCACTGCCCGCGTCTCGCCTGCATTCAGCGCACCGGGTTTTGATCCCTGGGTCAGTTCCAGCACCTCGGCCTGCCAACCTTCGGGACAGATCCGCCCCAGAACCTCACGCGCGATCTGCGCCGTTTCATCCCGGCAGCCATTGGCCACAACGATCACCTGCGCCGCCATGATCCGCGAGGCGCAAAGCGCCGAAAGGCAGGGGCCGATGAACGCCGCCTCATTCGAGGCGGGGATGATCACACTCAGCACGCAAGACACCCCTTGGCCAGAACCTGCCAGCGTGGGTTGTCATCGCCCAAATGACGCAGCGCGCCCCATGATCCCCATTTGCCGGGGGCAGCCACATCCACAAAGGCGTTGAATGGCTCTGGCGTCAGCTTGGCCCAACCCTGCAAGAGCCGGTCGTACAGCGCCGCCATTTCGGGGGTGTAGTTCAGATGCGTGAAAAACGCGGTCAGTCGCGCATCCTCCACCTCTGCGCCAAAGCCAACCACATGCGTGCCGCCCTCATACATCACCAACCGCAGACCATGCCTTGCCGCAACCTGCGCATGATGGGGAAGCACTTCCTCCAAAAGCCGCGCGAGCGTATCGGCCCGGTCACCGGAATGCCGGCCATCGGCGATTTCCTCCACGGCGCGCTGCACCGCCTCGTCAAAGCGATGGGTGGCCACATGGGCCTCTGCCTCTGCCCCTTGCAGCCCAAGCGCGGCCGCCTCTGCCCGCGCCGCGGCCTCTGACGCCTCCAGCCAGCCGCGCACCATCGGCGCCTTTTCGGCCGAGCCGAGGAGGCCGGAGAAATAGCCCGTTACCGCATAGGCATCGAACGCGGTTGCCGGGGCGGGCGCGCCCTCGGCGATCACATCGGGGGCGGACAGGATCTGATCTTCAAGCCCGATCCATCCTGTCTGCGTGGCAATCACAGGCGTCAACCGCGCCTCGGCCTCGGCCCCGAAAACCTCGGCCCAGATGCGCGCCATCTCGGCCGCCCGAAGGGCATAGAATTGCACCCATTTCGACTCGCCGCCCCAACGCGCGCGGCCCTGAGCCTCTGCCCATTCCGCCTGCGCGAATTGCCAATTCCACACCTCGTTCGAAAATTCGACATGGGCGTTCAGACCTGGCTCCAACTCATCGCGCACAGCTTCGGCATAGGCGCGGATCAGGGCATCTTCGGCCAGATGCGGCATCGTGAACCATGGATTCGCATCCAATTCATTGGCCAGCGCCACCATCACCTCTATCGGCGCACCATCCCGCGTCCATGTATAATGCTCCGGCCTTGGTCGTTCCTCCGCCTGCGCAAGCGTTGCATCATTCGTGGCCATCCAGTCCATGAAGCGTAGGGTCCTCGCCCCTCTGATCCGTGCCAGCCAATCGGGGTTGAACACCTGCCCTGCGGCCAGAAGGCTGGCCCGGTCCTCGCGCACCATCGTGATGTTTCGCAGGGGATCGGCAGGGTCTATTTCGCTAAGGGTCAGGCTTACCGTCCCCGGACCGGGGGCATAGTCCAAAACGATGCGCCCCGGCGCTTCCTCTACCACCTGCCCACGCCCTTCGACGACGATCCGGCCCCGCCCTTCCCATGTCACCAGATACCGGCCCGCTACACCGGCGGCATCTTCGGGCAAGTCTGTCAGGACCAGAAGCGAAAGCCCGGTCACCTGTTCGGGGAGTCGCAAGGGCCAGCCCTGTGCATCCAGCACCCCGGCGGCGGCAAGATCATCATGGTCCCAGCCACCGAATTGGCCCGGCAGATGCCCCGTCCATTCCCGCGCGGCCTTGATCACATCCAGAAAAGGCTGTTGCACCGACCAATCAGAAATCCCGTTCAAGCCCAGCGCAAGGTTCGGGTTGGAGATTGGCGTCAGGCTGGCCAGATCGGGCATATCAAGCACCGGGGCCATGGACGGCGACTCAGGTTCCGGCGCAGGCGCAGCATCAGACGGAATGACAGCCGCCTGTTCGCTCGAGGCAGTGCGATAGCCGCTGACCGCCTCCCATGCGATGCGTTGCAAGACGGCGGCAAGGTCAGGGCCAACCACGCCATCGCGGGTACGCCACGCGCGGGTAAGTTGCGCCGGTAGCCCTTCGGGCGAACGCCCGGTAATTGCCGCAACATGAACCAACGCCACAAAATACTGGCCGCGTTCCGTCAGATGGATGTCATCGGAAAAGAAGGCATCCATCGATGAAACACCCGGCACCTCCCCCGCTGCCACCGCATCGGCAAGCCGCGCCATCGCCTGACCCGCGGGCAAAAGCTGCACCCTGTCCTCGCCCAAACGCCGGTTCGCCTCGGCCATGGCCCCTTCCCACAGGGGCAGATCGGCCTCCAACCTGTCGCGCCACGGCATCCCTGCATTCGGATCGCCGGCGATCTCGGTGCCGGGGCCAGAGGTGCGACTGTGCCATGTCTCATACAGGAACACCCGCACGTCCGGGTTCATCAAACGGGCCAATTCGGCAAAGCGGACGATTTCACCCGGCGTATCATTCCAGCGCAAATGCTCGGCCAAAGGAATCGCCTCGGTCAGGATCAAGACATCTGTCTTGCCCTCCTGAAGCGTCACGCGCCCGTCCACGCCTTCGGCATTTGCCGAATTCTCGAAGTTAAACCGCAGCGACGCACCATTGATGACCTGTGCCGCAACCGTTGCGGGTTCCTGCATGGCACGCAGGCCACCTTCCACGACATCGGGAAGATCGGGGCCAACAAGACTGTGACCGATGTAAAGGACTTCTGCCAGAAGTGAAAAAAGCTTCACACCTTACTCCCTGACCGGGGCGACACCGGTTGCAGGATAGCTTGTCACAACCTCCCAGACCATCCGTTGCAGCGCCTGTGCCGTTTCAGGCGCAAGTGGCGGCAGGGGCGTACCATCCGCGCGTGAAAGATCATGCGGCAGGCCCTCGGGGCTTTGATGATAAATTACGGCATAATGGGTCAACGCCATCAGATAGGCCCCCAGATCGCTGAAGTGAATCATGTCCTGCGTGCCATCTGGACCAAGGGCAAAGAGGTCCTCGCGCCGTGACAGGCCCGGCACATCCCCCGCCTCTGCCGCGCGGGCGACGGCGGCCATGACCTGCCCGCCGGGGATGACATGGATCGTGCCTACCCCTTCGACCGCCATGGCTCGGCGCAGGATCTCGCCTTCCCAATAGCGGCTGCGATCGGCCTCCACGCGCTCCATCCAGCCCTCGGGATCGTCCAGCCGGTGCCATGTCTCATAGAGATAAATGCGCGCCTCTGGCCGGGCACCTCGGATGCGCAAGGCCCAATCCGCCAGTGCGCGGGCACTGTCGTGATAACGGATGGCATCACGGATTTCGACCATTTCGGTCAGCACGACCACCGGATACTCGCCGCTCTCCACCGCCTCGGCGGCCGGGCGGTGCCGGGGGTGGGCGTTTTCTTCGGCAAAACCCGGCACATCGCCTTGCCAATGATTACGTAGACTTGCGCCCCAGCCAAGCTGGCTTGCATGATCGGCCCCGGAAAGCTGTGACAGCAGCGCAGGCATGTCGCGCCCAACAAGCGAATGGCCAAGGTGATAGGTCGCCTGCGGGCCAGAGGGCGAGGCAAGGGGCGCGTCGTAATGCGCGGCAAATTCCGCTTCGTTCAGGGCGCGGGGTTGGGCCAGAACCCATGCTGCCACCCCGCCAAGACCCAAGGCACCCACCAGACCTGCCATAAAGACCCGAACACGCAATCGGCTGCCCCCTACTTCGCACCTGTCACTGTGCGGATTATCTGGTAGTCCTTTGGCGCAAATACCAGAGATGCGCCAGAACCGGGCGCAGGTGACCGTTCGGAGAGTTGATCGTGCTGACCTTCCTTCTGACCCGCCGCACGCCTCCCGGCGAACGGTTCTACCGGGTTGAGGTTGCCGACAATCTGTTCGGAGAATATTCCGTGGTCCGGGAATGGGGCCAACGCGGAAAGCGCGGGCAGCAAATGCTTGTCTGGTTCTCGAACCTGCGCGAAGCCTGTATCGCCGCCGAAAACTGGCGTCGACGTGCGGTTGGGCGCGGATATGACATGGAAGGACGTTACGATGACCCATCTCTGGGTGCGCGCTGAACAGCGCCCGAACGAAGAACGCGTCGGCCTGACACCTGAAGGCGCGGCGGCATTGGTGCGCGCAGGCCTGCGGGTCACGGTCGAACGCTCTTCTGTCCGGGCGATCCCACTTGATGGTTATGTCGCTGCAGGCTGCGAGATTGCCGAAGAAAATCTGTGGCCGAAGGCACCGGCGGATGCGATCATCTTCGGGCTGAAAGAACTGCCCGAAGATGGCACAGCCCTGACCCATCGTCACATCATGTTCGGCCATGCCTACAAGGGACAGCCTGCGGGGCGTGAATTGCTCAAGCGGTTCAAGGCCGGAGGCGGCACGCTTTATGATCTAGAATATCTGGTCGATGAAAACGGCCGTCGCGTTGCGGCCTTTGGCTATTGGGCAGGCTATGCCGGGGCCGCCGTCAGCCTGAAAGCATGGGCCGCGCAACAGCGGGGCGGGTTGATCGGCCCAGTTGCGAAATATCCGGGCAAAGAGGCACTGATTGCCGATCTGACTCAGGAGCTGGACGGGATGCCCCGCCCCCGCGCCATCGTGATCGGGGCCTTGGGCCGCGTTGGCACCGGGGCCAGTGACCTGTGCACCGCGCTTGGCGTGGCTGTTACCCGCTGGGATATGGCCGAAACCGCCCATGGCGGCCCATTCCCCGAAGTGCTGGAACATGAGATTTTCCTGAACTGCATCCTCGCCCGCCCCGGTTGCCCGGTTTTCGTGCCGGCTTCGGCCACGACCGACCCGCGCAAACTCACCGTGATCGGCGATATCGCTTGCGATCCGACCTCGGACTTCTCGCCCATCAAGGTCTATGACCGCGCCACTGACTGGCAGGCCCCCGCCCTGCGCGTAGCGGAAAACCCGCCTTTGGATGTGATGGCGATCGACAACCTGCCCTCTCTGCTGCCTGTAGAAAGCAGCGAGGATTACGCCGCCCAGCTTTTGCCCAGCCTGATGACCCTGCCCGATCTGTCGGGCGGCGTCTGGGGCCGGGCCAAGGCGGAGTTTGACCGCCACATTGCAACGATCTGATCCAAGACTGCGACAGCGCGGCACGGGACAAGAAAGGATAAGAACATGACGATCCATTGGTGTGGCACGGGGCTTTCGTCGGTGCCGGGGCTAAAGCGGCTCATTGCCAAGGGCCACAAAGTCACGGTCTGGAACCGCACGGTCGACAAGGCCCGCGCGGTGGTGGGCGATGTGGCACAGGACATCCGCCCCTACAGCCTTGAGGCACTGACCCAAGCCATGCAGTCCGGCGACATCGCCGTGTCGATGCTGCCCGCCGATCAGCATATAGCGATTGCCCAGGCCTGCCTCACGAAAGGCGCGCATTTCGTCTCCTCCAGCTATATCGCGCCAGAAATGCGGGCGCTGGATGGCGCTTTCCGTGAAAAGGGGCTGACCAGCCTGAATGAGATCGGGCTAGACCCTGGCATCGACCATCTGATGGCGCATGATCTTGTGGCGCGCTACCGCGCCTCACCCGGCTATCATGCGGAGAATGTGCTGAGTTTCACCTCGTATTGCGGCGGCGTGCCAAAAGAGGCCAATGCCTTCCGCTATAAGTTCAGTTGGGCGCCGGTCGGTGTGCTGAAGGCACTCAAATCCCCCTCGCGCTCGCTCCGGAATTTCTCCGAGCTTCGGGTCAATCGCCCGTGGGATGCGATCACCGCCTATGACGCGCCCCTTCCCACTCCGGAAAGCTTTGAAGTCTATCCCAACCGCGACTCCTACCCCTTCATCGAAGATTACCGCTTTGACCCGGCGTGGAAGTTGCGCGATTTCGTGCGCGGCACGATCCGCCTGAATGGTTGGGCGGCGGCATGGGACGGCATCTTCCGAACCATCGAAGGGCTGGAGGGAAAACCCGCCGCCGAAGTTGACGAGACACTGACAGCCCTCGCCCATGACCTGCTCAAGGAAAACTCCTATGCCGAAGGCGAACCCGACCGCGTGGTCCTCTTTGTCAGCCTGAGGGCAGAGCGTAACGGCAAGCCCGTTTTCCACGAAACTTGGGCCATGGATGCTTGGGGCGACGCACGGGGTTCGGCGATGTCGCGGCTCGTGTCTATCCCCGTCTCGCTTGGGATCGAAGCCTTGGCAGCGCGTGACATCGCTGCCGGTGTGCATCCCGCGCCGCATGACCCGCGCGTCATTGCCCGCTGGATGGATGAAGTGGCCCAGCTTGCCCAATATCTGCAAAGGGTTGACCATCTGGCGTGACCTCCAGCCCTTTCCCCGCGTGACAGGCGCGCCGCTTTGCGCATATCCTCCCCTTGGTCCAAGCACCGGGAATCCGGGCGACCTTTGGGCAGACAGGGCGGAACAGGCGGATGAACTCTAGGGTCTCGGGCGCAAGCGGGGGATGGCGGTCACGTCTTGCCGTCTGGCATGCGGCGCGCGGGCCAAAGGCTTCAGGCTTCACCTTCTCGCCCGAACCACGGTCGATCGGCATGGTCGCCCGCGGGCGGCAGTTGATGGCAGGGAACTATCTTTTTGCGGGCCAACTGGTCGAAGCGGCCGATCTTGGTCTCTGGGAGGTGCGCCCGCCGGATGCCGATTTCGCAGCAGAAGTGCAGGGCTTTGTCTGGCTCGATGATCTTGCCGCGCTTGGCGACCTGCCCGCAAGGCAGCGCGCACAAAACTGGACCCGCGATTGGATCGCCCGCTTTGGCAGTGGCAAAGGCCCGGGCTGGAACCCGGATCTCACCGGGCGGCGGGTGATCCGCTGGATTCACCATGCGCTCTTTCTTTTATCCGGCGCAGACAGGGCCGCGACAGAAGATTATTACGCGGCCTTGACGATCCAGACTCGCTATCTGGCCAAAAACTGGCACCGCGCCGCGCCCGGCTTGCCCCGATTTGAAGCGCTGACGGGTCTGCTTTATGCAGGGCTATCGCTCATGGGGCTGGATGGGCTGGCAGGTCCCGCTGCTTCGGCTTTGGCGGCAGAAGCAGCGCGCGAAGTCGATCCCTCGGGCGGGATCGCCACCCGCAATCCCGAAGAATTGCTGGAAGTTTTCACCCTGTTAAACTGGGCGGCCCTTGCGCTGACAGATGCCGGGCGCATGGTGCCAGAGCCGCATCGCGCCGCAATGGACCGCATCGCCCCGACGCTGCGAAGTCTGCGCCACGCCGATGGCGGCCTTGCCCGTTTTCACGGTGGGGGCCGCGGGATGGAGGGCAGGCTGGATCAAGCCTTGGCCGCGACAGGTGTGAAAACGGCAGCACAGACGCAGGCCATGGGCTTTGTCCGGCTGTCGGGCGGGCGCACGACTCTTTTGTTCGATGGGGCCGATCCGCCCGGCGGCGCTGCGGGGCGTTCTGCTCATGCCTCGACCTTGGCTTTCGAGGCAACCTCCGGCCGCCGCCCGTTGATTGTGAATTGCGGCTCGGGTGCCCCCTTTGGCACCGAATGGCGCCGGGCGGGGCGGGCTACGCCTTCCCATTCCACACTGACGATCGAAGGGGTCTCTTCCTCGCGCTTTGGCCGTGGCACAGGTGACATCATGGCCGAACGCGCCCATGTGCTGACGTTGCGCCATCTGACAGCCGAAGATGGTCATGCGCTTCATGCCGCACATGATGGTTGGGCGTTGACCCATGGTCTGACCCATGCGCGCGACCTCGCCCTGTCTTCTGATGGGCGTCATATCGCAGGCGAGGATCGTTTGGTCGCGCTCAACCCCAAAGGCAAGGCGCGGTTTGAAGAGGTCTTGACGGAAACGGCGCTGAAGGGTGTGCCCTTCACCATCCGTTTCCATTTGCATCCCGATGCCGATGCCACTCTGGACATGGGTGGCCATGCCATTTCCATCGCGCTGAAATCCGGCGAAATCTGGGTCTTTCGACACGATGGCCGCGCGAAACTGGCGCTGGAGCCTTCCGTCTATCTGGAAAAAGGCCGCCTGCGGCCGCGCGCCAGCAAACAGATCGTCCTTTCCGCGCATGCGACAGAAGGTGAGACGTCAATCGGCTGGACCTTGGCAAAGGCACAGGATACTCCCACCGCCATCCGCGATCTGGACCGGGATGACCTGCCGGTCCCCCTCTGACCGAAGGGTTGCCCCAATGACCGACCTCGTCACCCCGCGCCGCGCGCTGATTTCCGTTTCCGACAAAGCGGGTCTGTTGGACCTTGCCCGCGCGCTTCATGCCCGTGGGGTGGAACTTGTTTCCACTGGCGGCACCTCTGGCATGTTGCGTACGGCGGGCCTGCCGGTCCGCGACGTCTCTGACATCACCGGCTTCCCCGAGATGATGGATGGCCGGGTCAAGACCCTGCATCCCAAGGTGCATGGCGGGCTTTTGGCGCTGCGCGACAATGCCGAACATCAGGCCGCGATGGAGACGCATGGGATTGGCCCGATCGATATCCTGATCGTGAACCTGTATCCGTTCGAGGAAACGGTCGCCAAAGGCGCGGATCACGCCACCTGCATCGAGAATATCGATATCGGCGGCCCGGCGATGATCCGTGCTGCCTCGAAAAACCACGCCTTCGTGGCCGTGGTGACGGACCCCGCCGATTACCCCGCGCTTCTGGCGCAGATGGAGGAACATAACGGAGCCACAACGCTTGCGTTCCGCCAAAGCCTTGCGCTCACCGCCTATTCCCGCACTGCCGCCTATGACACGGCTGTTTCTACTTGGCTTGCAGGCGAAATCGGCGAGGCAGCCCCCCGCTATCGGTCTTTTGCCGGGAAACTGGCGCAGGGCCTGCGCTATGGAGAAAACCCGCATCAGGGCGCGGCCTTCTACACCGATGGGTCGCGGCGGGAAGGCGTGGCCACAGCGCGGCAATGGCAGGGCAAGGAATTGTCCTACAACAACATCAACGATACCGACGCGGCCTTTGAGCTCGTGAGCGAATTCGCCCCTGAGGGTGGCCCCGCCTGCGCGATCATCAAGCACGCGAACCCCTGCGGAGTGGGGCGCGGCTCCAGCCTGAAAGAAGCCTATCAGCGCGCCTATGTCTGCGACCAGACCAGCGCCTTTGGCGGGATCGTCGCGCTGAACCAACCGCTGGATGCCGAAACGGCGGAAGAAATCGTGAAAATCTTCACCGAAGTCGTCATCGCCCCGGGCGCAAGCGAGGAGGCCAAAGCCATCTTTGCCGCGAAAAAGAACCTGCGCCTGCTGACAACCGGGGGCCTTGCCGACCCGCGCGCCACGGGCCTTGCCTTCAAGCAGGTTGCGGGCGGCTTTCTGGTGCAAGACCGCGACGCGGGCCGCCTTGACCCCTCGGCCTTGAAGGTTGTCACGAAACGCGCCCCGACCGAGGCGGAAATGGCAGACTTGCTCTTTGCATGGACTGTGGCAAAGCATGTGAAATCCAATGCCATCATCTATGTGAAGGATGGGGCGACCGTGGGTGTCGGCGCGGGCCAGATGAGCCGGGTGGATTCAACCCGCATCGCCGCGCGCAAGGCGCAAGACATGGCCGAAGCACTGGGCCTGCCCGCGCCGCTGACGCGCGGTTCTGTCGTGGCCTCTGACGCCTTCTTCCCCTTCCCCGACGGGCTACTGACCGCGGCAGAGGCCGGGGCCACGGCGGTGATTCAGCCGGGTGGAAGCATGAACGACGACAAGGTGATCGCCGCCGCCGATGAGGCGGGGCTGGCCATGGTCTTTACCGGGATGCGCCATTTCCGGCACTGAGGCGGCCTTTCATCTGGCAATAGCCCGCCCTACATCGGGCGGGCAACAGCATCGGGGGACAGGATGAAGCTTGCGTGGATCGTGGCCGGGGCGACCTTTGTCGTCGATCAGGCAAGCAAACTCGCAGTGGTGCAGGGTCTGAACCTGATCGAACGCGGTGTCATCGAAGTGGCCCCCCCGTTTCTCGTGTTTCGCATGGCCTGGAATCGCGGCATCAACTTTGGCCTTTTTGCAGGCGATGCCGATTTTATGCGCTGGCTCTTGATCGCCATCGCCCTGGCCATTTCGGTCTGGGTCTGGGTCTGGGTCAGCCGTGAAAACCCTGGCCGTTGGGCGCAAATCTCGGCGGGTTTGCTGATCGGCGGGGCTTTGGGCAATGTGGTCGACCGTCTGGTCTATGGCGCTGTCGCCGATTTCCTGAACATGTCCTGCTGTGGAATTGAAAATCCCTATGCTTTCAACGTGGCTGATATCGCCATCTTTGCCGGGGCGATCGGGCTTGTTCTGTTTACCGGGGGCGACAAGGACGCGCCTGCCAAGGTCAAAGGCTCGCGAAAGACCCCGTGACGCAGGCATTGGATTGGGTTAAGACGAGGCAAGACAAGGTTCGGAGGCAGGCATGCAAACAGGTCGGGTGATCCTCGCGATGGCCATCGCGGCGATTGTGTCCGCCTGTGGCGGGGGTGATCGCCCGCCAGAGCTGATGAACCTGCGCTCTTCTACCGACGGGCCGGATGAGTTTGGGATTTTGCCTCCCAAACCTCTGCAAATGCCTGAAGATCTGGCTGCACTTCCGGAACCAACGCCGGGGGGGATCAACCGCACCGATCCGACACCAGAGGCAGATGCAATCGTGGCCCTTGGCGGTAATCCCGCGCGCGGAGCCGGACTCGACGGGGGCCTTTTGACCCATGTGTCGCGGTTTGGCTTGAACACAGACATTCGCCAGACCCTCGCCGCCGAAGACCTGCAATGGCGGCGCGACAACAACGGTCGCATCCTGGAGCGGCTGTTCAACGTGAACGTCTACTACCGTGCCTATGAAAACATGTCGCTGGATCAGCACGCGGAACTGTTCCGCTGGCGTCAGCTTGGTGTGCGCACACCTTCGGCCCCACCGCCGCAAGAAGGCGAAACCCAATAACAGACGGTAACGCAGGTTTGCGCGCCCGCCCGCGCGAGGGCGGTTGAATCCGGTCACATTCACCGTAGCTTTGCCCCAATCGCAATCCGGAGGCTGACATGTTCCGACGCGTGCTCGCGCTTGCCCTATTGACGGCCACGCCCATCCTTGCCGATACGCCCGGCCCCGATATCACGACCTTCCAACTGGCAAACGGCCTTGACGTGGTGGTGATCGAAGATCATCGCGCCCCTGCCGTGACGCAGATGATGTGGTATCGCGTGGGCGCCGCCGACGAACCGCCGGGCAAATCCGGCATTGCCCATTTCCTTGAACATCTGATGTTCAAAGGCACCGATGATCTGGCCCCCGGCGAATTCTCTGCCACGGTAGAGGCGAATGGCGGCGACGACAACGCCTTCACCAGTTGGGATTACACCGCCTATTTCCAGCGTGTCGCCGCCGACCGGCTTGATCTGATGATGCAGATGGAAGCCGACAGGATGCGCGACCTCCAGCTTCTGGAAGAGGATGTGGTCACCGAACGCGCGGTCATCATTGAAGAACGAAAGCAGCGCACCGATTCGTCCCCCGGCGCCTTGCTCAACGAACAGATGCGCGCGGCGCAGTTCCTGAACCATCCCTATGGCATCCCGATCATCGGCTGGAAGCACGAGATGGAGGGGCTGTCGCAACAGGATGCGCTGGATTTCTATCGCCTTTATTATGCACCAAACAACGCGATCCTCGTCGTCGCGGGTGATGTGACCCCGGATGCGGTGCGCGACATGGCAGAACGCCATTACGGCCCGCTTTTGCCGTCAGACGGTATCCCCCCGCGTGCCCGTCCGGCAGAGCCGCCGCAGATCGCCGAACGTCGGCTGACCTATCGCGATGCCCGTGTGTCTGAACCCTATGTAATCCGCAGCTATATTGCCCCTGAACGCGATTCTGGCGCGCAGGAAAAGGCCGCCGCGCTGACCATTCTGGCGGAACTCCTCGGCGGATCGGGCCAGACCTCGCTCTTTGCACAAGCCCTGCAATTCGGGCCGGAACCTGTGGCGGTCTATTCCTCGGCCTTTTACGATGGGACGGCGGTGGATGACACGACCTTTGGCCTTGTCGTCGTGCCAACCCCCGGCACCCCCCTGGACAAGGCCGAAGCGGCGATGGATGCCGTGATTGCCGAATTCATCGAAACCGGCCCGGACCCGGATGATTTCGCCCGGATCAAGACCCAGATCCGCGCCGGGCAAATCTATGCCCAAGACAATGTGGGTGGCCTTGCCCGCCGCTATGGCGAAGCCTTGGCTGTCGGTCTGACGGTCGAGGATGTGGAAAATTGGCCCGCCGTTCTGGAGGCCGTGACCCCCGAAGATGTGGTGCAGGCCGCTGTCGCGGTGCTGGACCAGAGACAGGCCGTAACCGGCTGGCTTCTGCCGGAAGAGGAGGCAAGCCAATGAAAATCCTGCGCCTTGCAGCCCTGATCGTCGCCGTTGCCCTGCCTGCACGGGCGGAAATCGACATTCAGACCGTCACCTCCCCCGGCGGGATCACCGCTTGGCTGGTCGAGGATGCGAATATCCCCTTCACCGCGCTGGAAATCCGGTTCCGGGGCGGCACCTCGCTGGATGCGCCCGATGCGCGTGGGGCGGTCAACCTGATGACCGCCCTGATCGAAGAAGGCACCGGCGATTTGGATTCGCTGGCCTTCGCCCGCGCCCGCGATGCGCTGGCGGCGAATATGTCCTTTTCGGCAGATGAAGATACCATCGCCGTCTCTGCCCGGTTCCTGACAGAAAACCGCGATCAAGCGGTGGATCTGTTGCGCCGCGCCCTGACAGAGCCGCGCTTTGACCAAGACGCGATCGAACGGGTGCGCGGGCAGGTTCTGGCCAATATCCGATCAGACGCCAAGGATGCGGGCACGCTCGCCTCGCGCAAGCTCAAGGAACTGGCCTTTGGCGACCATCCCTATGGCAGCGCAGGCGATGGCACAGAAGACAGCGTCGCAGGCCTGACCCGTGATGACATCCTTGCCGCCCATCGTGCCGCGATCGCGCGGGACCGCATCTATGTGGCGGCAGCAGGCGATATCTCGGCCGCGGACCTTGGCGCGATGCTGGACGGGCTTTTTGCCAGCCTGCCGGAAACGGGCGCGCCCCTGCCGCCCCGTGCGCCGATGAACCTGACCGGCGGGGTCACGGTCGTGGATTTTCCGGGGCCGCAATCCACCGTCCTCTTTGCCCATGAAGGCATCAAGCGCGATGACCCCGATTTCTTCGCCGCCTCTATTCTCAATGAAATCCTCGGCGGCGGCCGCTTCAGCGCTCGCCTGATGTCAGAGGTGCGCGACCGCCGCGGCCTGACCTACGGCATCGGTAGCTATCTTGTCGGCTACGATCAGGCCGAACTGTACATGGGCCAATTCAGCAGCGCGAATGGCACAGTGCGCGAAGCGATCGAGGTGACCCGCGCCGAATGGGCGCGCATCGCGCAGGATGGCGTGACAGAGGAAGAACTCACCACCACGAAAACCTATATGACGGGCAGCTATCCGCTGCGGTTCGATGGTAATGGGCGGATTGCCTCTATGCTTGTCGGGATGCAGATGATCGGCCTCGCGCCCGATTATCCCAGCACCCGCAACGCCAAGGTCGAAGCCGTGACAATGGAAGACATACGCCGCGTCGCCGCCGCGCTGTATCGCGCAGAGGATCTGCATTTCGTGGTGGTGGGTCAGCCCGAAGGTCTGCAATCCACGCAATAGCGAATCTGTGGCCCTCCGGGCCACAGCCTGCTACAGTTGGGGGTATGAATGTTCAGACCCCCAATATATCCACAGACCGGCCCGTGATCCGCCAGTTGGACGAGGCGGCGATCAACCGTATCGCCGCGGGAGAGGTGGTGGAACGCCCCGCCTCTGCCGTGAAGGAACTGGTGGAAAACGCGCTGGATGCGGGGGCCACGCGGATCACCGTGGATTTCGCCGATGGTGGGAAAACGCTGATCCGGGTCACTGATGATGGCTGCGGCATGGGGGCTGCGGACCTGCCTCTTGCCGTGGCCCGCCATGCCACCTCCAAGATCGATGGCTCCGATCTTCTGAACATCCGGTCCTTCGGCTTTCGGGGGGAGGCGTTGGCGTCGCTTGGCGCAGTCGGGCGGCTCACCATTACCTCGCGCACGGCGGGCGAAGACGCGGCACAGATCACCGTCACCGGGGGGCGCCTTGGCCCGGTCCGACCTGCCGCCCTGTCGCGCGGCACAGTGGTAGAACTGCGCGATCTGTTCCACGCCACGCCCGCACGGCTGAAATTCCTGCGCACAGACAGGGCAGAGGCGCAGGCGATTGCCGAAGTGGTCCGCCGCCTTGCCATGGCCGAACCGCTGGTGGGTTTCACGCTGAACGAAGTCAGCGATGGCACCCCCCGCACGATCTTTCGTGCCGATCCGCAATCGGGTGATTTCTTCGATGCCCTGCATGGGCGGCTTACCGGCATCCTTGGGGCCGATTTCACCGGAAACGCGCTCAAGATCGATGTCGAACGCGATGGCCTGCATCTGGCAGGTTATGCCGCACTGCCCACTTATTCACGCGGATCCTCCACGCAGCAATTCGTTTTCGTCAATGGCCGTCCGGTGCAGGACAAACTTCTTCTGGGCGCGCTGCGGGTGGCTTATTTCGATGTGCTCTCGCGCGACCGGCACCCCGCCGCCGTTCTGAACCTGTCGGTCGATCCGGAACGGGTGGATGTGAACGTCCACCCCGCCAAGGCCGAGGTCCGATTTCGCGAACCCGAAGCCGCAAGGTCGCTGATCATCACGGGCTTGCGTCATGCGCTCTCTGGCGCGGGCCATCGTGCCTCCTCCACCGTGGGTGCAGAAACGCTGGCCGCATTTCGGCCGGAACCGCCCATGCAACGGCCAGCGCAGTCGTCACTCTGGCAGGTAAACCGTCCCGCTGCCTCTGCCCTTGCCGCAGCCTTTGCCGCACAGGCCCCCTCACTGCCCCCCGCGCAGGAACCCGGCTTCGCCGAAGCCCCTGCCGCGCGCATAGACGCGGCCCCAATCGCAGAACCAGCGTCCAGCCATCCGCTTGGCGCCGCCCGCGCGCAGGTGCATGAAAACTATATCATCGCGCAAACCGCTGATGGGATTGTGATCGTTGATCAACACGCTGCCCATGAACGGCTGGTCTATGAACGGCTGAAACGCCAGCAAGCCCAGCAAGGCATCACCCGGCAGGCCCTGTTGATCCCTGAAATCGTGGAACTCTCCCCGACCGACGCCACCCGCCTTCTGGATGCAGCGCCCGCGCTCGAGGAGGCGGGACTGGTGATCGAAGCCTTCGGCCCCGGCGCCATGGCCGTGCGCGAAGTGCCTGCGCTGTTGGGCCAAGTCAATGCGCGGGCGCTTCTCCTCGATATCCTTGATGAACTGGCCGATCAGGGGCAAAGCCAGAGGCTGCGCGCACGGATGGATGCGGTCTTGTCGCGAATGTCCTGCCACGGGTCCGTCCGCTCGGGTCGCCAGATGCGCCCCGAGGAAATGAATGCTCTGTTGCGAGAGATGGAGGCAACGCCCCTGTCGGGCCAATGCAACCATGGCCGCCCCACCTATGTGGAACTCAAACTCCCTGATATCGAAAAGCTCTTTGGCCGCAGATGATTACGCTTTTTGGCCAGACCTATGCCCTGACCGACCCCGAGGTTTTGCTTCTAGGCGGCTTGGCGCTTGCGCTTCTCCTCCTCCTTCTCTTGACGCTTCGCGCGGCAGGGCGCTCTGCCCGTGCGGCGGAACCCTTAATGCGCGAAATGGGCTGGCTGTCGCAGCGCGTGCAGCAATTGGGCGAAGGGCAGGAACGCTTGGCCGGTGGCCTGCACCATGTGTCAGAGGCGCAGGCCCATAGCCAAAGCGCCATGCTCAAGGTCATGGAGCAGCGCTTGGCCGAAGTGCAGCGGAGCATGGGCGAAAGCCTGCACGGCACCGCAACCCGCACCGCCCGCAGCCTTGGCGAATTGCAGCAACGGCTGGAAACCATCGACAAGGCGCAGGAAAAGATCGAAAAGCTTTCCGGCAATGTCTTGTCCTTGCAGGATATTCTGTCCAACAAACAGACCCGCGGGGCCTTTGGCGAGATCCAGTTGCACGACCATCGTGATCGACGCGAAATTCCCGCTGGAAGCGTATGAGGCGCTGCGCCGGGCCGAAACCCCGCGTCAGGCGCAAGAGGCAGGGCAAATGCTGCGCACCGCCGTGCGCGCGCATATCCGGGCCATTTCCGAACGATACATCGTTGAAGGCGAAACCGCCGATGGCGCGCTGATGTTCCTGCCGTCCGAGGCAGTCTATGCCGAACTTCACGCCAATTTCCCCGATGTCGTGCGCGAAGGCTTTGCCGCCAAGGTCTGGATCGTATCGCCCACCACCTGCATGGCCACGCTGAACACGATGCGGGCCGTGCTGAAAGATGCGCGGATGCGCGAACAGGCAGGCGCGATCCGCAAGGAACTGTCGCTCCTTTATGCCGATGTTGAACGGCTATCGACCAGAGTCGAAAACCTTGACCGGCATTTTGGCCAAGCCGCGAAAGATATCGAGGAGATCAAGATTTCCTCGGACAAGGCCACGAAACGCGCCCGCAGGCTGGATAATTTCGATTTCGAGGAATTGGCCCCTAATGACCCCGCGCCCTTGATCGGGCCACAGGCAGCGGAATGAAAAGGGCGGGGTAACCCCCGCCCTTCCCCTCTGGGCCAGCGGTCACCGTGACGGTCGTGCCATCCAGCACATCGCCCGCCAGCAGCATTTCGGCCAGAGGGTCCTGCAACTGGCGCTGGATCACACGCTTCAGGGGGCGCGCACCAAAGACCGGGTCATAGCCTTCATCCGCCAACCAATCCTTCGCGGCAGCGTCCAGTTCCAGCACAATCTTCCGCGCGGCCAACCGCTTTTCGAGCCGCTTCAACTGGATCTCCACGATCCCGCCCATATTGGCCCGCGTCAGCCGATCAAAGATGACCTGCTCATCCAGACGGTTCAGGAATTCGGGCCGGAAATGTGCGCGCACCGCCTCCATCACCTCGGCCTTTGCGGCCGCCGCGTCAGGATGATCAGCGTCTGCTTGAAATCCACCACGCGGCCCTGACCATCGGTCAGGCGGCCATCATCCAGAACCTGCAACAGCACATTGAACACATCCGGATGCGCCTTCTCCACCTCGTCGAACAGCACCACCTGATAGGGGCGGCGGCGCACGGCTTCGGTCAGCACTCCGCCCTCATCATAGCCCACATAACCGGGCGGCGCGCCGATCAGGCGGGCGACGGAGTGCTTTTCCATGAATTCGCTCATGTCGATGCGGACCATCGCGCTATCATCATCGAACAGATATTCCGCAAGTGCCTTGGTCAGTTCCGTCTTGCCCACACCCGTCGGGCCAAGGAAGAGGAAAGACCCAAGCGGCCGGTTTTCATCCGACAGCCCCGCGCGTGACCGGCGCACGGCACGGCTCACAGCTTCCACCGCCGCGCGCTGGCCCACGACCCGCTGGCCGAGTTCGTCCTCCATCTTCAAAAGCTTTTCCTTCTCCCCCTCCAGCATCTTGGTGGTAGGAATCCCGGTCCAGCGTTCGACAACCTCGGCAATCTGTTCGGGCCGCACCGCTTCGGCCACCAGCGCCTCACCTTCGCGCGCCTCGGCCTCGGCCAGCGATTTCTCCAGCCCCGGAATCCGGCCATATTGCAACTCGCCCGCCTTGGCGAAATTGCCTTCGCGCTTGGCCTGTTCCAGTTCGGCCCGCGCCGCATCTAGCTGTTCCTTCAGCCCCCGCGCCGCCTCAAGGCTATCACGCTCTGCCTGCCATTTCGCGGTCATCTCGGCCGATTTCTGCTGCAACTCGGCCAGTTCTTTCTCCAGCCGTTCCAGCCGATCCTTGCTGGCCGCGTCATCCTCTTTCTTCAACGCCTCGGATTCGATTTGAAATTGCAGGATCTGACGGTCCAGCGCATCCAGCTCCTCGGGCTTCGAATCCACCTCCATCCGCAGGCGGCTGGCGGCTTCATCCATCAGGTCAATCGCCTTATCGGGCAGGAATCGGTCCGTGATATAGCGGTGCGACAGGGTGGCCGCGGCCACAAGGGCCGAGTCCGAAATCCGCACGCCATGGTGCAGTTCGTACTTCTCCTTGATCCCGCGAAGGATGGAAATCGTATCCTCCACCGTCGGCTCTTCTACCATCACAGGCTGGAACCTGCGGGCAAGGGCAGCGTCCTTTTCCACATATTTGCGATATTCATCCAGCGTGGTCGCGCCTACGCAATGCAATTCCCCCCGCGCCAGTGCCGGCTTGATCAGGTTCGCCGCATCCATCGCCCCATCCGATTTGCCCGCGCCGACAAGCGTGTGCATCTCGTCGATGAACAGGATGACCTCGCCCTCGGCCGCCGTCACTTCGGACAACACCGCCTTTAGGCGTTCCTCAAACTCGCCACGATATTTCGCCCCGGCGATCAGCGCACCCATATCCAGCGCCAAGAGCTTTTTGTTGCGCAAGGATTCCGGCACATCTCCATTCACGATCCGTAGGGCAAGCCCCTCGGCGATCGCGGTTTTCCCCACACCCGGCTCGCCAATCAGGACGGGGTTGTTCTTCGTCCGGCGCGACAGCACCTGCATCGCGCGGCGAATTTCCTCATCGCGTCCGATGATCGGGTCAATCTTGCCCTCTGCCAGCTTTTGCGCAGTCACCGCCCCCGCATCAAGGCAGGCCTTGGCCGCCCCCGGCACCATGGCCAATGCCATCAGGATGCGCTCCACCGGCACAAAACTGTCGCCCGCCTTTTTGGCAAGCTTTTCTGCCTCATCCAACACCTTAACCAGCGACGGGTCGGTAAAGGGCTGCGCATCGCCAGACACCTTGGGCAGCTTTTTCAGTGCCCCTTCCACCGCCTCGGCCACGCGGGAAGGTTCCCCCCCGGCCCGGCGGATCAGATTGGCAGCCATGCCCTGATCATCATCCATCAGCGCCTTAAGCAGATGCTCTGCCGCCAATCTTTGGTGGCTTTCCCGCATCGCAATGGTCTGCGCCGCCTGAAGGAACCCGCGCGACCGTTCCGTGAATTTCTCCAAATTCATCGGTATCTCTCCTTTATCAGCACCGCCTGCCTGCGCCCGTCAGCGGCACACAGAACCACGGCCTCGTCTTCAAAATGGGATCACGCTGCCTGTGATGCAAGATTGCCACAAACGTCCTTGCAAGGAATCTTGCACAGATCGGCCCACACTTTTGGCACCACCCGCTATCCCTTCGGGCAACAGCGCCTTGGATGGCGTGATGGCAGACTCCGCGCTGAGGCACAGGCAAACGAGCAAAGAGGAAAATCCCATGCTCATCATCCGCTTTCGTCATTTGACGGAACTCCGCTTTGATGCGGACTCCGGCCATTACTGTGGCAAGGTCATCCTTGGCTACAGTTTCCCCGATGATCCGGGCGCCACGCACCAGGCCCGGCTTCAGGCCACTGCCGCCAAGGCGCGGCAAGCGCGCTATTCCTGGGTCGAGTCCGCGATCCTCGATGCCGCGACCCGTATCCTATTCGACCGCTTCGCCGCGATCGATGATGCGCCCGCAAACGTCTTTGCCCCCGATCCTCTTCCCGAGGAAAAAGCGCGCGCGGCCTGATCTGCCGGATTTCCGCCGAAACCAGCCCTGTCTATCGGCGGGATCGGGCCAGAGGCGCAGTCGCCCGCCCAAACGAAGGTTGCACGCCCCGCGTGGAGCGGTTCACTCTTTGCATAGGGGGCAGGGCGATGGGCCAACACCATCGCAGGCTGCAGCCCCGGAAAGGGCCGAGCATGCATGATCTGATGCAACCTTTGATCCACAAGGCCGCCGTGCGCGACATTGCCGTGCATGTCGCCCGCGCGGGCCTGTCCATCGGGGACGAGGCAATGCTGCATCACCTTCCCGATGGCCGCATCGGGGTTTTCGTGCGCCTGCATCGCAAACTTCTGGGGATCATTCCGCGCCGTATCACCGTTCTGGCAGGCACACTTGGCCCGCAGGCCAGCGACCTTATTGGCGGCGCGGTCGAACGGCACGAAACATTGCGCGTCCGGATCGTCGGGCTCACGCCAGAGCATCTGGCCGCAGAGGGGATGGGACCGGAAATCCACGTTTCAGTCTGGGGCGATCCGCGTCATGTGATGGCCGCGCCTGCGCCACTTCAGGTCTCTTCCTCTACAAAGGGGCCATAGCGCATATAGGCAAAGCCACTGCCATCCGGGGCCCAGTTTGGCACATTCATCGTCCCCTGCCCCCCAATAAAGCGTGTCAGCCGCCGCCGCGACCCGCCGTCTGGCGTGCCGATCCAGATCGAGACCAAGACATCCGCCGGATGCCCCTTGGTGCCTTCTGGATAGGACAGCCAGATCAGATAGCGCCCACAGGGCGAAGGATGCGGAAACCAGTTGACACAGGCATCTGAGAACAAGCGCCGCTGTCCACATCCATCGGCATCCATCACCCAAATCTGTGCATGCCCATCGCGGTCACAGTTGAAGTAAATCCGCTGACCATCGGCGCTGAAATCGGGGCCGTCATGTTGGCCTTCCGCATGAGTCAGGCGGCGCTCGGCCCCGCTGGCCAAATCTTGCACATAAATATCGATGATGCGTGAAGCATTGCGCACCGCCGCATAGGTCAGGCTGCGCCCATCGGGCGACCACCCATGCCACCAGCTTGGCGCCAAAGGCGAAATCAGCCGGGCTTTGCCGCCGCCCGCGGGCAGCATCCAGATTTCTGCACCCTTGCCCCGATGATGCGCCGAAATTACCCAATGCTGTCCATCAGGCGAAATCCCATGGTCATTATTCAAACGAGTAATGCCCCCGGTATCGACGGGCTCTAGCCTTGGCGCAGCAAGCGGTACCCGAAACAGCTTTCCATCGCCATTGACCAGAAGATACCGCCCGCAAGGCGACCAATTCGGAGCCTCGATCCGTTCCGCGCATTGCAAGACGACGTGCGCACGCCCTTGCGCGATATCCCAGATTTCAAGCGAAGATCGCACCCAACCTACCGCGCCTTTGGATGAACCAATTTGGCAGGGCGTAACGCCTCTGCCGCACGAAACAGGCCGAAGGTCTGATTGACGTAATTCACCACCCCGCCAATCTGATCCATATAGGTCACAAGCTCAGACGTGCGCTCCGCCTCCACCACCTGTACCGGACGCGAAGGGTCAGTGCCTTCAAACTGGCAATAGAACAAGGGTTCCCCCCGGCGCAGGATCAGGTCTTTTTCCGGCTCGTGCCATTCAAAAGCCCACATCAGGGGTCGGGGCCAGACATTCAGCGGAAAGCGCCCGCCAAAGATCGTCCCGGGCAGAGGATCGCGCCGGTAATGCAGAAAGGCCGACAGCTGGGTGAGGTAGCACAACTCATCCGCAATGAAACAATAGGGAAGAACAAGCTGGATCGTCGGCCGGTCCGGATAGCGCCATTCCACCTCATCCACCAGCTTGATCACATCGCCCAGCTTGCCCGACCTGACCGGGCTTGCCGCGCCCAGCCGGTTAACGAGCCGCGCCTTGCCCTTCTCATCGCGCTGAAAGCCGATGTGCAGATCATAAGGGCATTTCACCATGAAATACCGGCTTTCCAACTGCACCACAGCCGGGCAGCGGCTGGCTGATTTGGCATGGGCCTTGTTGGTCTGGCGAAAAACCACCCGTTCAGGCGGGTCGAACAGCACGGCACCTTTGTCCTGCGTCAGGAACCACCCCACGGTCAGCGGGCCGGATCCCGGCCCCTCCTCTGGGCGATCAAAGGTGATGTTGATGTCCATAACCGACCTCACATGCAATCCAGCCATCCTGCGCACAGCCTTTACCCTTGACGCCCCAAGGTCAAGCCGCACCATCCTCCGCAAGCGCCTGCCGCAGCGCACGCACTTCCCTCGCATCGGTCCGGCGATAGAGCCTTGTGGCGAAACCGAAATCCACCGCGGGGCCGGATTGTTCTTCTGCCAAGGCACAAGAGGCGTGGAATTCCTGCAGTCCAAGGCCAAAAAGCCCCGCCACGCTTGCCGCTCTGATCCCGGAACCGGGCATGATGACAATTCGCCCTGCGGCCCGTTCCACCAGCGCGGCAATCAGCGCAGCCCCCTCCACCGCCGTACGCGCTTGGCCAGAGGTCAGGATACGGCGAAAGCCAAGGGCAATCGCCTCTTCCAGCGCGGCAAAAGGGTCGGGCGTCAGGTCAAAACAGCGATGCAGCGTGGCCTCCATCCCCTCGGCCCGGTCCAGCAGCAACCGTAGCGCGTCACGATCCAGCCACCCATCTGGCCGCTGCGCGCCCAGCACCACGCCAGAAAGCCCCGCCGCCCGCGCGGCATCAATATCGCGCTGCATCACTGTGATCTCATCGGGTGACCAGATGAAATGCCCGGCCCTTGGGCGGATCATGGCCATCACCGGCACTCCGCAACCCACCGCATGCTCCATCATCCCACGCGATGGCGTCAGCCCGCCAAGGTCTAGCGCCGCGCAAAGTTCAATTCGGTCGGCCCCCCCGCGCCGCGCCTCGGATAGGCCGGCGAGGTCATCCACACAAACCTCGATCAGCACGGTCATGCGAAAGCCTCTGCCCCGGCCCATGCCGCGCCAATCAACCCGGCATCCGGCCCCGTCTGCGCGGCCACCACAAGCCGGGCAGAGCTATCCCGCAGGATCATGCTCCTCACCCGCGCATCCAGCGCGGCCAAGAGCCCATGGTCATTCGAAAGCCCGCCGCCCACAGGCACGATCCCCGCCCCGGTGACATTCAGCACAAGCGCAAGCGGCGGCGCGATCAGGTCAAGCCACAGGGCCACCGTCGCACCACAGGCGGCATCGCCCCCATGCCAGCCACGCAGGATCGCCACCGAATCCGCCGCATCTGCGCCAAGGTGCCGGTGCAGCCGCTCCATCCCCCGCGCGCTGCAAACGGCATCGACACAGCCGCGCAGGCCACAGCCGCATTGAAAATCAAAAGGGGGGCGCAACACCGGACCATGCCCCCATTCCCCGGCAAAACCGCCCGCGCCTGTGACCAGCCGCCCGCCCAGCACCAGCCCGCCGCCAATCCCCGTGCCAAGGATGATCCCAAAGACAGAAGCATGCCCCCGCCCCGCCCCCTGCCGCGCCTCTGCCAAGGCAAAGCAATCGGCATCATTCAGCACCAAAACCGGCAAGCCAAGCGCCGCGCCAATCTCTTCCGCCAAGACACGACCATCGGCGCAGGGGATATTCGCCACCTTGATCCGTCCGCTATCGGGCGCAACCACACCTGCGATGGAAATCGCCACACCGCGCAACGCGCGACCATCGGCAAAGCCGCGCAGCACCTCCAGAAAGGCTCCAAAATCCGCCTTGGGCGTGACCGCCTCGCCTATGGGCGAAAGCGCGCCCTCGCTCCACAGCGCCGCCTTGATCCGCGATCCGCCAATGTCGAAACACAAGATCATGCCGCCCCCCGCTTTCCACCGCGCCACAGGCTTGACACCCCGCGCCCCGCGCCGCAAGAGGCCCTGATCCAGACCGGAGGCCAAGATGCCCGCACCCCTTTCCGATGACCGCCTGATCGTGGCGCTTGATGTCCCCAACATCGTCCAAGGGCTGGATCTCGCCCAAAGGCTGGGCGACTCGGTCAGCTTTTACAAGATCGGGCTCGGCATGCTCACAGGCGGGGGCCTTGCGCTCGCCAATGAACTCAAAAGCCAAGGCAAGCGCATCTTCCTTGACATGAAGCTGTTCGATATCGGCGCGACGGTAGAGGCGGCAGTGCGCGGGCTTGTGCAATACGATCTCGATTTCCTCACCGTCCATGGCGACCCCCAAGTCGTGCGGGCCGCAGCCGAAGGCAAGCGCGGCACGGCAACGAAAATCCTTGCGGTCACGATCCTTACCTCGTTGGACAGGGCCGATCTGGATGCAAACCTCATCATACCCGGCGACATCCACGACATCACGCTGGAACGCGCCGCTCGTGCGCTTTCCGCCGGGGCAGATGGCGTGATCGCTAGCCCGCAAGAGGCCGCGCGCATCCGCGTCCTGCCCGAAGCCGCGGGCAAACTGATCGTCACCCCCGGCGTGCGCCCTGCCGGCAGCGCCTCGGGCGACCAAAAGCGCATCGCCACGCCCCGTCAGGCCATTGCCGATGGGGCCGATCACATCGTCGTCGGGCGCCCGATCTGGCAAGCCCCCGATCCCGCCGCCGCCGCCCGGGCTGTGGTTTCAGAACTCCCGCCGCGCGGCCCGTCAGCCAAGGCCTGACACCACCCTGCGACACATTGCAAACTTTGCATCTTTTATCCTTTCGGATATGATCCTATCCGCGCGGACGTATTTTTGATGTGGAGACGACAATGTGGTTCCTTTTGTTGATGGGTGTATCCGCGCTAAGCCTAAGCCTTGGTGAAACAACGCTTTCGCGCGACGATAGAGACACCGAGGAACAGGCGCTCCGTATCGCAGAAGGTGGCGAAGGCAACGATCTTTTCTATGCCGGCCGCGGCGAGCTTTCGCTTTATGACGTCATGGAAGGCGGGGCCGGAAATGATATGTTCTCGATGTCCCATGGCGCATCTGCCGAGGGTGGCGAGGGCGAAGACCTCTTTGTCTTCTCGGCACGTGATTGTGACGCGGCGGACCCTGTCGAAGTTACCGGCAATGAAGGCCACGATATCTTTCTGATCGAGGTCAACACGGTCACCCCTTCAGAAGACGCGCCCGATGTCATCACCGACTTTAATGCCGCCGAAGACTCGCTCGGTGTCCTTTGCCCCTCACATTGGGCAGAAATCGGTGCGGAGGGGCAGGCCACGGAAAGCTATTTTCTGTTGGACGAGGTGACAGCAACACCGCAAGGCGATGATATGCTGGTCACCATCAACCTGACCCATGTCCATGATCCAGACAACAGCTTGCCCGATAACGAACATCTCACTCCGGTTACCCGGACCATCCTTCTGGAAAATACGGACAGCTTTGATACCAGCCGGGTGTTTCTGGTCGAAGACCTCGATTCCTTCAAGGATCTTCACCTCGGCAGCGATCCTTATGCCCAGATCTTCAACGGACAGGCCGCCGCTTAATCGTTGATATCCCGATCCCAGACCTTCACCTGCCCCGGACGAACCCCCATCGTCCGGCGCAGCGCGAACCATGCCACAAGCGAGGCAAGCGCAAAGACCAAAACCAGACCGGCAAGGCCATGGCCCAAAACGCCAAGGCCCAAGCCGGCCCCGACCACCACCGCCCCGATGGCAAAGCCTAGGAAAATGTATCCGGGCAAGATCACCTCAAGCACGCCCAGCGCGAAGCCCGCCACGATCCAGACCCACCAGACCTGCCACAGCATCATCACCCACGCCCTTTCAGCATCCGGAAGGCATCAGCAAAAGCGTCGAGCGCCTGCGCCGGCAACAGAACGGTCTGCTTGCCTTCCCCTGCCGCAACCTTGCCCAAGGCATCCACCTGCGCCAAGGCCAGCTGATACTGCGCGGCCTCAAGCCCGGATTCCTTGATCGCAGCCGCAATCGCCGCCGTGGCATAGGCTTCGGCATCCGCCGTGATCCGCTTGGCCTTGGCCGCCTGCTCCGCGGCATAAAGATCGGCATCGGCGGCAAGTTCCACCGACCGCTTCTTGCCCTCGGCCTCCATCACCTGCGCCCGCCGCGCGCGTTCCGCATTCAACTGCTGCAACATCGCGGCCCGCGTCGCCTCATCAAGGTTCACATCCAGAATCTCGGCCCGGGTAACCTCGACCCCCCAGTCATCCACCATGGCGCGCACCTGTTCGCGCACACGTTCGATCAACTGGGCGCGGTTCGATTGCACCTGATCCAGTTCCAGCTTGCCAATCTCCGACCGCACGATCCCCGCCACTGTCGTGGCAATCGCCGCATCCACATCGCGGATGCGATAAACCGTCTTTTCCGGCTCGGTGATCCGGTAAAAAACGCTCGTCTCCACCTTCACCAGCACGTTGTCGGCGGTGATGGCATCTTGCGTCGCATTGGGCAACTGCCGCTCAAGAATCGAAATCTTATGTGCCACCCGGTCAAGGAAGGGGACAACGAAATTGATCCCCGGCCCCAACACGGCCCGCAACCGGCCAAACCGTTCCACCACATGCTTTTCCGACTGCGGCACGATCCGCACGCCAAGGAAGATGCACAGAACAAGAAACAGCGCCACGGCCAGAAAGACCGCATTGCCCCCGATTACCGCCTCTGGACCCATGATACCCCCAATAATCGTCTTTAGCCTCCAAGAATGGGTATTCCACGCACAACTGGCAAGCACAGGTACGATCTTGCGCAAACACGGCCCATCCCGCGCATTTTTGTTACCGATTCGCGAGATCAGAAAAGATTTCCCCAGATCTGACACCATTTGAAAGAATTTCTTGCGCTACAGGCCCATCACTCGGGCAAATTCGCCAAGAAATCCCCGCATCGCGCAGGCATCTTTTGCGAAAGCATCCTTTCACGAAAGATCTGCCCCATGAAGGTCATCGTCCTCGGCTCCGGCGTCATCGGCACCACCTCGGCCTACGAACTGGCCCGCCAAGGGCATGAGGTGACCGTGATCGACCGCCAACCCGCCGCCGCGCTGGAAACCAGCTTTGCCAATGCGGGCGAAATCAGCCCGGGCTATTCCGCCTGGATGTTCATGGAACATGCGCCCCTGATCATCCAGCCAAAGATGGATGCCGCAAAGCTGCGCTGGATGCTCCAGATGCTGGGCAACTGCACCACCGCCGCCTATCAGGTGAACAAGGCCCGCATGGTCCGCCTTGCGGAATATTCGCGCGATTGCCTGACCACGCTGCGCCAAGAGACCGGCATCGCCTTCGATGAACGCCAGCAAGGCACGCTGCAACTCTTCCGCACGCAAAAGCAGGTGGATGGCGCGGCGAAAGACATCGCCGTGCTGCGCGAAGGCGGCGTGCCTTTCGAAGTGCTGGACCGCGATGGCTGCATCGCCGTGGAACCGGGCCTTGCTGGCGCACGGGAAAAGATCGCTGGCGGCCTGCGCCTGCCCAAGGATGAAACGGGCGATTGCTTCAAATTCACCCAAGGCCTTGCCGTCCGCGCGGCGGAAATGGGCGTCACCTTCCGCCACGGCGTTTCCATCCAGCGCCTGATCACCGAAGGCGGCCGCATCACCGGCGTGGCCACGTCTGAGGGCACCTTCACCGCCGATGCCTTCGTCCTCGCACTCGGCTCCTATTCGCCGCGCCTTGTGGCCGATCTGGGCATCCGCCTGCCGGTCTATCCGGTCAAAGGCTATTCGATCACGGTTCCCGTGCAGAACGCCGAAATCGCGCCGATCTCTACAATCATGGACGAAACCCACAAGATCGCCATCACCCGCTTGGGCGACCGCATCCGCGTCGGCGGCATGGCCGAACTTGCGGGCTTTGACCTCAGCCTGAACGAAAAGCGCAAGCGCACACTCGTCCATTCGGTCGAAGACCTGTTCGGCGGCGCCGGCAATCAGGCCGAGGCGACCTTCTGGGCCGGTCTGCGCCCCATGACGCCCGATGGCACCCCGATCGTGGGCCGTTCACCCATCGCGAACCTTTTCCTCAACACCGGCCATGGCACCTTGGGCTGGACAATGGCGGCAGGCTCGGCCCGCGTTCTGGCCGATACCGTCTCGGGCCGCCCGACAGAAATCGACGCGCGCGACCTTGGTTTCAGCCGCTACCTGCCAGAAGGCCGCCGCGGCACGGCAGGCGCGCGACCCGCAGCCGCTACAGCCTGATCCTTCATCTTGGCCTAAATACTCCGGGGGGTGCGGGGGCGCGAAGCCCCCGCTTCCACCTCCCCAAAAGCTGCGCCGCCTGATAGGCTCACGCCATCATGCCCGCCCCCATCATGCCCGCCCTCTGCCGCGATTGCCTGACCTGCCTTGACGCCCCGCCCCAGCGCGGGCGCTGCCCCGCCTGCCGCAGCCCGCGGATCGTGGCGCATCCAGAGCTTTTCACGCTCTCCATCGCGCATATGGACTGCGACGCCTTCTATGCCAGCGTCGAAAAACGCGACGATCCGAGCCTTGCCGACAAGCCGGTGATTGTGGGGGGCGGGCAGCGCGGTGTCGTCTCTACCTGCTGCTACATCGCTCGCATCCAAGGCGTGCGGTCGGCCATGCCGATGTTCCAAGCGCTCCGCCTCTGCCCCGAGGCAGTGGTGATCAAACCCCGCATGGCCCGCTATGCCGAGGTCAGCCGCCAGATCCGCGCGATGATGGAGGACCTGACCCCCGCGATCGAACCCCTCAGCCTTGATGAGGCCTTCCTCGACCTCACCGGTACCGCCCGCCTGCATGGCGCCCCGCCCGCTGTGATGCTGGCCCGCCTCCTCAGCCGGATGGAGGCGGAACTGGGGGTATCCGGCTCTATCGGCCTCGCCCCCAACAAATTCCTCGCCAAGATCGCCTCCGACCTCGACAAGCCGCGCGGCTTTTCCATCATCGGCCGGGCAGAGACACAGGATTTCCTCACCCCCCGCCCCGTGCGCATCCTTTGGGGCGTCGGCACGGCAACGCAGGCCGCCCTCGAACAGGCCGGCATCCGCCGCATCGCAGACCTCCTCCGCTGGGACCGTGCCGATCTCACCGCCCGCTTTGGCCAGATGGGCGACAGGCTCTGGCATCTCGCGCGCGGGATCGACACCCGCCCCGTCAGCCGCGATGAAACCGTGAAGTCGATTTCCAAGGAAACCACCTTTGGCGACGATACCGCAGACCACGATCTCTTGGACGGTCATCTCTGGCGGCTGGCCGAACAGGTGGCCGACCGCGCCAAGGCCAAGCAACTCGCGG
The DNA here is from genome assembly GCA_025458085.1 of Cypionkella sp. Taxonomy (GTDB): domain Bacteria; phylum Pseudomonadota; class Alphaproteobacteria; order Rhodobacterales; family Rhodobacteraceae; genus Pseudotabrizicola. The sequence goes on along the minus strand of JALOTC010000001.1, from coordinate 31,611 downwards.
GCCGCACCGTCACGCTCAAACTCAAACGCGGGGATTTCCAGACCCTGACCCGCAGGCAGGCGCTTGGCGATGCGACCCAGATCGCCGACCGCATCTATCGCACGGCCCGCGCGCTTTTGGATCAATCCGGCGACCGTGGCCCCTTCCGCCTGATCGGCGTGGGGCTTGCCGATCTTGTCCCCGAAGATCAGGCCGACATCAGCCCCGACCTGCTGGACCCAGACGCCGCCCGCCGCGCCGCCGCCGAACGGGCGGCAGACAAAATCCGCGCCCGTTTCGGCAAAGAGGCCATCGTGAAGGGCCGCGCCCTGCGCTGACCCACCCCTAGCGGGACAGGATCGCCTGCACGATCCGCTCCGCCGCCTCCTCGGCGGTCATTTGCACCGTATTCACGGTCAGTTCCGGCGCCTCTGGCACTTCATAGGGGCTGTCGATCCCGGTGAAGTTCTTCAACTGTCCGGCCCGCGCCTTGCGATACAGCCCCTTCACATCACGCGCCTCGGCAACTTCCAAGGGCGTGTCCACGAAAACCTCCATGAACTCGCCCTCGACCATCAGCTCCCGCACCATGCGCCGTTCCGCCCGGAACGGAGAGATAAAGGCCGTCAGCACGATCAACCCGGCATCCGTCATCAGCTTCGCCACCTCGCCCACACGGCGGATGTTTTCCACCCGGTCAGCATCGGTAAAGCCAAGGTCGCGGTTCAGCCCGTGGCGCACGTTATCGCCATCCAAGAGGAAAGTATGCTTGCCCATGGCATGAAGCTTCTTTTCCACAAGATTGGCGATGGTCGATTTGCCCGAACCCGACAGGCCCGTGAACCACACGACGGCTGGCTTCTGCGTCTTTTGCGCGGCATGGGCCTCGCGGTTGATATCCAAAGCCTGCCAATGGATGTTCTGGCTGCGCCGCAGGGCGAAATGGATCAGACCCGCCGCCACCGTGGCATTGGTCATCCGGTCAATCAGGATGAACCCGCCAAGGTCAGGATTGGCCTGATAGCTTTCAAACGGAATGGGCCGGTCGGTCGACAGATTCACCACGCCAATCGCATTCAGCCCCAAGGTCTTTGCGGCCAGATGGTCCAGCGTGTTGACGTTCACCTCATATTTCGGCTCCGTCACCGTGGCCGTCACGGTCTGCGTCCCGATCTTGAGCAGATAGGGCCGCCCTGGCAGCATCTCGGCCTCTGCCATCCAGATCAGCGTTGCCTCGAACTGATCGGCCACCTCACAGGGCGCATCCGCCGCTGTAATCACATCCCCACGCGAACAATCCACCTCATCGGCAAAAGTCAGCGTGATGGATTGCCCCGCCACGGCCAAAGGCAGATCGCCGTCGAAAGACGCGATGGATTTGACCGTCGTCGTCTTGCCCGAGGGCAGCACCCGGATCGCATCGCCCGGCCGCACCGCGCCCGACCCGACTTGCCCGGCGAATCCCCGGAAATCGAGGTTAGGCCGGTTCACCCATTGCACCGGCATGCGGAACGCCCCGTCCTGCATCCGGCTGGTGTTGACCGGCGCTTCCTCCAGATGGGCCAGCAGCGCAGGCCCCTGATACCACGGCATCGCGGGGCTTAGGCTCACGATATTGTCGCCCTTCAGCCCCGAAATCGGGATCGGCAGAAACGCCTCCATCCCGATCTGACGGGCGAATTGGGTGTAATCCCGCACGATCTCGTGGAACCGATCCTCCGAATACCCCACCAGATCCATCTTGTTGATCGCCAGCACGATGTTCCGGATGCCAAGCAGATGCACCAGATAGCTGTGCCGCCGCGTCTGGGTCAGCACACCTTGCCGCGCATCGATCAGGATCACCGCAAGGTCGGCGGTGGATGCGCCGGTGACCATATTGCGCGTATATTGCTCATGCCCCGGCGTATCGGCCACGATGAACTTGCGCTTGTCGGTGGCAAAGAAGCGATAGGCCACGTCAATCGTGATCCCCTGCTCGCGCTCTGCCGCCAGACCATCGACCAGAAGGGCAAAGTCGATCTCGCCCGCCTGCGTCCCCACACTTTTCGAGTCCCGCTCCAGCGAGGCGAGTTGATCCTCAAAGATCATCTTCGAATCATACAGCAGCCGCCCGATCAGCGTGGATTTCCCATCATCTACCGACCCGCAGGTGATGAAGCGCAGCATGGTCTTGTGCTGGTGCTGGTGCAGATAGGCGTCGATATCCTCGGCAATCAGCCGGTCGGCAACATAGACGGGGTCTTTGGTGGTGCTATCCATCAGAAATACCCCTCTTGCTTTTTCTTTTCCATGCTGGCGGCTTGGTCATGGTCAATCGCCCGGCCCTGCCGCTCTGACGTGGTGGTCAGCAGCATTTCCTGAATGACCTCGGTCAGCGTGGCTGCTTCCGACTCCACCGCCCCCGACAACGGATAGCAACCCAGCGTCCGGAAACGGACAGAACGCATCTGCGGCACCTCACCGGGGGCAAGCGGAAAGCGGTCGTCATCCACCATCAGGATCAGACCATTGCGTTCCACCACCGGGCGGGGGGCCGCGAAATAAAGCGGCACGATCTCGATCTTTTCCAGATGGATATACTGCCAGATGTCCAGTTCCGTCCAATTCGACAGCGGGAAAACCCGGATCGACTCCCCCTTGGATTTTCGGGTGTTATAGAGCTTCCACAACTCAGGGCGTTGGTTCTTTGGGTCCCAGCGGTGGTTGGCGGAGCGGAAAGAGAAAACACGCTCCTTCGCGCGGCTCTTTTCCTCATCCCGCCGCGCGCCGCCAAAGGCCACGTCAAACCCATGCAGGTCCAGCGCCTGTTTCAACCCTTCGGTTTTCCACATATCGGTATGCAGGCTGCCATGGTCAAAAGGGTTGATCCCCTTGGCCTTCGCCTCGGGGTTCTGATGCACGATCAGCTTCATCCCCGCCTCATCCGCCGCGCGCTGGCGCATGGCATACATGGCACGGAACTTCCATGTCGTATCCACATGCAGCAGCGGAAAGGGCGGCGGTGCCGGATAGAAAGCCTTTTTCGCCAGATGCAACATGCAGGCGCTGTCTTTGCCGATGGAATACAGCATCACGGGATTGTCGGCATTGGCCACAACCTCGCGCATGATGTGGATGCTTTCAGCCTCCAGCCTCTGCAAATGGGTCAGGCTCATACGATCCGCCTCAAACTCTACTGTACTCATGATCTCCCGACCTCGCCTTTCGGCCCCACTGCCGCCCCGCCCGAAATGGCAAAAACAGCGCGAAAATCCAATGGTTCGGCAGGCGAAAAATCAAGAAAAGAAGGCAGTTTCACGGCAATGCCATGTTCGCTTGCAGCATCGCCGCAATTCAGACAGCCAAGGGAAGGCATTCGCAGCTTAGGCGGCACCTCGGAATTCCGTTCCGTCAGATACGCGCGCGTTCCAGTTGAACGAGAAGAATTCCCACCGTTGCGATGGCAACTCCCGCCAGATCGACCATCCCGATCCCCTCTCCCAACAGCATGGCGGCAATCGCCACGCCGAAGGCGGGGTTCAAGAAATGGAACGTCGCCGCCCGCACCGCACCAATCCGCCCCACCAGCGCGAACCAGATCAGCGTCGCGGCAAGGCCCGGCACAAAGCACTGATACAGGAACGCCGCCACCCATTGCGGCGAGAGTGTCACCACCGGCACCTCGGTCAGGGCCGAGATGAGGCCAAGGCTGACCGCCCCCACCAGCATCTGCAATCCCACGACCATCAGCAGATTGCCCTGCCCTGCAGCACCCCGCACCGTCAGCGTGGCCACGCCCAAGGCCAAAGCCCCCACAACGCAAAGCGCAACACCCAAAGGGTCCGCCCCGCCCGTCAGCCGCGACCCCATGATGAGCGCGACACCCGCCATTCCGGCGACAAGCCCCAAAAGCCCCCGCGCCGTTGTCCGCTGCCCCATGAAGGCCCAGCCCAGTGCCGCCACCATCAACGGCATGGACGAGGCGATGATCGCAGCCAAGGACCCTTCGATCCACTGCATCGCCACGAAGTTCAGGCCCAGATAGATCGTGTTCTGGCACAGGCCGAAAATCACCACCGCCCGCGCCTGTGGCCCACGCAGCCCACCGGGCAGGGTCCAACTTTGCCCCATGATCCGCGCCAGAACGATGGCAATCGTCCCGGTCAGCGCAAAGCGCGCGGCCAGCGCCAACAGCGGCGGCGCATCGGCCACGATGATCCGGGCCGTGGCAAAGGCCGAAGACCACATCACGGCAAAGGCCAGTCCCATCAGAATGGCGCGCAGGTCCATCATCTCCCCCCGATGCAAAAGGCCGCCCCTAGGGCGGCCCCGCAACCGTCATGTCACACCAATCAGGCGTTGACACTGTCCTTCAGCGCCTTGGCGATGGCGAATTTCACCTGCTTGTCCGCGGGCTTCGTCATGGTTTCGCCCGTCGCGGGGTTGCGCACCTGACGCTCGGGCCGTGCACGGCAAGCGACCTTGCCAAGACCCGGCAGGGTCACGGCACCACCGGCGGCAACTTCGCGCGTCACCACATCGGCAATGGCATCCAGCGCAGCACCGGCGGTTTTCTTGTCGGCACCCATGGCTTCGGCGATGGCTGCGACAAGCTGGGTCTTGGTCATCGGTTTGCTCATGTCAATCTTCCTTCAGTTATGTGAGCCCCCATCGGCAAGGGCGCAGAGCATCTTTTGGCCTTCAAAGGCGACTGATCCGCTACACAAGGTTTTGCGCTCCAAATCAAGAGCAATCCGCGCGATAGCGGCGGAAACCGCGCGTCAAAGGAATGCAGTTTCCTCAAAACTGCGCAATTTCCGGCTGTGAATCCGCTCAATAGGCATCTGACGCAACCGCTCCATCGCCCGAATGCCGATCTGCAAATGCCGCGCGACCTGCGTCTTGTAAAAGGCGCTGGCCATTCCGGGCAGTTTCAACTCGCCATGCAAAGGCTTGTCCGACACACAGAGCAACGTGCCATAAGGCACCCGGAACCGGAACCCATTGGCGGCAATCGTGGCGCTTTCCATATCCAGTGCAATGGCGCGGCTCTGGCTCAACCGTTTCACCGGGCCGGATTGATCGCGCAATTCCCAGTTGCGGTTGTCGATGGTGGCAACCGTCCCTGTCCGCATGATCCTCTTCAACTCATAGCCTTCAAGCTGCGTCACCTCGGCCACGGCATCCTGCAAGGCGATCTGGATTTCCGCCAGCGCCGGGATCGGCACCCAAACCGGCAGATCATCATCCAGCACATGATCCTCGCGCAGATAGGCATGCGCCAGAACGAAATCGCCCAAAGCCTGCGTATTCCGCAGCCCCGCGCAATGCCCCACCATCAACCAGGCATGCGGGCGCAGCACCGCGATATGGTCTGTCGCCGTTTTGGCATTGGACGGCCCCACCCCGATATTCACCAGCGTGATCCCGTTCCCATCCGCCCGCGTCAGGTGATAGGTCGGCATCTGGGGCATCTTGGCCACGGGGTTTATCACCCCATCAGGCGTGGTGATGATCTGGTTCCCCGTGGCCACAAAGCCGGTATAGCCAGAGGCCGGGTCTGCCAGCATCTGCCGGGCATAGGCCTCGAACTCCTCCACATAGAACTGATAGTTGGTGAACAGAACATGGTTCTGGAAATGCACCGGGTCTGTCGCGGTGTAATGGCTCAGCCGCGCCAGCGAGTAATCCACTCTTTGCGCGGTAAAGGGGAGAAATCGAGAACGCCTTCCTGCGGAACAGAGACGTCGGCATTCCCGGCCACCGCGAAATGCACCGGAATCGGCGTATCCGACGCGCCGATGATCACCGGCTGCCCATGGCTCTGGATCAACAGACCCAATTGCTGGATCAGGTAATTCCGAAACAGATCAGGCCGCGTGACGGTTGTAACATAGGTGCCGGGGGCCGCCACATGGCCAAAGGACAGACGCGAATCCGTCTTGTTATGGCTGTCCACCGTCAGCCGGATTTCCGGGTAAAAGGCCCGGATCCGGCTGGCAGGCCGCCCCTGCGTGACACAGGCGCTGAACTCGCGCAGCAGAAAGGCAGTGGCCTTGGTATAAATCGCCTCCAGCCGGTCCACGGCGGCGGCAGGGTCCATGAACGCCTCGGGGGCGGGAACATCGGGGAAAAGAATGGCGGCAGGTCCGTCTTGCATGTTCTGACTCTTGAAAATGATCCGGCATATAAGCCGGAAGGCTGGGCCTTGCGCAAGTGAAGCCTTGGTGACACCCCGCCGATCATCCCGCTTGCGCGCGCGCCCGGGGCGGCGGATAGTCCGACCATGAACACGCTTCTCTGCCTCGGTTACGGCTATTCCGCCCAAGCGCTTGCCCGCAGGCTCTTGCCCCAAGGCTGGGCCGTGATCGGAACCTGCCGCAGCCGCGACCGGGCCAAGGTGCTGAAGGCCGAAGGGATAGAGCCGCTGCTCTGGCCCCCCACGGATGCGGGCGATACCGCTCTGACCTCCGCCCTCGCGCGCGCCACCCATATCCTTGCCAGCGCCGCACCCGATGCCACGGGCGACCCCTTCCTCGCGTTCGCAGGCCCGCAGATCGCCGCAGCCCGGCCTGCTTGGGTAGGCTACCTCTCCACCACCGGCGTTTACGGCGATCATCAGGGCGGCTGGGTCGATGAAAATACCCCCCTCACCCCCGCCTCCCCCCGCGGCGCGCATCGCGTGCTGGCCGAAAGCCAATGGCGCGCAACCGGCCTGCCCATCCATATCTTCCGCCTCGCGGGCATCTACGGCCCCGGTCGCGGCCCGTTCGAGAAAGTCCGCGATGGCAGCGCGCGGCGCATCATCAAACCGGGGCAGGTCTTTTCGCGTATCCATGTGGAGGACATTGCCCAGGTGCTTGAATCGTCAATGCACCACCCGAACCCCGGCGCGGCCTATAATGTCTGCGACGACGACCCCGCCCCGCCCGAAGATGTGCTGTCCCATGCGGCCCATCTCCTCGGCCTGCCCGAACCCCCCGCCATTCCCTTTGACGAGGCCGATCTCACCCCCATGGCGCGCAGCTTCTATAGCGAAAGCAAACGCGTCCGAAACGATCGCATCAAGGATGAGCTGGGCGTGACCCTCCTCTACCCGAGCTACCGCGAAGGCCTCGCCGCCCTCCTGCACAGCGAATGATCCCTCCGGCGCAGTTTCCGCTTGTGCCCGCCACCCAAGCGCCTATTTTCCCAGCTTACCTCGGGGTGCCCGGTTTTGGCCGGGCTGAGATGCGCAAGCGGACCCGTTGAACCTGAACCGGATCATACCGGCGGAGGGAAGGTGCCTTGGACCCGCTCCAGCCCGACCATTCCGTCGCAACTGGAGGAAGCCATGAAAACTTCGATCCTTGCGGCCAGTCTCTCGCTTATCGCCACCGCTGCCGTGGCCGAGACACCCGTTTTAACCGTCTATGCAGGCGATTACTTCACCTCGGAATGGGGCCCCGGCCCGGCCATCGAACAGGGGTTCGAGGCGATCTGTGCCTGTGACCTGCAATTCTCGGTCGGCGACCTTCTGCCCCGAATCCTACTGGAAGGCGAGGGGACAGAGGCCGATCTCGTCATGGGCCTCTCCACCGATGTCCTGAAACGCGCCCGCGAAACCGGGCTTTTCGCGCCGCATGGGCAAGACCTCTCTGCCCTAACCCTCCCCGTCGCTTGGCAGGACGACACCTTCCTCCCTTTCAACTGGGGTCATACCGCCTTCATCTACGACGATACCCGTCTTTCCACCCCACCCACCAGTTTCGAGGACCTCCGCGCCCTGCCGGATGAGGTGAAAATCGTCATCCAAGACCCGCGCAGTTCCATCTCGGGCCTCGCGCTCGTCCTCTGGGTCAAATCCGTCTATGGCGATCAGGCAGGGGCCTTCTGGGCCGATATTGCCCCGAATATCCTCACGGTGACCAAGGATTGGTCCGAAAGCTATGGCCTCTTCACCGATGGCGAGGCGGATATGGTGCTCAGCTACACCACCTCCCCCGCCTATCACATCATGGCCGAAGGTGATCTGACCAAGAAGGCCGCGCTTTTCCCCGAAGGCCATTACGTGATGGCCGAAACCGTGGGCAAAATCGCCGGAACCGACCAATCCGCACTGGCGGATCAATTCCTCGCCTGGGTCCTCTCGCCCGAATTCCAAAAGGTGATCCCGGCGGCCAACTGGTCGCTTCCCTCGGCGCTTCCCCGCGATCAATGGCCCGAAGGCTGGGCCGACCTGCCCCTACCGGAAAAGGGCCTGCTGTATTCGGAGGAGGAAGCCGAAGCCCTGCGCACCGCGGCGGTCGAGGAATGGCGCGCCGCGCTCTCGCAATAACTGGCGCTTTGGTCGCGGCATCCGTCGCGGCCCTTGCGCTCCTCCCCCTCGGCGCGGTGCTGATCCGCGCCGGGGATTGGCCCGCCCTTGGCCCCGGCGATTGGGCGGCGCTGCGTTTCACGCTCACCCAAGCGCTGATCTCCGCCGCACTCTCTTGCCTGCTCGCCATTCCCGTGGCCCGCGCCTTGGCCCGCAGGCGCTTTCCCGGTCGCGGGGCGCTGATCGCGCTGATGGGCGCGCCCTTCCTTCTGCCCGTGATCGTTGCTGTCCTTGGCCTTGTCGCCATCTTTGGCCGCGCGGGTCTGGTGAACGACGCCCTCGCCCTCCTCGGCTTGCCTCGGGTGCAGGTCTATGGGCCACAAGGCGTGATCCTCGCCCATGTCTTTCTGAACCTCCCACTGGCGGTGCGGATGCTCTTGATGGGCTGGCTCTCCATCCCCGCCGAACGCTTCCGCCTTGCCGCCAGCCTCGGCTTTGGCCCCCCCCAGATGCTCCGCCATCTAGAGGCGCCGATGCTGCGCGCCGTGCTGCCCGGCGCTTTCGTCCTGATCTTCGTTCTCTGCCTCACCAGTTTCGCCGTAGCTCTCACCTTGGGCGGCGGCCCCCGCGCGACAACGGTGGAACTGGCGATCTTCCAAGCCCTGCGCCTTGATTTCGATCTTGGCCGCGCAGGGCTTCTGGCTGGTCTCCAATTCCTCCTCTGCGTTGCGGCCGCCGCCGCTGCATGGCGCGTGGCCCGGCCCACCGCTTTCGGGGCAGGGTTGGGTCGGCTCCTGCCCCTTCCCGCGCCGGGCGGATGGCGGCGCGGGGGCGATGGGCTGGCGATCTTCCTTGCCGCGCTTTTCCTCATCCTGCCCCTTTCCGCCGTTCTGGCCCGTGGCCTTCCGGGTCTGGCCGATTTGCCCGCCACCGTCTGGCCTGCGCTGGGCCGGTCGCTGTCCATCGCGCTGGCCTCCACCGCGCTCACCACCGGGGCGGCGCTGGTGCTCGCCCTCGCCGTAGCCCGTGGCACAAAGGGCGCGCGCCTCATGGATGCGGCGGCGCTTCTGCCACTCGCCACCTCTGGCCTTGTCCTTGGCGTTGGGCTTTTCGTGCTCCTCCGCCCCATCACCCCGCCCGGCCCCGTGGCGCTTCCCGTCACCATCGCCGTGAACACCGCGCTCTCGCTTCCCTTCGCCTATCGGCTCCTCCTGCCACAGGCCCAGGCCCTCCACGCCGATTATGATCGCCTGTCCCGCGCGCTGGGCCTCTCCGGCCTGCCGTGGCTCCGCCTTGTCGCCCTGCCGCGCCTCGCGCGCCCCCTCGGCTTTGGCGCGGGGCTTTCCGCCGCCTTCGCCATGGGCGACCTTGGCGTCATCGCCCTTTTCGCCAGCGATCGGGAGGCGACCCTGCCCCTTGTCATCGAACGGCTGATGGGCAGCTATCGCATGGATCAGGCCATGGCGGCAGCCTTGGTTCTGGTCAGCTCAAGCCTTGCCCTGTTCTGGGCCTTTGATGCAGGGGGGCGGCGCTATGCTGCAACTTGACAGGGTCACCATCACCCAAGACGACTTCCACCTCTCCGCTGACTGGACGCTCCCCACCGGCGCACAGGCCGCGATCATCGGCCCCTCAGGCGCGGGGAAATCCACGCTTTTGTCCGTCATCGCGGGCTTCCTGCCCCCCACAGGGGGCCGCGTCCTCTGGCAAGGCCAAGACCTCGGCCCCATCCCGCCGGGCGACAGGCCCCTCTCCATCCTGTTCCAAGATCAGAACCTCTTCCCCCACCTCAGCCTCTCGCAAAACCTCGGCCTTGGCCTGCGCCCCGACCTGCGCCTGTCGCGCGCCGAGGCGAAACGGGTCGAAGAAGCTCTGGCCCGCGTGGGCCTTGCCGGCATGGGCGCGCGCAAACCCGCACAGCTTTCGGGCGGACAAATGGGCCGCGCGGCACTCGCCCGCGCGCTTCTGCGCGCCCGGCCCCTGCTCCTCCTCGACGAACCCTTTGCCGCCCTCGGCCCGGCGCTCAAGGCCGAAATGCTGGCGCTTGTCTCAGAGGTCACGCGCGAGGCAGGCACGACCGTCCTCATGGTCACCCATGACCCGCAGGATGCGCTCCGCTTTGCCGGGTTGACCATTCTGGTGGCCGATGGCCGGGCCGAAGCGCCCGCGCCGACAGCAGCCCTTTTCGCCAACCCGCCCCCCGCACTCCGCGCCTATCTGGGCTAGGCGATGCGCAAGAAAAAACCCCGCCAAAGGCGGGGTTTTCCATCTCATCCGTAAGACCAAGGATCAGGCGACCTTGCGGCCCTTCACACCCGACCACAGTTTCTTGTTGGTCAGGTAAAGCAGGGTCGACAGCACGGCGAGGAAGATCACCGCCGTAAAGCCCGCCTCGCGGCGATCCATCAGCTTCGGCTCCGCCGTCCACATCAGGAACGACGCCACATCCTCGGCCATGTTTTCCACCGTGGCAGGGGTGCCATCGGCATAGGTCACAAGATCCTCCATCAGCGGCGGACCCATCGCGATCCAGCCACCGGGGAAGGCCTCGTTGCCATAGAACAGCGTGCCAGCCTCTTCCTTCTCCTCGCCGGTATAGCCGGTCAGGATGGAGTAGATATACTCCGGCCCGCCCATCCCGCGGAAGAACTGGTTGATGCCCAGCCCATAAGGCCCGCTGAACCCGGCCCGTGCCTTCGCCATCAGGCTCAGGTCCGGGGCGTTTTCCATGCCCGACATCGGGAAATGGTCGGTCCATTCCCGCGGACGGGTTTCGCCATTGGGCAGATCCACTTCCAACAGGCCCGCGGCATAGGCGCGAACCTGATCGGCCGGAAGCTGCGGGCCGTTTTCATCGGCCAGCGTGCGGATCGGCACGAATTTCAACCCGTGGCAGGCTGCGCAGACCTCGGTATAGACCTGAAGGCCCCGCTGAAGCTGCATCTGGTCGAACCGGCCAAACGGGCCTTCATGGGCAAAGTCGATATCCTCGACATGGCCCGCCTTGCCCGCAGCCAGCGCGGCCCCACTGGTCACCGCCAGCGCCGCAACAGCAGAGAGTGCGATTTTCCTGAACATTTCCGTCAGTTCCTTTCTCACTCGGCCGGTTGCGCCGCTGCCGAGGCAGAGGGCTTGCCGTAGTGGGCATTGAAGTCTTCCTCGATCGTCGCAGGCTGCGGCAGCGGCTTTTCGATCACGCCCAGCAGCGGCAGGATCACGAGGAAATAGGCGAACCAATAGGTCGAGGCGATCAGCGCGATATAGGGATAGATCCCCTCCGCCGGCATCGCACCCACCCACATCAGCACCATGAAGTCCACGACCAAAAGCGCGAACCACCACTTGAACATCGGGCGATAGCGGCCCGACCGCACAGAGGAGGTGTCCAGCCACGGCGCCAGCGCCATGACAGCAATCGCGCCAAACATCGCCAACACGCCAAAGAACTTGGCGTCCACGATGCCAAAGGTCAGCCACTGCACCGCGATCACCAGCCAGACTTCGGAGTCAAAGGCGCGCAGGATCGCGTAGAAGGGCAGGAAGTACCACTCCGGCACGATATGCGCGGGCGTCGCCAGCGGGTTCGCTTCGATATAGTTGTCCGGGTGGCCCAGATAGTTGGGCATGAAGCCCACGACCGCAAAGAACACGGCCAGAATCACGGCCAGCGCGAACAGGTCCTTGATCACGTAGTAGGGCCAGAAGGGAACGGTGTCCTTCTCCGCCTCTTCCTTGCTGCCACGGCGCACTTCCACGCCGGTCGGGTTGTTGTTCCCCGTGGTGTGGAAGGCCCAGATATGCAGCGCGACCAGCGCGGCAATCACGAAGGGCAGCAGGTAGTGCAGCGACAGGAAGCGGTTCAGCGTGGCGTTGTCCACCGCCGGGCCGCCCAGAAGCCAGGTCTGGATCGCACCGCCGATGCCGGGGATCGCGCCGAACAGGCCGGTGATCACGGTTGCACCCCAGAACGACATCTGACCCCAGGGCAGAACATAACCCATGAAGGCCGTGCCCATCATCAGCAGGTAAATCAGCATCCCGATGATCCAGGTCACTTCCCGCGGGGCCTTATAGGACCCGTAGTACAGACCACGGAAGATATGCAGATAGACCGCGATGAAGAACAGCGACGCGCCGTTCTGGTGCAGATAGCGGATCATGTACCCGCCATTCACGTTGCGCATGATATGTTCAACCGATGCAAAGGCATGGTCCACATGCGGGGTATAATGCATCACAAGGATGATGCCGGTGACAATCTGCAAGCCAAGGCAGAAGGTCAGAACGATGCCCCAGATCCACATCCAGTTCAGGTTCTTGGGCGTGGGCAGCATCAGCGTGTCATAGGCCAGCCCCACGATGGGCAGGCGCTTGTGAAGCCACTTCTCAAAGCCCGACTTGGGCTCGTAATGGTCGTGCGGAATTCCAGCCATTCTTCGTTACCTCAGCCGAGCTTGATCGTGGTTTCGTCAACCAAGGACACCACCGGGATGTCGAGGTTGCGCGGGGCCGGCCCTTTGCGGATACGGCCCGAAGCGTCGTAGTGCGACCCGTGGCAAGGGCAGAACCAGCCCCCGAATTCGCCCGCGCCATTGCCCATGGGCACACAGCCCAGATGGGTGCAGACGCCGATCATCACCAGCCACTCGCCCGCTTCATCCAGCGTGCGGTTCTGGTCCAGCGCATCGGTGCCGGGCTTGTTGGGGTTCTGCGACGACCGGTCGATCGAAAGCTCGTCCAGCGTGGTCGCGCGGGCGGCTTCAATCTCCTCGGGCGTCCGGCGCCGCACAAAGACGGGCTTGCCAAGGAATTTGACGGTCAATTGGGTGCCCGGTTCGACGGCAGAGATGTCGACGAAAATCGACGACAGCGCCTGAACATCGGCCGAGGGGTTCATCTGGTTCACAAGCGGCCAGACGGCGGCACCGGTGGCAACAGCCCCGGCCCCTGCGGTGGCGTAATACAGGAAATCCCTGCGAGTGCCTGCGTTTTCTTCAGCGTGGGACACGAGATCTTCTCCCTTCCGGGGCCGCGTGGGCTGCGACCCATATGCTTACGGTGGCGATGGTCGCCCATCACCCTGCCGGGCGGCTTTTAGACAAGGACAGCCCCCGCGTCCAGCGGACAAAGGGGCACAATCAGCCCGAAATGCGTTGTAATATGACGAAACGACCCAAAAGGCGCGCTTTGCCGCATCACCAAGGTGCGTTGGCGTTTTACGAGGTCAAGTGCCTGCGACAAGTCGTAGCGCAAAGCCCGCGAACAAGGCCCCGGCCAAGCCCTGCAAAAGCCATCCCGCCCGCAGATAGGCCCGCGCCGCAGCGGGGCTGGAAAAGGCCAGAGCATAGGCTGAATGGATGCCAAAAGACAAAGCACAGGCCCCCAGACACAAAAGCGCGATATCCGCCCCCCCGGCCCGCGCCACGGGGAAAAGCCCCAGAATCGCCAGCCATGTGGTCAGCGCCTTGGGATTTACCGCATTGATCAGGATGGCCCGCCGGAATCCCCCGGCAAAGCTCACGCCCTCGCTCTGCGCAGGCAAACGCATCGCCCGCGCCCGAAACCCGCCCCAAGCGGCGCGGAAATAGCGAAAGGCAAACCAGCACAGCAGCCCCACCGCCGCCAGCGTCAGCACCTGCTCCACCCCCGGCAGCACCCGCAGAATCGCCGACATGCCCAAGGTCGTGCCCAGACACCACCACGAAATCCCCAAGCCCACGCCCAGCGCAGAGCCCAGCCCTGCCCGCCGCCCCGACCCCATCGACAGCGCGATGGTGGTCAGCACATTCGGCCCCGGCGTCACGATATTCGCCGCCAGAAAGCCCCAGACCGGCAGAAAATCTCCCAGCGACAGCGCGAGCGTCACATCAGCCCTGCGGAATCGTCGCCTGCATCGACGGGCGGCGCGCAAAGGTATCATACCAGGCGGCAAGCTTGGGCCTGCCCTTGCGCCACTCCCGGCTTGCATGGCGGAAGTCCAGATAGCCCAGCGCACAGGCCGTGGCGATCTGGCCCATGTCCATCGGCCCGTTCAGATGGTCGATCCAGCGGTTTTCCAGCACATCCAGCGCCCGGTCCACCTTGGCCCATTGCCCCTCGACCCAAGGGGCATAGCGCTTGTCCTCCGGCCGGATGCGCGTCTCATAAACCATCAGAATCGCGGCATCGAGGATACCATCCGCCGTGGCCTCCACCGTCAGCGTATCCCACCTCCGCGCGCCAGCCGGATAAAACCGCCCCCCCGCCTGCGAATCGAGGAACTGACAGATCACCCGGCTGTCATAAAGCGTCGGCCCATCCTCGCGGCACAGTGCCGGAATCTTGCCCAAAGGGTTGCGTTCGATCACTCCCGCATCGGGGGCCACCGGCGTGCCAGAGGCCGCCACCAACTCCACCCCGCCGATCCCGGCCTCGGCCATCAGGACCAGAACCTTGCGCACATAGGGAGAGGTCGGGGAATGAAACAGTCGCATCTTGGCTCCTTCGCAGTTGCCCTGCTTTTATCGCCCCGCGCGGGCAGGTCCAAGCCCCAAGACCGCGCAACACAAGGCCACGGCAAAAGGAAAGGGCCGCCCGGTTTCCCGCAGCGGCCCCTATCCCTCATCCCAAACTGGGATCAGCCCTGACGGGCCTTGTAACGCTTCTGCGTCTTGTTGATCACATAGACGCGGCCCTTGCGGCGCACGATCTGGCAATCGCGGTGACGCGTCTTCAGCGAACGAAGCGAGTTGGCAACTGTCGCGGCGCATCACGCGCCAGATGAAAACAATTGCCCCCGCGAACGGGGGCGGTGAATGGTGGGCGGTACTGGGATCGAACCAGTGGCCACTACGATGTCAACGTAGTGCTCTACCGCTGAGCTAACCGCCCACTTTGGCCAGCGCGCAATCCCAAATCCCCATAGGACAGGGGCTCCGCGTCGGTGTGCGGGCGTCTATAGACAGAGTCTTTCCCGCCCGCAAGGGGGTTTGCCCCCCGAAATCGCCGCAAGGCCGCACGAAACAAGAGCAAGACCCAAAGCCTCTTCCTGTCCGCAAGGACTTTTGGCAATCCCCCAAATCCCGCTATAACATCCCCATCAAGGAGGCATGATGCAGAGCGACGCCTATATCCTCACCCTGCCCGCGCAGCAGGACACGCCTGTCGTGTTCTCCTCGCCCCATAGTGGCCGGGCCTATCCGCCTGCCTTCCTCGCCTCCAGCGTGCTGGACCCGCTGGCCATTCGCTCCTCCGAAGACGCTTTCGTCGACGACCTCTTCGCCGCCGCGCCTCGGCATGGCGCGCCCCTGATCGCCGCCCGCGCGCCGCGCGCCTTCGTGGACCTCAACCGCGCGCCCGAAGAACTCGACCCCGCCGTGATCGAAGGCCTGCCCCGCAGCGCCCATAACCCCCGCGTCGCCTCTGGCCTTGGGGTGATTCCCCGCGTCGTCGCCGGGGGCCGTGCCATCTATCGCGGCAAACTCTCGCGCGACGAAGCCGAAGACCGGCTCGACCGTCACTGGCGCCCCTATCACGCCCGGCTTGACGCGCTGATGGCCGCCACCCATGCCCGCTTTGGCCAAGCCGTCCTGATCGATTGCCATTCCATGCCGCATGAGGCGATCGAAGCCCATGCCCGCCCCGGCACATCCCGCCCCGAAGTCGTGCTGGGCGACCGATTCGGTGCTGCCGCAGGCCGCGATGTGATGGACAAGGTCGAAGCCGCCTTCACCCGCGCGGGGCTAAGGGTCAGCCGCAATGCCCCCTTTGCCGGGGCGCATATCACCCAAACCTATGGCCGCCCCTCGCGCGGGCACCACGCGGTACAGGTCGAAATCGACCGCGCGCTCTATATGGATGAACAGACCATCAGCAAATCCGCCGATTTCGAGGCCTTCCGCGCCCTGCTCGAAGGCGTGATTGCCGAGATCACCGAAATCGGCCGCCTCAGCAGCCTTCCGCTGGCTGCCGAATAACCCGCCTCAGCCGATCACGCCACGGACCCCGCCGGTCTGGCCCCGGTCCATCAACAGATGGTCAAGCAGGACACAGGCCATCATCGCCTCGCCCACCGGCACCGCGCGAATCCCCACGCAGGGGTCATGGCGGCCCTTTGTGATCAGGTCGATCTCCTCGCCCCGTTGGTTCACCGTCTGCCGTGGCGTCAGGATGGACGAGGTCGGCTTCACCGCAAACCGGCACACCACCGGCTGCCCTGTGGAAATCCCGCCCAAAATCCCGCCCGCATGGTTCGACAGGAACTCCGGACCCTCCGGCCCCATCCGAATCTCATCGGCGTTTTCCACCCCGGTCAGCGCAGCCGCATCGAACCCATCGCCGATCTCCACGCCTTTCACCGCGTTGATCGTCATCATCGCCGCCGCCAGATCGCTGTCGAGCTTGGCATAAAGTGGCGCGCCAAGACCGGCCGGCACGCCTTCGGCCACCACCTCGATCACCGCACCCACCGAATTATGGCTCAGCCGCAGACCATCCAGATACACCGCCCAATCCTCTGCTGCGACCGGATCAGGGCACCAGAAGGGGTTTTCCTCCACTACGCCCAGATCCATCCGCGCCCGGTCAATCCGATGCGGCCCCATCTGCACCATATAGCCGGTGATCCGCAGCCCCGGCACAAGCGCCGCCAGCGCCGCCCGCGCCACGCCCCCGGCAGCCACCCGCGCCGCCGTTTCCCGCGCGCTGGACCGCCCACCCCCGCGATAATCGCGGATGCCGTATTTCTGGTGATAGGTGATATCGGCATGTCCGGGCCGGAAGCTCTGGGCAATATCCCCGTAATCCTTGGACCGCTGATCCGTATTCTCGATCATCAACTGAATCGGCGTCCCGGTCGTCTTGCCCTCGAACACACCCGAAAGGATGCGCACCGCATCGGGTTCCTTCCGCTGCGTGGTGAATTTCGATGTGCCGGGCTTGCGCCGTTCCAGCCACGGCTGGATCACCTCCTCCGACAACACCACGCCCGGCGGGCAGCCGTCCACCGTGCAGCCAATCGCCGGCCCATGGCTTTCGCCCCAGGTCGTCACGCGGAACAGATGGCCAAAGGTGTTGAAACTCATGGGGCGCGCCTCCGATTGCTTGCGCGGGTTTAGGATAATCCCGCCAAGGAATGAAGTGGAAAGGCAAAGCCCCATGGCGCAGCGCCGCCTGCTTGCCTATCCTCGCGCCATGCCCAGCCCCGCACAGCGCACAGCCGATCTGAAATCCCGCCTTCTCGCCCAATCACAGGCCGAAGGCTTCTCGGCCCTGCGCATCACCACCCCCGATGCCATCCCCGAAGCCGCAAGCCGCCTCGCTGCCTTCCTCGCGCAAGGCCGCCACGGCCAAATGGCTTGGCTGGAGGAGCGCAGCCACTGGCGCGGCAACCCCGCCGCCCTCTGGCCCGAGGCGCGCTCCGTCATCATGCTGGCCGAAAGCTACACGCCCGCGGAAAACCCCCTGCCGCTTCTCGCGCTGCGCGATCGCGGCGTCATCTCTGCCTATGCCCAAGGCAAGGATTACCACGATCTCGTGAAACGCCGCCTGAAACGCCTTGGCCGCTGGCTGATCGATACCGCCCGCCACGATGGCACGGCCCCCCAAATCAAGGTCTTTGTCGACACCGCCCCCGTCATGGAAAAACCACTCGCCCAAGCGGCGGGCTTGGGCTGGCAGGGCAAGCACACCAATCTTTTGTCGCGCGATTTGGGCAACTGGTTCTTCCTCGGCGCGATCTTCACCACGCTGGACCTGCCGCCTGATGCGCCTGAACACGGCCATTGCGGCACCTGCACCGCCTGCCTTGATATCTGCCCGACAAACGCCTTCCCCGCGCCCTACCAACTCGACGCGCGGCGCTGCATTTCCTACCTCACCATCGAACATCACGGCCCGGTAGACCCGGACCTCCGCCCCCTTATGGGCAACCGAATCTACGGCTGCGACGATTGCCTCGCCATCTGCCCGTGGAACAAATTCGCGGCAGCCGCGCGCGACATCGGCTATGCCGCCCGCCACGGCGCGCCGCCCCTGGCTGAACTGGCAGCACTCGACGATGCCGCCTTTCGCGCCCGTTTCGCGGGCAGCCCGATCAAGCGCATCGGGCGCAACCGCTTTGTCCGCAACGTGCTCTACGCCATCGGGAATTCGGGCGACGCGGCCCTGATCCCCGCCGCCTTGGCGCTCACCACCGACCCCGATGCCACTGTGGCCGAGGCTGCCACTTGGGCGCTCTCTCGCCTCCATGCTGCACCCGCGGCGTGACTCGCGGGGGTCATCCCGCTACCCTGCCTTCCCGAACCACAGGAGGCTTCGATGCACCACCAGCCCATTCAAGGCCAAACCGAAGGCCGCCACCTCGCCGATCACCGCGCCCCCAGCACAGGCGCACGCACGGCCCATTTCCTGAAACTCGCCCGCCGCCCGCGCGAAATCTTTCATGTCAAGCGTAGCGCTTCTGGAACGGCCCGCCTGCGTGCCTTTCTCAATATCGAACGCGGACGCACGGCCTAAGCCCCGCCAGGCTGGCAAAAGAAAACGCCCGAGCCTTGGCCCGGGCGTTTGTCATTCTGGCGGCGCAAGCCTCAGGCGCGCACCATCTTTTCGTATTCGGTGGCCACCCGCTTCACCAGATCGCCCACTTCAAAGGTGTAATCACCAATCTGGCCCACCGGCGTCACCTCGGCGGCGGTCCCGGTCAGGAAACAGCCTTGGAAGCCTTCCAGATCCTCGGGCTTGATCCGCGTCTCATGCACCTTCACCTGCATATCGCGCAGCATCCCGATCACCGTCTGCCGCGTGATCCCGTTCAGGATCGCATCGGGAATCGGCGTGTACACCTCGCCATCCTTCACAAAGAAGATATTCGCCCCCGTCGCCTCGGCCACATAGCCGCGATAGTCGAACATCATCGCATCCGAACAGCCCTTGGCCTCTGCCGCATGCTTGGACATGGTGCAAATCATATACAACCCCGCCGCCTTGGCCGCATGGGGAATGGTCAGCGGGTCAGGGCGGCGCCATTTGGCGATGTCCAACTTCGCGCCCTTGAACTTGGCATCGCCATAGTAATTGCCCCAGGTCCAAGCCGCCACCGCCATGCGGATCGGGTTGCGCTTGGAGGCAACGCCCATATCCTCGCCCGCGCCCCGCCACGCAATCGCGCGCACATAGGCATCGGTCAGACCATTGGCCTTCAACGTGGCTTCCTTCGCCGCCTCGATCTCGTCCACCGAATAGGGCAGCGGCATGTCCAGCAACTCGCCCGACATCCGCAGCCGCTCCGAATGTTCGCGGCTCTTGAAGATCTTGCCGTTATAGCAGCGCTCCCCCTCAAAGACCGAAGAGGCATAGTGCAGCGCATGGGTCAGGATATGGACATTCGCCGAACGCCACTCCACCAACTTGCCGTCCATCCAGATGAACCCGTCGCGATCGTCATATCCTGCCATGGGACCCTCCCGAAATTTCGCTTTGTTGCGCAAGATAGGTCCGCCTCGGACATAATCTTGCGCAAAACCGCTGGTCAGCTAACAGTCGCCTCTTGGAAAGTCAACAAGGCTGACGTAAATTCCCGGCGCAGGAGGCCCCATGGCAGAAACACCCCCCAGCGGCGAAAGCCTGCTTTTCCTGACCGACGAACAGCTCCGCAAGGGGATCGAGGCGATGTTCTTCGCCTATCGCGGCTTCACAGCCGATCCCGACCGCATCCTTGAAACCATGGATTATGGCCGCGCCCATCACCGCGCGATCCATTTCATCCACCGCAGCCCGGGCACCACGGTCTCGAACCTCCTCGCCATCCTTGGCGTCACCAAGCAATCGCTCAACCGCGTCTTGCGCACCCTCATCGAAGATGGGCTGGTCGAAGCCCGCGTCGGCCGCCGCGACAAACGCGAACGCCACCTGCACCTGACGCCAAAGGGCGCGGAACTTGAACGCGAACTCTCCGATGCCCAACGCGCGCGGATGCGCGCCGCCTTCCGCGCCGCAGGCCCACAGGCGGTTTCCGGCTTCCGCACCGTGCTCGAGGCGATGATGGACCCGGAACAGCGCAAGCAGTATCAGGGGCTGAAGGAGGCCGGCCCATGACCGAACCGCAGGCGCATCTTCTGGTCGTCGATGATGACGAACGGATCCGGGGGCTTTTGCAAAAGTTCCTCATCCGCAACGGCTTTCTCGTCTCTGTCGCCCGCGATGGCGATCAGGCCCGCCGCCTCCTGTCCGGCCTTGAATTCGATATGGTCATCATGGATGTGATGATGCCCGGCACCGATGGCATCTCGCTCACCCGCGAATTGCGCACCCGCCTGCAAACACCCATCCTGCTTCTGACCGCCAAGGGCGAAACCCAAAGCCGCATCGAAGGGCTCGAGGCAGGGGCCGATGACTACCTCGCCAAACCGTTCGAACCGCGCGAACTCCTCCTGCGCATCAACGCCATCCTGCGCCGCGTGCCCCAAGTCCGCGCCGATGCCCCGCCCAAGGTGCTGCACCTTGGCGCCGTGCGTTATGACATGGACAGAGGCGAGCTTTGGCGCGGCCCCGATCCCGTCCGCCTGACCGCCACCGAAGCCGCGCTGATGCGCATCTTCTCTGCCCATCCCGGCCATGCGATCAGCCGCGAAAAGCTCGTGGCCGATCTCGGGCGCGACGATGCCGCCCAAGAACGCGCGGTCGATGTCCAGATCACCCGCCTGCGCCGCAAGATCGAAGAAGATCCGAAACAGCCCCGCTACCTGCAAACCGTGCGGGGCGAAGGCTATATGCTCCAGCCGGATTGAACAGCATCACCAACCTGTTACCTTACCGTCGCCCGTGCCGGTCATGTCGTCCGCCACGGCCTTGTGGAGTGTGACATGAAACCCGCCTATCTCACCGGCCTGGCCCTGCCAGTCCTTCTCGCCCTCAACCCCATCTCCGCCGCCGCGCAAGACCTCGTGGTCTTTGACTCCGTCGCCGGCTGGGACATCCTGGTCGACCCGACGGTCGGCAACAGCTGCCTCATCAATTCGGTGTTCGATGATGGGTCCGATGTGCGCATCGGCTTCGATATCCCCAACGACAGCGGCTATCTTCTGGCCATGAACGAAGCTTGGGGCGACATCACCGAAGGCCAGACCTACCCCATCCAGATGGACCTCGACGGCACGATCTATGAGGGCGAAGGCACCGGCCTTTACATCGATGGCATGCCCGGCGTGGATATCGTGTTCGACAATTTTGATTTCCTCATGGATGTCGCCGCCAAGAACACACTGACGCTCATCAATGAAAGCGGCCCGGTCATGGCCATTAACCTTGCAGGCACACTTCAGGCGCTCGAAGCCGCCATCGCCTGTCAGGAAGCACAGATGTAAACGTCGCGGGGGGCAACCCGCCCCCCATCTGCACCGCGGGGGCACATGGTCCGGCTTTACACCCATCCCGATCATCTGGGCCATGTCACGCCCCCCGGCCACCCCGAACAGGTGGCACGGCTTCATGCGGTGGACCGCGGCCTGCACGGCATGGCGCTCGACCGCATCGCCTGCCCTTTGGGCGATCTGGCCGATATCCACCGCTGCCATCCGCCCGCCCATGTCGAAACCCTCCGCCGCGCCGTGCCGACAGGGGGCTGGACAGCGCTTGATGGCGACACCTTCCTTTCCCCCGGCTCATGGAACGCTGCGCTCCGCGCCGTGGGCGGCATCTGCGCCGCAGTGGATGCGGTCGTCACCCAAGGTGGCCGCGCCTTCGTCGCCGCCCGCCCGCCGGGCCACCATGCCGAAGCCACCCGCGCCATGGGCTTTTGCCTCTTTGGCACCGTGGCCATCGGGGCCATGCGCGCGCTCGATCATCACGGCCTGTCCCGCGTCGCCGTGCTGGATTTCGATGTGCATCACGGCAACGGCACCCAAGACCTGCTCTGGCACGAAGCCCGCGCGCGCTTCGTCTCCTCGCATGAATGGCCACTCTACCCCGGCACCGGCGCGTCCTCCGAAACCGGCGCCCATGGCCAGATCACCAACCTCCCCCTCCGCGCCGGGTCCGGCGGGGCCGAGATGCGCGCCGCATGGCAACCCGTGCTCGACGATCTCGCCCGCTGGCAACCCGAACTCATCCTCCTTTCCGCCGGTTTCGATGCCCACCGCGCAGACCCCCTCGCCAATCTCACCTGGCGCGAGGCGGATTTCGCCTGGCTCACCCGCGCGATCTGCGATCTGGCACAGGAATGTTGCGGCGGTCGGGTGGTCTCCACGCTCGAGGGAGGCTATGATCTGGACGCGCTGGCCGATAGCGTGGCCGCGCATGTCGAAGAATTGAAAAGGGCCCCCGGATGACCGACGAAGACATTGCCGCCATGACCTTTGAACAGGCGATGAAGGCGCTTGAATCCGTTGTCTCCCAACTCGAACGCGGCGAAGTCGCGCTCGAGGAATCCATTGCGCTCTATGAACGCGGGGCCAAACTCAAAGAGCATTGCGCCAAGAAACTCAAAGCCGCCGAAGACAAGGTCGAACTGATCCGCGCCCAAGAAGGCCGCGCCACCGGCACCACCCCGGCGGAGGGGCTGTGAGCTTTCCCACCGCCCTAACCCGCGCCGCCGCTTTGGTGCAGACCCGGCTTGATGCCGCCATGGCCCCTTTCGCCCCCGAACCCGTGGTGCTGGCCATGCGCTATGCTACATCGGGCGGCAAACGCCTGCGCGGCTTTCTGGTGCTGGAAAGCGCCGCCATGCTCGGCGTCACGCCAGAACGTGCCGTTGCTGCGGCGGCGGCGGTCGAATGTCTCCACGCCTATTCGCTCGTGCATGATGACCTGCCCTGCATGGATGACGATGATCTGCGCCGTGGCCTGCCCACCGTCCACCGCAAATGGGATGAGGCCACCGCCGTCCTCGCGGGCGATGCGCTGCAAACGCTCGCCTTCGAACTGCTGACCGATCCGGCGCTTGGGTCTGCCGAAACCCGCATCGCCCTTGTGCGCGGTCTGGCCCAAGCCTCGGGCGCCGAAGGCATGGTGCTTGGCCAAGCGCTTGACATCGCCGCCGAAACCGCCCCCGCGCCCCTGACGCTCGACCAGATCACCCGCCTGCAAGCGGGCAAGACCGGCGCACTCATCCGCTGGTCAGCCGAAGCCGGCGCCGTCATCGCCGGCACCGACCCCGCGCCTTTGCGCGCCTATGCCACCGCCCTCGGCCTCGCCTTCCAGATCGCCGACGACATCCTCGATGTCACCGGCAGCGTCGAAGCCACAGGCAAGGCTGTCGGCAAGGATGCTGAAGCAGGCAAGGCCACCTTCGTCTCCCTCCTCGGGCTCGAGGGCGCCCGCGCCCGCGCCGCCGATCTGGTGGCTGAGGCGGAAAGCCACCTTGCCCCCTATGGCCCCAAGGCCCAGATCTTGATCGACGCGGCCCGCTTCGTTATCGCCCGCGACAATTGACGCCCCATAGGCCCCCCGAAAGGCAGCCATGACCCATCGCCCTGTGACCCCAACGCTTGATCGCGTCCGCCTGCCCTCCGATCTCAAGGGCCTCAGCGATCGCGAATTGCGCATGGTCGCCGATGAATTGCGGCAGGAAACCATTTCCGCCGTATCCGTCACCGGCGGCCATCTGGGCGCGGGTCTTGGCGTGGTGGAACTCACCGTCGCCATCCATGCCGTGTTCGATACCCCGCGCGACAAGCTGATCTGGGATGTGGGCCACCAATGCTATCCCCACAAAATCCTCACCGGGCGGCGCGACCGCATCCGCACACTCCGCACCGAAGGCGGCCTCTCCGGCTTCACCAAGCGCAGCGAATCGCCCTATGACCCCTTCGGCGCGGCGCATAGCTCCACCTCTATCTCTGCCGCGCTGGGCTTTGCCGCCGCCCGCGACCTTGGCGGCGATGCGGGCGATGCCATCGCGGTGATCGGCGATGGCTCCATGTCCGCCGGCATGGCGTTCGAGGCGATGAACAACGCAGGCCATCTGAAAAAGCGCCTCTTCGTCATCCTCAATGACAATGAAATGTCCATCGCGCCCCCCGTCGGCGCGCTCTCGGCCTATCTCACCCGGCTTTACGCCGATGGCCCCTTTGACGAACTCAAGGCCGTGGCCCAGGGCGCGGCCAGCCTCCTGCCCCCGCCCCTGCGCGAAGGCGCACTGCGCGCCAAGGAGATGCTCAAGGGCATGGCCGTGGGCGGCACGCTCTTTGAACAACTTGGGTTCAGCTACCTTGGCCCGATTGATGGCCATGACCTTGATACGCTGCTCCATGTTCTGCGCGCGGCCAAGGCGCGGGCCACGGGGCCAATGCTCATCCATGTGCTGACGAAAAAGGGCAAAGGCTACGCCCCGGCCGAAGCTGCGCGCGACAAAGGCCATGCCACAGGCCGCTTTGATGTGCTGACCGGCGAACAGGCGAAATCCATCCCCAACGCACCCAGCTATACCAAGGTCTTCGCCCAAAGCCTGATCCAAGAGGCGGAACAGGACGACAAGATCGTGGCGATCACCGCCGCCATGCCCGATGGCACCGGGCTGAATCTCTTTGCCGAACGCTTCCCCCGCCGCTGCTTTGATGTGGGCATCGCCGAGCAGCACGCCGTCACCTTTGCCGCAGGCATGGCCGCAGGCGGCATGAAACCCTTCTGCGCGCTCTACTCCACCTTCCTTCAGCGCGGCTATGACCAAGTGGTCCACGATGTCGCGATCCAACGCCTGCCCGTCCGCTTCCCCATCGACCGCGCGGGTCTGGTGGGAGCCGATGGCGCAACCCATGCGGGCAGCTTCGATGTGGCCTTCCTCGCCAACCTCCCCGGCTTCACCGTCATGGCCGCCGCGGATGAGGCGGAACTCAAACATATGGTCGCCACCGCCGCGCAATGGGACGAAGGCCCCATCGCCTTCCGCTTCCCCCGTGGCGAAGGCGTGGGGGTAGAGATGCCAACCCGCGGCCAGATTCTCGAAATCGGCAAGGGCCGCCTGCTCGCCCAAGGCAACCGCATCGCCCTCCTCTCCTTCGGCACCCGTCTGGCCGAGGTGCAAAAGGCCGCCGAGCAGCTTACCCAAAAGGGCATCACCGCCACCGTGGCCGATGCCCGCTTTGCCAAACCGCTGGACCGCGACCTGATCCTGCAACTCGCCCGCCACCACGAGGCGCTGATCACCATCGAAGAAGGTGCCGTGGGCGGCTTCGGCAGCCATGTGGCGCAGCTTCTGTCTGATGAAGGCATCTTTGACCGCGGCCTGAAATTCCGCAGCATGGTCCTGCCCGATACGTTCATCGATCAAGCCAGCCCCGAGGCGATGTATCGCCTCGCCGGGATGGATGCCCCGCAGATCGAGGCGCGGGTGCTTGATCTTCTGGGCGTGGCAAGCCTCACCCGCCGGGCCTGAAGCCCCCCACACGGCTGGACAATCCGGTCAGGCGGCGCAACAAAGGGCACAGGATGACCGCGCCCCGCCCAGACATGCCCCGCCTCAACGCGCCTCTCGCCCGAATGGCCTTCGCCCTCCTGATCGGCGCGGTCGGCGGCTGCCTTGCCTTCGTGCTGGGCCTGCCGCTTCCGTGGATGCTGGGCGCGCTTTTCGCCACCATGGCGGCGGCGTTGGCGGGCCTGCCCGTCCTGCCGCCCAACCGCATCCGCCCCGCCACCGTGGCGGTGATCGGCGTGCTGCTCGGCGCGCGCTTCACGCCCGAGATTGTCAGCGTCATGGGCGGCTGGACCCTTTCGCTCGGCCTCCTCGCCCTCTATCTCGTGGTCGTGGCCTCCGTCACCGTGCCGCTCTACCGCTTTGCGGGCAAAGCCGATTGGCAAACCGCCTATCTCTCCGGCCTGCCCGGTGGCCTTGCCGAAATGGTCGAACTGGGGGAGGAGCGTAAGGCCGATGTCCGCACCATCATCCTCGCCCATACGCTCCGCATCGTGCTGACCATCGCCCTCATCGCGCTCTGGTTTCGCGTGATCAAGGGCGAGGCGGTCGGCTCCCTCCCCGATTTCGGCGGCGCACCCCTCACGCTCTTTGATGCCGCCGTGCTTTTGTTCTGCGCGGTCGCCGGCAGCTACGGGGGCCGCCTCGCGCGCTTGCCTGCCCCTACCTTCCTCGGTCCGATGATCCTTTCGGCAGTCCTTCACGCCACCGATGTCACGGCCAGCGCCCCACCCCTGCCCATCGTCATCGCGGCGCAGGTGATCCTCGGCACCGTTCTGGGCTGCCGCTTCCTTGGCACCCAAAAGGCCACGCTCCTGCCCGCCTTGGGCCTCAGCCTCGTGGCCACACTGGCCACCCTCGCCATCGCTTTGGCCTTCGGCCTGCTGATCCAACAGACCAGCGGCCTGCCCGTTGATCAGATCATCCTTGCCCTGGCACCTGGGGGGCTGACGGAAATGGGCCTCATCGCGCTCGCGATCAACGCCGATGTGGCCTTCGTGGCGCTCCACCACGTTGTCCGCATCCTGATCGTTCTCGTCCTCGCCCGCCCGATCCTCGGCCTTCTGCCAAAGACCTGACCGGCCTTAAAAATCCAAGTCAGGGTAATGCGCGGGTGGCGGGAAACCGGGGATCTGATCGGCCAAAAGCGTGCGGAAACTGGGCCGCGACTTGATCTTGGCATACCAGTCCTTCACCGTGGCCGACCGGTTCCAATCCACGTCCGAGATGTAATCGAGCGAGGACAGATGCGCCGCCGCCGTGAAATCGGCCAAGGTCATCGCATCCCCCGCCAACCACCGCCGCTGATCCAAAAGCCATGCCATGTAATCCAGATGAAACTTGATCGCCGAAGCCCCGGCTTTCACATTCTTCGAATCCGGATAGCCCAGCTTCATCACCTTCTTATGCACCCGCTCATAGAGCAGCTTTGACGTCACCTCGTCATGGAACTTGTCGTCAAACCACGCGCACAGCCGCCGCACCTCATAGCGCGTTTCCGGGTCACGCGGCATCAGCGCCGGGTTGGGAAAGGTCTCGTCCAGATATTCACAGATCGCCTGGCTCTCGCTCAGGCTGCGCTGATCCAGCTTCAACACCGGCACCTTGGCTGCCGGGTTGCGGCGCAGGAAATCCGGCGAAGGCTCCCAATAGCGTTCCTCCACCAATTCCACTTCCAGCCGCTTTTCGGCCAGCGTCAGCCGGACCTTCCGGCAGAAAGGAGAGAGCGGGAAGTGATACAGACGGATCATGAAAGGGCCTTCGGTTCCGGCGCACCCGTGATAGCGATACGGGGGCCGATGTTCAATGCCGCGCCCAATTCATCAGTCCCGGAAACAGGCATCCCGCCCATCGGCGGCAATGGTTTCCGCCCCCGAGATGATCGACCGCGTGCGGTTGCGCACGAAATTCGACGGGTTCGAGGCGCTGCGCCCCTTGGGGTCAGGCAACACCGCCGCCAACCGCGCCGCCTGCAACGCCGAAAGGTCGCGCGCATCCACGCCAAAATAATGCTGTGCCGCCGCCTGCACGCCAAACACGCCTTCATCAAATTCGGCGACGTTCAGATAAACCTCCAAAATCCGCTGCTTGGACCAGACAAGCTCCACCGCAGGCGTCAGCATCGCCTCCATCGCCTTGCGCAGCCAAGACCGCCCATGCCACAGGAACACATTCTTCACCACCTGCTGGCTGATGGTTGACGCGCCACGCCCGCTGCCTTCGGCCACAGCCTGCCGGATGGCCGCCATATCAAATCCCCAGTGCAGGCAGAAATTCGCATCCTCTGCCGCCACCGCTGCCCGTCCCATCACCGGCGCGATCTCATCCCAATCGGCCCATTCCCGCTCCAACCCGCCAAGCCGGACCGATTCCTGCATCTGATATACGTTGATCGGCGGGTTCATGAAGGAAAACAGCACCACCAGAAAGGCAAAGCCGCCCAGCACCGCCATAACCCCGCGCGACAGCCAGAACAGCACGCGCCGCCGCACCCCCCCCTTGGAGGAGCGTTCAGAGACCATCGCCTCCGCCTTGCGCTTTCCCGATTTCGCCTCTTTCGCCATGCCCCTTTAGGCACGAGGGGCAGGAAAGGGTCAAGCGCCCCGCTTTCGCATTTTTTTGGAATAGATCGCCGGGGGCTGCGTTGTTCCTGCACAACCGGGTGACAGACCCGCCAGTCAAGAGAAGGACGAAACCATGACCACCGGAAAAGAAACCGTCAGCCGCCGCCAGCTCCTCGCCCGCCTCGGCCTCGCGGCCGGTGCCGCCTATGTCGCCCCCACGATGCTCGGCATGAACGCCGCCCGCGCCTCGGGTGCCTCGCGCGGTGGCAACAGCGGCCCCTCGGGCGGTGGCAACCGGGGCGGCGGCGCGTCGCGCAACAGTGGCCCCTCGCGCAGCCGTTCCTCCCGCAACAGCGGCCCCTCGCGCAACGGCCCGTCGCGCAACAGTGGCCCCTCGCGCGGCAATCGCAACGGCCAGAACCGCGCCACTTCCGCCGAGATGCCGATCTGGATGCGGCGGATGCTGGGGATCTGACCCGTGGCCTCCCACCGTCACACAAAAGGCCGGGCCGCACTGCGGCCCCGCCTGTCATCCCGCCTTCCCGATGCGCTCACGCTCCGCTTTCCGGGCGCGGGCGGCCCGGTCGTCCTCCCGGCCGACGAAGGGCTGATCGCCGCCCTCACCTCCTGCCTCCACGGCTGGACACCCAGCGCCACCCCCGGCGCGCAAAACCCCGCACTCGCCCTTGTCTTGCGCGAAGCCTCTGGCACCCATACCCTCGCCTCCCGCCATCTGGACCGCCCACTCAAGCGCCTCACCCCCACCGCCACCGCCTGCGGCCTGATCGCCGATCTGGCCCAGGGCTTCTGCGATGGCCTGCCCGGCGGCTTGGGCCTGCATTGCGCGGCCTTCCGCTTCGGCGCTGGCCCCCTCATCCTCCTGACCGGCGGCCACCGCGCGGGCAAAAGCACCCTCATCGCCCATCTCGCCCTGCAAGAGGGGGTGGAGGTCTTTGGCGATGATGTCCTCCCCCTCTCCGCCACGGGCGAGGCCATCGCGCTAGGCGCCGCCCCCCGCCTGCGTCTGCCCCTGCCCGCAACCTTGGGGCCAACCGCGCGCGACCGCATCCTTCTGGCCGATACGCAATATGCCTATCTCCGCCCCCTCTGCCTCGCCCCGCATGGCACCACGGCCCGCCCCGGCCTCCTCCTCGCCTTGGAGCGGGAGGACGGCGCCAGCCCAAGCCTCCACCCCATGCCGCAGGATCAGGCCGTAGCCCTCCTCCTGCGCCAGTCGATCACCGCCTTGCCCGAACCCGAGGCAGCCTTGGCCAAGGCCGAAGCCCTCGCCGCAGGCATGACCTGCCTTACCTTGCGCATCGGCCGCGCGGATGAAGCCGCAGCCTTCCTCGCGCAAACCTTCGGCCCCGGCGCGCCGCGCCTTGGCCCGCTCCCGCCCCTCCCGCCAAAGGCACAGGCAAGCCACGCCCTCGCCCCCGACCGCCCGCTGATCCGCGCCACGGGCTTCACCCTGCGCCGGATGCGTGCGGGTCTGTTCCTCTGGCACCCAGAGGACTCGATGCTCTGGCACCTGAACAGCCTCGCCCATGCGCTCTGGCTCATGCTCGAAACCCCGGCCACACCGGCAGACCTCGCGGCAGACCTCGCACAGATCTTCCCCGATACGCCCAAGGCGCAGATCTCAGCCGATCTGGCCGCCTTTCTGGCAGAGGCAGAAGAAAACGGCCTGATCCAGCCCGCCTGATGTGGAAAGGCCCCCACGAGGGGGGCCTTTCATCTCATTCCGCAGGCACTTTCGCCGGTTCCGGCGACAAAGGCACCGTCAGATGCGGCAGCATCTCCTTCGGGCAGACCTGCAAGAAATTCGCCCGCTCCGCCTCCCAATTGGCAAGGATGCTTGCGGCCTTCCGGCTTCCCGTCTCCCGCGCATGGGCCTCGATCAAGCCTTTCAGTTGCGATTCCCAATGCGGATGGCTCACCGCACAGGTCACAAGGCTTTCAAGGTTCATGTAATCCTCGGCCGTGCCATTGGGGTCATACAGATACGCCATGCCCCCGGTCATGCCCGCGCCAAAGTTCGCGCCGATCCGGCCAAGGATTACCGCCACGCCGCCGGTCATATATTCGCAGCCATTCGACCCGCAGCCTTCGACCACGACCTTCGCGCCCGAATTGCGCACGGCAAAGCGTTCCCCCGCCCGACCATAGGCGAACAGATAGCCATCGGTCGCGCCATACAGCACCGTATTGCCGATGATCGTGTTTTCTGACGGATCAATGGGCGAGGCCAGTGGCGGGCGCACCACAATCGTGCCCCCCGAAAGCCCCTTGCCCACATAGTCATTGGCATCGCCCTGCACTTCCAGCTTCAGCCCGCGCACGGCAAAAGCCCCAAGCGACTGGCCACAAGACCCGGTCAGCTTCACGGTCAGATGGTCGGGTTGCAGGCTGTTGCGCATCCCGAACTTCTTCACGATATGGCTCGCGGCCCGCGTCCCGATGGTGCGGTGGGTGTTCCGCACCGCATAGGACAGCTGCATCTTCTCGCCATCCTCAAAGAACCGCGCGCCATCGCGGATGATCTCGGCATCCAGCGTATCAGGCACCGCATTGCGTGGCTTGGACCGGTCATAGGTAATCGACCGCGACCCATCCACGCTAATGAGCAGCGGGTTCAGGTCCAGATCATCCAGATGCGCCGACCCACGGCTGACCTGCGTCAGCAGATCGGCCCGCCCGATGATCTCATCCATCGACCGCGCGCCGATGCTCGCCAGCAACTCCCGCACCTCTTGGGCATAGAAGGTGATCAGGTTCACCACCTTATCCGCCGTGCCGGTGAACTTGGCGCGCAGCGCCTCGTTCTGGGTGCACACGCCCACCGGGCAGGTGTTCGACTGGCACTGCCGCACCATGATGCAGCCCATGGCGATCAGCGCGGCGGTGCCGATGCCGTATTCCTCGGCCCCCATCATCGCCGCCATCACCACATCACGGCCCGTCCGCAGGCCGCCATCCGTGCGCAGCGTCACCCGGTCGCGCAGGTTGTTCATCGACAACACCTGATGCGCCTCGGTCAGCCCCATTTCCCACGGCAGGCCGGCATATTTGATGGATGTGGCAGGGCTTGCCCCCGTGCCGCCATTATGGCCGGAAATCAGGATGATATCGGCCTTGGCCTTGGCCACACCCGCCGCAATCGTGCCGACGCCCGAGGCAGAGACCAGCTTCACCGTCACCTTGGCGCGCGGGTTGATCTGCTTCAGATCATAGATCAACTGCGCAAGGTCCTCGATCGAATAGATATCGTGGTGCGGCGGGGGCGAAATCAGCGTCACCCCCTTGGTCGAATGCCGTAGCCGCGCGATCAGTTCGGTCACTTTCATGCCCGGCAACTGCCCGCCCTCGCCGGGCTTCGCGCCCTGCGCCACCTTGATCTCCAACTC
>JALOTC010000059.1 GCA_025458085.1 Cypionkella sp. | reverse complement strand
CAGGGCGCGCATGACCCGGCCGATCTCGCCTCCAGCGCCGAGGCGCTGCGCAAAGTGACCCATATCTCGGAAAGTGACAGGACATGACGGCCAGCGCCCAGCTTCTTTCTCGTATCGTGCGCAAGGAAACGGCAGAGGTCGCCCGCGCGCGGCACGACCTTGCCGCCAAGCTGCGCGAGTTGCGCGCGGCAGAGGCGCTCGATCACCGCATTGGCCTGCTTTTGGCGCAGCGTCGCGATATGGCGGCACAGGCTGCATCGGTTGCCGAACTGACCGAACGCCGCCGTTTAGTGGACCAACTCGCCGCCGAAGCGATACGCTGTCAGACACGCCTCACCGTGCTCCGGGCAGAGGCTGAACAAGCCGCAACGGCGCTGGCCCGCATGGAACATCGCCGCCGTATGCTGGATGATGCCGCCCTCGCCGCCCGCCGCGCCGAAAGGGCTGAGGCCGAGGCGCGCGCTGAAGCCGCGCAAATGATCGGTCCGCGCAGATGATGGCATCCTTCTTGCTTATGGCAGGCAGAGGAGTTTCCCCATGACCCTGACCATGGACCAGACCAATCCGATGGCGCTTTTCCTGTCGCTGACCAGCCTCCCGGCGGCGGAGGATGGCGATATCAAACAAGCCGCCCAGCCTGAAACAGATGCCTTCGCCGGGCTGTTCCAGACGGTTCTGGCTATGGATGTGGAGCCAGCGGCCCGCCCATTTTTGGGCGCCGCGCCAAAGATGCCGGGCGATGGCGCGGACATCGCCGCCTCAGATGCCGCACCAGACGAGGCAGAGCAGACCGTCATCGCCCAACCGCTCTGGCTTGGCGATCTTCCGATCCTCCCCATGGTCACGGTTGGTGCGGCACCCGCTCCTCTGGAACCGATGGTCTATTCTGCCCGTCATCAGGCAGGCAGCACGGTACAGCATGAGACTGCGCCGCTGGCCAAGGCCATGCCCCCGGCGTCCTTGCCAGCGGCCGGTCTATTGTCTGCGACAGCGACCCATCCGCCTGAAATCGCACTTCCCGTTGCCGCCCAGGAAAGCCAGCCGAGCCTTGTTGCGGCAAAGGAAGCCTCAGGACAGAAGGCCATGCCCAACGATAGCGCCGAAGGACAGGTCGAGGGGCAAAGTGCATCTTCCACGCTCGTTCGGCCAGAACCACGGGTGGCAGACGTGCCAATAGACCCAGCGGCGCAAAGACCTACCCCGCCGCAGGCAACGGCCCCTCTGCCCGCCGCTGCCGCAGCATCCCTGACGCGCGCGGGAACGGAACGGGCGACCAGCGCGGTTCAGGCTTTCTCCTCTCTGCCCAGTGCAGAGCCACGGGCCAAACCGCTCACCACGGCGCGTGACCTGCCCTTGAGCTTCAAAATGGCACCGGGCGCTCAGACCGCCCCGCTTCGCGTGGTAGAATTCACCTCTCCCACCACTATCGCGGTAGAAATGCGCGAAGGCGGTGCAACCATCCCCACCGCAACAGCGCCCCTCTCCTTCGACGCCGCGCCGATCCGGGATGCGACAGGGGAGGTGATGCCTGCCGCCCTGCCTCCTGCCTCGCCTGATCGGTTAGAGACTGAAAACCCGGAATGGATCGCCGACCTGGCCGAAAGGATCTCCGCGAAACTGACCGAGGATGGCGCGACGATCGACCTTGCTCTTGCGCCGGACCATCTTGGGCCGCTGGATGTGCGTCTTGACCTGCGCGATGGTCGGGCAGAGGTGAGTTTTCGGACAGAAACCGCCGAAGCCGCGCGTCTGTTGAACGACGCTCAGCCCCGCCTTGCGGATCTGTTGGCGCAGCAAGGCTTCAATCTAGCCGGGCAGGATGCTGCGCCGCGCGGGTCTTGGCGTGCGCAACCTGAAACGGCAGCCCGACCTGACACGCCAGAAGGGATGGCGACCGATTCCGCCCCGACCCCCGCCACCGGCCACGCTGGCCAGTTGAACCTGATCGCCTGAACGACAGTGTCGCGCAGAGGATGACATGACCGCAGAAACCACTGATGCCCCCGCCGCCCCGCCCGGAAAAGGCAAGAAAATCCTGAAACTTCTGGGCACGCTGATCGGTGCCACCGCTTTGGTGGGTGCCGGTTTTGGCGCAGGCTATTTCTATTTCGCCAATCCGCTGTCGCCCAATGCCGATATCCTTGCCCTGATCGAAAAACCCGCCGAAGAACCGCAAGGCCCCGAGGTCGAGATGGGCGAGGATGGCTTGCCCCGCAAGGCGGTGAAGCCCACGCCAGAGCAAGAGCTTTTCGTCACAAGCTATTACACCTTCCCCGAGCCACTTACGACAAACCTCGCCGGGTCGCGCAGGTTTCTTCAGATGTCGGTCGGGGTTTCCACACAATATGACCAGACGGTCATAAAAAATGTGGAAACCCATCAGCTTGCGCTGAGGTCTGACATCCTTGGCGTTCTGGCCACCTTCACCGAAGAACAGGCCGCCACCCGCGAAGGGCGCGAGGAACTTGCCCGCGCGATGCGCGACGCAATGAACAAGCGCCTCGAACTCCTCGAAGGGTTCGGCGGGGTGGAAGATGTGTTCTTCCCCAGCTTTGTCCTGCAATAAGAGGTAAGGCGCATGGCCTCCCCCAAGAAGCTGTCGGCAGATCAGGTCGCGGCCCTTGTCGGCGACCTGATGGACAAGGACCTCGACGTCACCTTTGACGGCGATGTCGAGGTTCGGCCTTTTGTCTTTGGCCAGAATGACACTGCCGTCTTAGGCGAATATTACGCGCTGCAGATGGTGAACGAACGCTTCTGTCGTTTGGCGCGGAACGTCTTTCTGCCCATGCTGCGCATTCAGCCGCGGATTTCCTCTTTTCCGCCAGAACTGCGCAGCTTTGACGATTACCGTTCCAGCCAAGACAACTTTGTCTCGATCACCTCTAGCAGGATCGAGGAATTGCGCGGCAACAAGCTTGTCGTCATCCCCCCTGCCTTCGTTTCGCTCCTGACCGATGCCTATTACGGCGGCACGATCAAAGCGATGAAGCCGGTCCGCAATGAATTTACGGCAAGCGAAGGCAGGGTGATCGAAATCGTCGCAAGCCGCTTGAACGATGCTTTGCAACTTGCATGGCGCGATCTGGTGACGCTGACGTTTTCAATCATTAGCCATGAAGAAAACATGCAGTTTGCCCAGTTCGTCGATGCTGAGGATATGGTGGTTGTCTGTTCCTTCATGGTGCAGATCCCCGGGGCCGATCCGGCAAGCTTTGACGTCATTTATCCGCTGCAGACGCTCAAGCCCATTTCCAGTCAACTTCGATCTCGTATGCAGTCTGATTTCGTGGATGACGACCAGAGTTGGCGGTTGCGGCTGGAACGCGCGATCCTTGAAATCCCGTTGCAAGTCTCTGCCCTGCTTTGCGAGCCGGAAATTCCCTTGCGCCAGCTTATGCAGTTGCGCAGCGGCGATGTGATCCCGGCGCAGATTGCTGACCATGTCGATGTTCTGGTCGAAGGACAGAAATTGTTCGCAGCCCAGGCCGGCAATCTGAACGGACAATCCGCCATCCGCGTCCTTGGGCGCAGCCAGACCCATGAAAGCTGAGGAATGACCATGACTGATATGACAGGGGCCGAACGGCCCAGCCCCGAAAACCTGCGGCTCTTGGAGAATATCGGAGTCAAGCTTTCGGTCGAAGTAGGCCGCACGGAACTGACGATCCGCGATCTTTTGCGCCTGTCCGAAGGCTCGGTGATCGAACTTGACCGTTTGGCAGGCGATCCGCTGGATGTGCTGGTCAACGGCACCCCGATCGCCAAAGGCGAGGTGGTGATGGTCGGCGAACGCTTTGGCATTCGCTTTGGCCAGATCATCGACCCGGAAAAGCGCGCCGAAAGCCTCTGACGTCCCCGGGGACTGGCACGGGCCTTGCAGCCTTTCGGTTGCAAGATCACGCAAGGATGCCCCCGGTGCAGCAGGCCCCAGACATATCCCTTTTCCAGATCCTGACGCTTGTCCTCTTTCTTGGGGCGCTCCTGGCTCTGTGGCTTTACGTCCAGCGCAACCGCGATGGTCTGGCCCGGAAGATGGGCCAAGACCGGCGGATCAAGGTGGCCGAGGTGGCCGCCCTCTCCCCGACCGACCGCGCCATGATCCTGTCTGTTGACGGGCAGGAATTTCTGGTCCTTCGCGCCAAAGGCACGGCCCCTGTTGTCACCGAGTTGCACCGGGGGGCTTTGTGATGCGGACCCTTGTGCTGATCCTTTTAATCCTTGCCTCTGCCAGCATGGCGGATGCACAGGGTTTTCCCGCCCTGCAACTGACCGAAGCCGAGGGCGGCACGACCTATTCGCTGTCGCTTCAGATCCTTGCCCTGATGACGGCGCTGAC
This sequence comes from Cypionkella sp., assembly GCA_025458085.1. Classification (GTDB taxonomy): domain Bacteria; phylum Pseudomonadota; class Alphaproteobacteria; order Rhodobacterales; family Rhodobacteraceae; genus Pseudotabrizicola. The sequence continues at coordinate 7,206 of JALOTC010000059.1, read as the reverse complement.
GGTCCTGCCGTCAATCGTGCTGGGGATGAGCGCATTTACCCGGATCATCATTGTCCTGTCGATCCTGCGGCAGGCGCTTGGCACACAGCAGACCCCACCCAATCAGGTGCTGATTGCGCTGGCGCTGTTTCTAACCTTCTTTGTCATGCAGCCCACGCTGTCCACGCTCTATACCGAAACGGTGAACCCCTATCTCCAAGGTCAGATCGATGCCGATACCGCAATGGCGCAGGGGTCGGCGACCATCAAGGAATGGATGGTCCGCAATACGCGGCAGAATGATCTTCTGATGTTTTCCGAAATGGCAGGCGTCGGCCCCTTTGCCGCGCCTGCGGATGTGCCTTTTCCGGTCATCCTTCCGGCCTTCATGACATCCGAGCTGAAAACCGCTTTCCAAATCGGCTTTTTGCTGTTCCTGCCCTTTCTAGTGATCGACATGGTGATCGCCTCCATCCTCATGGCGCTAGGCATGATGATGCTGTCCCCGATGCTCGTCTCGCTCCCCTTCAAGCTGCTTCTCTTTGTTCTGGTTGATGGCTGGGCACTGACCGTGGGGTCGCTTGCCGCCACCTATGGGGGGCCATGACCATGGATTTCGATGGCAATATCGAACATCTGCGCATCGCCTTTTGGAACATCATCCTCGTCGCTGGCCCGGTTCTTGTCATCGCGCTGGTGGTGGGTCTGGTCATCGGCATCCTGCAAGCCGCCACCTCGATCAACGAGGCAACGCTCTCCTTCGTGCCGAAACTCGCCATCGTCCTTTTGACCATGGCGCTCAGCGCAGGCTTCATGCTGTCCACGATGACAGATTACTTCGCCTTTGTTTTCGACAGCATCGCCGCGATCCGATAGGTGCCGTGATGCTGCCAATGCTCGCCCTGTCTGAGACGACCGAAATCCTCGCCCAATACATGATCGCCATGCTGCGGATCGGGGCTTTTCTGCTGGCCTCTCCGGTCTTTGGCGGGCGCTTTGTTCCTTTGCCGGTGCGGATCGTCGCCACGGCGATCATTGCCCTGCCGGTAATGGCACGGGTCAGCCTTCCCGCGCCCGAGGTAATCTCGGGCCTTAGCTTCGTGCCGGTCATCCTTACCGAACTCATCATCGGGCTGGCGGCAGGGCTTTTGCTCACGATCCTCTTTGGCGCGGCAGCGCTTGCGGGGGATCGGATCGCTTCCACTGCCGGGCTTGGCTTCGCCGCGCAATTCGATCCCGCAGGCGGCGGGCAGACCCCGATCGTTGCCACGATCTTCAGCCTCTTTCTGCTTTCCGTCTTTCTTGGCACCGACGGGCATCTGCTTGCGATCCGGTTGGTGCTGGAAAGCTATGACATCCTTCCCGTTGGCGCGGCCCTTTCCGCCCAGATCCTGATCACCGCAGGGCTAGAGGCGGGCGGGATGATGTTCGCCATAGGAGCCGCAATCATGCTGCCCATCGTCGCGGCCCTTTTGCTCTTGAACATCGTGATCGGGATGCTCACGCGCTCCGCCCCCCAGTTGAACGTCTTTTCCTTCGGCTTTCCGATCACAATGGCTGCGACCTTTCTGCTGGTTATCGTCTTTGCTCCCGGTCTGATCGGGGCCTTCCAAGACCTGAGCCAGACCGGCACCGACAGCATCGCAAGCATGTTGGAGGCCGCCGGTGGCTGAAGACGACAGTCAGGAAAAAACACTCGACCCCAGCGAGAAACGCAAAGAGGACGCCCGCAAGGAAGGGCAGGTCCTGACGTCGAAAGAGACATTTGTCTTTGCCTCTATCGCAATGGGAACCGGGCTTTTGGCCTTGGGCGGGATCATCGGCCCAGTGGTCGTAGGGCGCTGGACTGCCTATTTCCACCTCGGTCCGGCGGCAGAGCTGGATCGGCTGGTCAGCGACCGGCTGGCCCAATCCTGGACAGAGGTACTGCTCACCGGCCTCATCTTTGGCCTGCCCATCGCCATCGGCCTGATTGGCCTGCAAATGGCGATGGGGGGCCTCAATTTCGCGCCAAAGGCCGCAGGCTTCAACTTCAGCAAGATCGACCCGATCAAGGGCCTCGGCCGCATGGTCTCGATGCAGGCGCTTGTCGAACTGGCCAAGGGCATCCTCAAAGTGCTTGCGCTTGGCGGGCTAGCCTTTCTTGCGGTCAGGGACCAGATCCCCGCCTTCGCCGATCTGTCGATGGTCGAACCATCCACCGGCCTTGCCGTGCTGTGGGCCGCGATCCTCGCCCTTCTGGCATGGCTTTGCCTTGGGCTGGTGGGCATCGGGGCGCTCGACCTTGCGTGGCAGTTCCTCTCGCTGCGCAAGAAACTGATGATGTCCTTTCAAGAGATGAAAGAAGAATCAAAGGAGTCGAACGGCTCGCCCGAGGTGAAGGGCCGGATGCGCCGTTTGCAGATGGAGGCAAGCCGCCGGTCAGGCCAGCAGCGCGCGGCGCTGGAGGATGTGCCAAAGGCCACGGCGATTGTAACGAACCCCACCCATTTCGCCGTGGCGTTGCGCTATGTGCCGGGCGACATGCCCGCCCCCGTTGTGCTGGCCATGGGCAAAGGTCCGATGGCGCAAGAGATCATGGCCCGTGGCCGTGCCGCCCGTGTACAGGTGATGCAAAGCCCGCCCCTTGCCCGCGCGCTGTTCTTTACCGGCGAGATTGGGGCCGAAATCACGCCCGGCCTCTACGGCGCCGTGGCCGCCATCCTGGCCCATGTCTATCGTCTGGATCGGGGCGAGGCATCGGACCTGCCCGAGATCGACCTGCCAGAAGATCTGCATTTCAATGAATTCGGCCATAGGCAGACGGGAACAGATCATGGCTGACAAAAAGCCGTCCAGCATCGGTCAGGCGATCAACAACTTCAGTTTCCTCCTCTTTGGCCTGCTCCTGACCTTGGCCGCCTTGGCCGAAGGCAGCACGCTCAAGGGCGGCTTGCTGGGTCTTTGCGCGCTGCTTTCCGTCGCCGGGGCCATGCGCTTCCGCATTGCGGCCCTGGTTGCATCGGCGCGCGGGCGCAGGCGTCGCTGATGGCACGCTTCCTGCACCCGCCCCCCAAGATCAGGAGATCGGCATGACCGAAGATACCGCCGCCACAGCGCCCGCAACCAGCCTTTCCGACACGATCCGCCACGCGCTCGAGGCGGCGGCTACGGCCACAGATGCCGCAGAGGAAGCCTCCGCCATCCGTAAAGAGGCGCTAGAAAGCCTACGCCGGGCAGAAGACCGGCAGAAGAAGGTTCTGGCCCTTGCCCTTGGCACGCTTTGCGCAGGGGTAGCCGTAGGCGGTATGGGGGCGCTTGTTGCGCTGCGCAGTATCGCCGACCTGCGCGATGCTGCGGAAATTCAGGCCGCCGCTGGGAAGGTGCTGGTCGAACAGGTTCAAAACCTTTCCTCAAGATTGGATGCCGCCGATGCCGCCTTGGCCAAAACAGGTGCACTTGCAGAAACCTTGGGCGCAAGGATCGACGGCCTGGGGGACCGGCTATCCGGCGACCTGACCAGGGTCACTGCCGAATCTGCCACGCTGCAACCACAGGTCGTCGCCGCCATCACCGACCATCTGGACACGCGGCTGGATACCTTTCGTGGGGAGGTGCTGACGGCCCTTGGTGATGCCGGCGCTGTCAGCCCCGGCACAGACCCCGAAATGAAGGCGCTGCTCGAAGACTTGCGCAACCTTCTGGCGCGGCCCGCCGCCGCTGCAAACGCCCCGCCCAAAGCCAATCCGCAGCCCGCGCCAAAACCGCGCCCGCCGCAGGCCCGCCCTGCCACGACAGCCCCCGAACAAGGCCCTTTCCGCTATCCATGAGCGCCGAGATGCAGCCCACCCTCCTCCGTCTTGTTGGTCCGCAAGCCACGCCCATAGGGCGCAGTCTTTGCCTGCAAGAAGGTGATCTTTTGTGCGCGATCAATGGGTTGTCCTTCGATGGTGACGAACGGGCGCTCTTTGACCGTTTTGCCGCCGCCGGGGGCAAGGCGCTTGCTCTGACCTTCCGCCGTGGCACTGCGCTGGTCACAGTCCTTTCCCCCACGGCACGCCTTGGTATCTGGGAGCCTGTTTCCGCCGCGCCCGAAGAGGGTCTGGCACGGATCAACCCCGATGTCCTGACGAACTGGGAAATTCTTGCCGACCGCGAGGGGCTTTATGACCTGCAACCACTTGCGCCCGGGCTGCTAGCCCTGATCGCGCCGCCGGTCTGGCTGCTGCAAATGCGGCTTTGGGTTCCGGCCTCGGCACTCATTGCGGCGGGCATGGTCGCGCTGGCCGTATCACCCCTGATGCTGGCCGCAGTCTATATCGCCGCGGGCCTGCATATATGGCACGCAGGCCCGCGGTATTTCCGAAAAGACAGAATGGCGCGCGGCATGGCCCCCTTGGCCGTCCTTGCCGCGCCAAGCGAAAGGGCGGCCCATGCCGCCCTTCTGCGCCTTGAACCATCGGCGCGCTTTGTTTTTGCCGCTCTTCCCGCCCCGCCGAAAGAGGTGAAGGCTCAGGCCTGACCGGACAGCGCTGCCTGCCGCCGCCGCTGGGTTGATGACCCGATCGACAGCATCTCGCGGTATTTCGCAACCGTGCGCCGGGCCAGAACCGTACCCTCCGCCGAAATCACCCGTGCAATCTCGTCATCACTCAGCGGATGGCGCGGGTCTTCCGCCTGCACCAACTGGCGGATGCGATGGCGTACGGCGGCGGCAGAGCCGGAATCGTCCCCCGCAACACTGCCAAGCGCAGTGCTGAAAAAGCTCTTCATCGGCAACGTGCCCTGCGGGGTCTGCACCAGCATTCCCGTCGTTACCCGGCTGACCGTGCTTTCATGCACGCCCACGGCATCGGCCACTTCGCGCAGGATCATCGGCTTCAGATGCGCCGCCCCCTGTTCAAGGAAAGCAGTCTGTCGGCGCATGATCTCGGCCGCGACCTTCAGGATCGTCTGGTTGCGATGCTCCACCGCCCGGTGCAGCCACCGCGCCACGGCAAGCCTTTCGCCCACATAAGCCCCGGCTTTTTCGCGCCCCGCAATCGGGCCACGGGTCACGGCCCGCGCTTCATCCTTGCGGATCACCACGCGCGGCAGGGTGGACCGGTTCAGATCGACCGACCAGCCATTCGCCCCCTGCGTCACGATCACATCGGGCGCGCGCTGCGGCGCGACAAAGGTTTCGAACACCGCGCCCGGCTTGGGGTTCAACCCGCGCAGCAGGCGCAGATCCGCGCGCAATTCATCCATGCTGCACCCACAGACCCGGCACAGCCCCTTCAGATCGGCCAGCGCCAGCATCGGCAGATGGTCAAGGATCATGGCAAAACGCGCCGTCAGGATACCGCGTTCCCGCGCCTGAAGGCGCAAACATTCGGCCAGATTGCGGGCAAAAAGCCCCGCCGGTTCTATCGCCTGCAAACGGGCCAGCAGCACCTCTGCTTCTGCCTCTGCAAGCCCCGCGCGCTGTGCCAGCACCGCCAAGGGCTGACCCAGCCACCCCGAAGGCTCCAGCGCATCCAAAAAGACCGAAGCGCCCATACGCTCTGCGGCAGTCAGGTCCAGCCGGGCGATTTCTGCCGTCACATGGGCATAAAGCGAAGGCCCCGGATCGGCGGCAAGGCTTCCGATCCGATCCCATTCCTCATCATCCGCCCGCCGCGCCATCGGCAGCGCAAGCCCCGGTTCTGCTCCGCCCCGCGGCGGCAAAGCCAGTTCGACAAATGGATTTTCCTCGGCCTGCTGTTCGATGAAGGTGGCAAGATCGGTATTGCCAAGTGCAAGCAGATGGATCGCCTGCTGAAGTTGGGCGCTGACCACCATCGACTGGCGTTGGGCAAGAGTATGGGACTGGTAAAGCTGCATGGTGAAACTCCTTGCAGCGAAAATGACTCGGGCCGGGGGGCGACGCAAAAAAATGGTTTGACGGGCATAAAATGACGGATTGCCGACAAAAGGGCCAAGTCGAAACACCTTAACCCTTTGATTCAAAATACCCGGCGCAAGGCTGCGCCGGGTATGGTTCTTTAGTCTGTCGGCTTTCCGTCAGCCGCGAAGGAGACTCAGTACACCCTGCTTGGAGGCATTTGCCTGCGCGAGCATTGCGGTCGAAGCCTGCGACAGGATCTGGGCGCGGGCCAGAGCCGTCGATTCCTGCGCAAAGTCGGCATCCATGATCTGCGACTTGGCTTCCGACACGTTGGTCGAGATGTTGGTCAGGTTCGAAATCGTGCTGTCCAGACGGTTGGAAATGGCGCCAAGGTTGGCACGGGATTCCGAGATTTTCTCGATCGCCGCATCAAGCACCTGAATTGCCGCCTTGGAATTTTCGACCGTATCCACATCGATGTCGGCCACCGAAGACAAAGTCGAGGTCGAAGCGGTTGTATCCAGAAAGCCCGCTGCCGAGCCAACGGCAGAGAAGCTGTTCGTGGACGTAAGCTTAAGTTCGCCAGCCACGACCGCATCAACGGTGCCGCCTTCCGTCAAAGTGGCGGTCACAGCCGTTGCTGGGGCGGTGCCATCAGCCTTGAGCGCATTGACGACCATGGTTTCTGTCGCACCAGCTCCGTTGGAATACCCCGTGATCGAGATGTTCTCGCCGGTAGCGGAGGTGAGGACCACCGAGCCATTCGTTTCACCCATTTCAGCGGTGATCCCTGTCGTGCCAGCGACATCGTTGATCGCATCGCGCAAGGCCGTTAGGTCGGTCGTGTCAGTGATGGTGACGTTACCAATCGAGGTCCCGTTGACGCTAAAGCTCACGATACCGGCTGAAGAAACCGACGTAAGTTCTGCCTTGGTCACGGCGCTTGCGGTCACGCCCGTAGCAGCCGAAACGTCGTTGATTGCCTTGGCCGCAGCTTTAGCCGAAGTACCCGAGGCGACAGTTTCCTGCCCTGCATGACCAGTAATTGTCAGGTTCTGGCTGGTCGGTGCAGCATCATCGATTTGCAGGCTTGAGCTGATGGTGTTCGCACCGATCGACCGGGCCGAAGCGCTGTCGACGTTCACGGTGATCGTCTGGCCGGCATCTGCGCCGATCTGGAATTGCTTGCCGCTGAAGGACCCATCCAGAACCTTCATGCCGTTAAAGGTGGTGGTTTCAGCCACACGGTTGACTTCGGCGATCAGCTGTTTGGTCTCTGCGCTGATCTTTGCACGGTCTTGCGCGGTGTTGGTGTCGTTGGCCGACTGAACGGCCAGTTCGCGCATCCGCTGCAGCATGTTCGAGATTTCGACATGCGC
>JALOTC010000058.1 GCA_025458085.1 Cypionkella sp. | reverse complement strand
AGGCGCGGGCGCGCCTTCGGGCCGTGCCGTGCCAGTCGAGGGGCGCGGGGGCGCCGTGCGCAAAGCGACCGCGTTCAAAAACCGCGCGGCATCGCCTTCGGCCAAGGCCCCTGCCCCATCGGAAATGCCGCGCAGCAGATCGTCCAGCCAGTCCTGATCGGCCTTGGCAAAATCATGCAGCACATAGCCTGCCACCGCATCCTTATGCCCCGGATGGCCAATGCCAAGGCGCACCCGCGCATAAGCCTCGCCCACCATCCCAGAGATCGACCGCAACCCATTGTGCCCCGCATGCCCCCCGCCCTGCTTCACCCGGCATTTCCCGGGGGCAAGGTCGAGTTCATCGTGGAAAACGGTCACCGCCTCTGGCCCCAGTTTATAGAAGGCCATCGCCGCCTGCACCGATTGGCCCGACAGGTTCATGAAAGTGCCGGGCTTCAACAGCAGCACCTTGGCGCTGCCCAAACGGCCTTCGGCCACTTCGCCCTTGAAGGCCGCTTTCCAAGGGCCAAAGCCATGATCGGCGGCGATCCGGTCCAGCGCCATGAAGCCGATGTTGTGGCGGTTGCCCGCATATTTGGGGCCGGGGTTGCCCAATCCGACAAACAGCTTCATCGCACCCTCCTGCTTGCCAACTTCCTTGACGAAGGGCGTGGCCAAGGTCAAGCATCGCAAAACGCCGGAGCCATGCGAGTTGCCTTCCGATCTGTCCCGTAGATTTGCCGTTGTCTGTTCCATCCGGAACGAAGGCCCTTTCCTTGTGGAATGGGTCGCTTGGTATCGGCGCTTGGGCTTTACCGATATCGTCATCGCCACCAATGATTGCACCGATGCCGCGCCCGCGCTGCTGGACCGGATGCAGGCGGCGGCGGTGGTGACGCATCTGCCCGTCACCATCCCCCCCGATGCCCCGATCACCGCCACGAAACTTGCCGCCGCCAAGGCGCTGCCCCAAGTGGCGGGGGCGGATTGGGTCTTGGTCTGCGATGTGGATGAGTTTCTGGTGATCCACAAAGGCGCGGGGCAAATCACCGATCTGATCCCCGATCCGGCGGATTTTCTCGGCATGGCGATCAATTGGCGGGTCTTTGGCACCTCGGGCCATGCGACCTTCGAAGATGGCCTGATCCACCGCCGCTTCACCCGCGCGGCACCTTCCGACGATCCGACAAGCACTTGGGTCAAGACGATCCATGCCAAGCCCGATTGGTTCCGCAAACTCGGCGAACATGGCCCCAAACGGTTGATCCCCCGCCATGCCGCGCGCTGGGGCGCGCCGGGGTTGCGCTGGGTGGATGCGCGCGGACAGACGCTCGAGGATTGGCACCCAGAGGCGGATTACCTGCGCCGCATGACGCCGGGGCGCCAGACCCATACCGCCGCGCAGATGAACCATTACATGATCCGCGATCTGGAAAGCTTCAGCCTCAAACGCGGCACGCTCTCCCCCGTCGCGGGCAAGAACCGCTACACCGAAAGCTTTGTCGAACGCTACAACAGGAACGAGGCCGAAGACCGCTCCGCCCTTGCCCATGCCGCAGAATTTGACCGCCATCACGCCGCCCTGATGGCGCTGCCGGGCGTCGCCGCCCTGCACCACCGCGCCTGCGCCGACCATCTGGCCCGGATCGCGGCCAAGGCAGGCCGGCGACCAGAGGATGACCCCCGTTACCGCGCCCATCTCGAACGCGCCGCAATCTAAAGGCTCTTCCCGCCCTGCCCCCTTCATCTGTTCTCAAATATCCTCGGGAGGGGTCCGGGGAGGGCAGACAGCCCTCCCCGGGGTATATCCAAGAAAGATGGGGGTCGGGCAGACAGCCCTCCCCGGGGTATATCCAAGAGAAATCGGGGTCGGGCAGACAGCCCTCCCCGGGGTATATCCAAGAGAAATCGGGGTCGGGCGAAAAGCCCTCCCCGGGGCGGTCCGAAACACTGGCCCCAAAGCAAAAGGCGCGGCAGGTTCCCCTGCCGCGCCTTGCTGCACCCATCAGGGGCAGATCACTCTTCCGCGTTGTCTTCCGACCGCAGGCCCGAAGGCGCCGCGATATTGGCGATCACGAAATTACGCTTGATGGTCGGCACCACGCCTTCGGGCAGGGTTCACCGGCGGTGACTTCCAGTTCCACTTCCGGGCGCACGATCGTCAGCGTGCCGCCGCGCTTCAGCCCGGGGGCCTTGTCAGCATTGTCAAAGTTCACGTGAATGAACAGGTTGATCCGGCTCGTCCGACGCAGACGCATCAGGTCCACGTGGCGCGGCAGGTCCTTGACCACGTCGCGCTGCACCGAACGGCAGATCACGCGCACATCTTCCTGACCTTCAACCTTCAGGTTGAACAGGGTCGACAGGAAGCGGCCCTTCTTGAGCATCTTCAGAAGGTAGTTGTATTTGATGTTGATCGGCTGCGGGTCCTTGCCGCCGCCATACACCACACCGGGTACGTAGCTCTCACGACGAGCTTGACGAGCGGCCCCCTTGCCTGTCCCCGTCCGTACCTCGGCGATAAGATCCGGGATCTCACCAGCCATAGTTCTCTCCATTGGTTAAGGTCCGCCGCCCTCCAAGGGTGAACGGCGCGACCGGGGGCCTATAGCGGGGAATCAGGGGCTTGGAAAGGGCAAAAAGGCCGGGCCGGATACGGCGGCTTGCCCTGATCCGCCGCGCGGGCTAGCTCTGCGCCAAAGCTGCCAAGGCCACCCCATGCCCCAATCGCCTGCCCCCCCGGCCCCAAGCCAAAGCCCGCTCTCTGCTGCGGGCATGGTGCGCGTGGCCCGCGCGCCCTTGGCGGCCTTTGCCGCGATGGGGGTGGTCTGGGGCAGTTTCGCGGCCGCGCTTCCCGACCTCAAGGCCATGCTGGGGGTCGAAGAGGCGCAGTTGGGCCAGCTCCTCCTCTTCACCCCCATCGCCGCCGTTCTGGCCATGCTCTGCGCCCCGGCCTTTGGGGCAAGCGTCGGGCGCGCGGCGCTGCCCGTGGCGGCACTGGCCATGGCCGCAGCCTTCGCCCTGCCCGGTCAGGCGGCAGGGCTGGTGCTTTTCCCCTTGGCGATGATGGCCTGCGGCGCGGCCACGGGGCTGACCGATGTGCTGATGAACGCCCGCGTGGCGCAGATCGAGAATGAGCGCAGCCTGCATCTGATGAACCTGTGCCACGCCGCCTACAGTTTCGGCTATGCGGGCGGTGCGCTGACCACGGGGGCCTTGCGCGGCATGGGCTGGGGGCCGGATTGGGTGATGGGCACGATGGCGGCTCTGGCCTTGCTGCTCGCGCTCCTCACGCTCGATGCCCAGGGGCGGATCACCGGCCTCAGCAAGCCGCGCGAGGCAGGGGCAGCGCGGCTTGGCGCCATTCCGGTGATCGGCGGCGGGATCGTGCTGATCGCTTTCCTGACCGAAAACGCCGCCGAAAACTGGTCGGCGCTGCATATCGAGCAAACCTTGGGTGGCAGTCCCGAGCAAGGCGCGATGGGGCCTGCGGCACTGGCGCTGACCATGGGTTTCGCGCGGCTGGCCGGTCAGGGGCTGGTCGCTCGCCCGCCATGGCCTATGCGGGCTTCATCGTCATGGGCATCGGCTCATCGGTCATCGCCCCCACGGCCTTCTCCCTCGTGGGCCGCCTGTCCGCGCCTCAGGCGCGCGCCCGCGCCGTCGCGCGGGCCACGCTTCTCGGTTATTTCGGCTATTTCTTCGGCCCGCCCCTGCTGGGCCTGATCGCAGGCAGCCTTGGCCTGCGCTTTGCCTTTGTCTTTGCCGCCGGGATGCTGCTGGTCGTGCTGGCGCTCGCCCCGCTGATGGCACGCCGCGCGCGGTGATCCCGAGACATCGTCTTTGGATCATGCCCGAAGAGAGCTGTCTGCCCGCCCCCTGCTCTGCTTGATAACCCCCGGGGAGGGCTGTCTGCCCTCCCCCGACCCCTCCCGAGAGTATTTCGGCCAAGATGAAGGGCAGAAGGGGAAACAGGTCGAAACGCTTATTCCCAGCAATCAGAGAAGCCCTTGGGGATCAGCAGGTTATGGCGGCCAAGGTTGTGAACATCCCGCTCCCCGCACAGCGCCATGGAGGTGTCGAGTTCCTTGCGGATCACCTCCAGCGCCTTGGTCACCCCCGCCTCGCCCATCGCGCCAAGGCCGTAGATGTAGCTGCGCCCGATCATCGTGCCTTTCGCCCCCATGGCGAGCGCCTTGAGCACATCTTGCCCCGACCGGATGCCGCTATCCATCCAGACCTCCACCCGGTCGCCCACGGCATCCACAATGCGGGGCAGCATGCGGATGGAGGACAGCGCCCCATCCAACTGCCGCCCGCCGTGGTTCGACACGATGATCGCATCGGCCCCGAAATCCGCCGCGCGGCGCGCGTCCTCCTCATCCAGAATGCCTTTCAGGATGAATTTGCCGCCCCATTGGTCGCGGATCCGCGCGATCTTGGACCAGTCGAGCTTGGGATCGAACTGATCAGAAATCCAGCTCATCAGGCTGGAGGTATCGCCCACGCCCTTTACGTGGCCCACGATATTGCCGAACTGCCGCCGCTTGGTGCCCAGCATCTCCAGCCCCCAGCCCCATTTGGTGGCAAGGTCCAAAAGCACCGGCAGCGTCAGTTTTGGCGGGGCCGAGAGGCCGTTTTTCAAATCCTTATGCCGCTGGCCAAGGATTTGCAGATCCAGCGTCAGCACCAGCGCCGAACATTTCGCATCCTTCGCGCGCTGGATGATGCGATCCACGAAATCTTCGTCCTGCATCACATAAAGCTGAAACCAGAAGGGCGCGGGGGAGTTGGCGGCCACATCCTCGATCGAACAGATCGACATGGTGGACAGCGTGAAGGGCACGCCGAATTTCGCCGCCGCGCGCGCGGCCTTGATCTCGCCATCCGCCGCCTGCATCCCCGTCAGCCCGACGGGAGCCAGTGCCACGGGCATCGAGACAGGCACCCCCGCCATCGTGCTGGCGACCGACCGGCCCGACATATCGACCGCCACCTTCTGGCGCAGTTTCAACTCGGCAAAGTCGGTCGTATTCTCACGAAAGGTCTGTTCCGTATAGCTGCCCGATTCCGCGTAATCATAGAACATCTTGGGCGTGCGCCGCTTGTGCAGGCGTTTCAGATCATCGATGCAGGTGATGACGGGCATGGGCGCAAACCTTCTGTTGCGGCAGATCAGGCGGAAAGCCAGTATTGGTCAGCCCGCATTACCAATTTCACCTCTGCCGCGCAACTGTCGCATGGCCGCAGGCCGAAACGATGCTCTGGCCGCATCCCGCGCGATGCTGTATGGCGCAGCGACGAAGAGAAGGAGGCGGCAATGACAGCAAAGGTCTTTATCGACGGCGAAGTGGGCACCACCGGCCTGCAAATCCGCGAGCGTCTGGCCCGCCGCGCCGATATTCAGCTTCTCTCCATCGCGCCCGAACACCGCAAGGACCCCGCCGCGCGGGCCGAGATCTATGCGCAGGCGGATGTGGCGATCCTCTGCCTGCCCGATGATGCGGCAAAGGAATCGGCGGCGCTCGCCGAAGCCCTTCCCGTGCGGCTCATCGATGCCTCCACCGCGCATCGGGTGCATCCCGATTGGGCCTTTGGCTTCCCCGAACTCTCGCCCGCGCATCGGGCGGCGATTGTCGCGGCCAAGCGCGTGTCGAACCCCGGTTGCTGGTCCACCTGCGCCATCGGGCTTCTCGCCCCGCTTGTCAGCGCGGGGCTCATCGCCCGCAATGCCGCGCTCACGATCAGCGGCGTCTCGGGCTATTCCGGCGGCGGCAAGGCGCTGATCGCGGAATTCGAGGCGGGCACGGCGGGCAACCATTTCCTTTATGGGCTGGATCACAAGCACAAACACCTGCCCGAAATCGCGGCCCATGCGGGGCTGACCGCCAAGCCGATCTTCATTCCTTCCGTGGGCCATTACGCCCAGGGCATGATCGTGCAGATCCCGCTCCATCTGCCCGCAGGCCAAAACCCCGCCGCCTATCGCGCGGCGCTCGAGTCGCATTACGCAGGCGCACGCTTTGTTCGCGTGGTGGACCCGGCCGAGGTGGGCCCGCGTGCCAATCCAGAACGCCTGAACGGCACCAATATGATGGAGCTTTCGGTCCATCCCGGGGCTGATGGCGACCGTCTGGTGCTGCTCGCCTGCCTCGATAACCTTGGCAAAGGCGCCTCGGGGGCTGCGGTGCAGAACCTCAACCTCATGCTGGGGATGGAGGAAGGCGCGGGGCTGTAACAGCCCCGCCCTGACGACATCAGGCTCAGATCAAGCCCAGATCAGGCCCGATGCGCCCCATCGGCCAAGCCGCGCACAAAGGCAAGGATATCGGCCACAGACCGCTTCTGTTCGATCATCTTCACAATGGCGGAGCCGACCACGCAGCCATCGGCCACCCCGGCAATCGCCTTGGCAGTTTCCGGCGTGCGGATGCCAAAGCCCACGATCACCGGCAGGTCGGTCGAGGCTTTGATCCGCGCGACCTCTGGCGCCACATCCGCGGCCTGCGCCGCCGCAGCCCCGGTTATTCCGGTGATCGAGACGTAATAGACAAAACCGCTGGTGTTTTGCAGCACGGTGGGCAGGCGCTTTGCGTCGGTCGTGGGCGTGGCCAGGCGAATGAAATTCAACCCCGCTGCCTTGGCGGGCAGGCACAGCTCGCTGTCTTCCTCGGGTGGCAGGTCCACCACGATCAACCCGTCGATCCCCACGATCGGGGTCGTATCATCCGCCTTGCGGAAATCGCGCACCATTTGCAGCGTGCGCTCCAAGGTCTGCCCCGCTTCCAGCGCGCGCTGACCGGCCAGTTGGATCGTCGGGCCATCGGCCATCGGATCGGTGAAGGGCATCCCCAGTTCGATGATATCCACCCCCGCCTCCGGCAGGCCTTTCATCACCGCGAAAGAGGTCTCCGCATCCGGATCACCCGCCATGATATAGGAGACAAAAGCCTTCTTTCCCTCGGCCTTCAGGCGCTGAAAGGTGGCGTCGATTCTGGTCATGGCGGCCTCTTCCCTGCTTTGGGGGCGGTTTGCACGGGCGGGCCGGGAAAATCAATGGGCAAAGGCCGGATGGTCAACAGCCAAAAGCCCGCCGGGGGAGCCTCCGGCGGGCGGATGAAGCGGCGCGCGCAGCACGCCCTCTTCATCTGTTCAAAAATATCCTCGGGAGGGGTGCGGGGAGGGCAGACAGCCCTCCCCGCGGGGTCGTCCTGCGATCACGCTTCCAGCGTTGGAACCGCGCGGCCCTGCAGGTCAGAGGGGCGGCCAATCTCGATCCGGCGCGGTTTCAACGCCTCAGGCGTTTCGCGGATCAGATCGACATGCAGCATCCCATGTTCATGGGTGGCCCCCGTCACGCGCACATGATCGGCCAGCGCAAAGCGGCGTTCAAAGGCACGGGTGGCGATGCCACGGTGCAGATAGGTCTTTTCCCCCTGCTCTGGCGCCTTGCGGGCAGCGACATGCAGCGCGCCATCCTTCACTTCGACGGAAAGCTCATCGGGCGTGAAACCCGCCACCGCGATCGAGATGCGATAGGCATCCTCTGCCGTCTTTTCGATATTGTAGGGGGGATAGGTCGGCTGTGCCACATCTGCCGAAAGGGCACGGTCCATCAGATCGGCGATCCGGTCAAAACCAACAGTGGCACGGTAAAGCGGTGCGAGGTCAAAGCTACGCATGGGTCATCCTCCGCAAGAAGCGATGCTATGATGTGCCCCCCGAAGCCGGGCGGGCGGTGAACACCGGGCCCTTGTGGCACCCGGATACAGTTGAGGTGGGAAGCGCCCCCGCCCCTGTCAAGAGGTCACCTATACAAGGGCGCGGCGACAGGGTCGCAGCGACAAGGGCGCGGCGATAAGGGCGCGGCAGCCCCACCACGCGCAGCGGCGGGTCTTGCGTCTGTACGGGGGGTGTACAGGGGGTGTACGGATGTCACCCCCCCAAAAAGCCTAGGGTTTGATGAATTTCCCGCCCGACCCGCCCGACAGAACCCGCACATGGGCAGGCCCTGTGCGCGGGCCGGTTTCGGCCATCAGCGCGCGCAACTCCGCCACCGGTCCCACCAGATCGGTGCCAAGCGAAACCTTTTGGCCCGCCATTTCCGCCTTGGCCGACACGACCGAGACGATGCGCAACTCCCCTTCGCGCAGGGATAAAATCGGCGCGCCAGAGGATCCGAAATCCACATCGCAGGACAGCACAAAGGTGCCACTGCGCCGTTCCAGAACGCGGCAAAGCTGTTGCAGCGACGGGGCCTCTGCCCGGTCATGGGCATAGGAGACAACCCCCACCTCATCGCCGCGATCAAGCCTGTCATCGGTCGCAAAGGGCCGGATGGATGGCAGGCGGATCGGCTGATCCAACCGCAGCAGGGCCACATCATATTGTACCCGTTCCACCGCATCTTCGCCGCTATAGATGTAGTCGGGATGGGCAATCGCCGCTGTCACCTGCCGGTAAGCCGCCGCGCGGCCATTGCGCCAACCGGCAAGGAACTGGATCGTGGCCGGATCAATCCGCGCGCCACTGTCTTTGTCAAACAGGCAATGCGCGGCGGTCAGCACCATATCCTCGGCGATCAAGGCCCCGGTGCAAAAGCCCCTCTCGCCCAGGTTCAACCGCCCCACCGCCTCCCACCCCCGGCTGTCCGTGCCGGTCTGAAGCGCACGCAAACCGCTGTCCTGCGCTTGGGCGGGCCAGACAGGCGCAAAGGCCAAGGAAAGCATCAGCACAAGGGCGGACAGGAACCGCATGAAACCTCCGGTCGTTTCCCGCGCTATGCCGGGTCAGTTGGGCAGATTTGTGGCAATCTGCCTCACCCCTCCGCCGCCACAAGCGCGGGCGGCTTCGGCCCCCCTGTCGCCCAATCCAGCAACTCTACCGTATGCACCACCGGAACCCCGGTGCCAGAGCCGATCTGCATCATGCAGCCGATATTGCCCGCGGCGATGATATCGGGGGCTTTCGCCTCAAGCGTCTGCACCTTGCGCGCCTTGAGTTGCTGGCTGATTTCGGGCTGGAGGAGGTTATAGGTCCCCGCGCTGCCACAGCACAGATGGCTGTCGGCAGGTTCCACCACGGTAAAGCCTGCGCGTTTCAGCAAATCCTTGGGCAAGGTCTTGATCTGCTGGCCATGTTGCAACGAACAGGCGGCGTGATAGGCGACCTTGATCCCCTTCGCCTCGCCCTCGGGCAGACCCAGTTTGGTCAGCACCTCGGAAATATCGCCCGCAAGCCCCGCCACCGTCGCCGCATCTTCGGCCAAGGCGGCATCGCTGCGGAACATATGGCCATAGTCCTTGACCGTGGTGCCGCAACCGCTCGTATTGATGACGATGGCATCCAAGCCCCGCGCGCGATGCTCGGCCATGAAGGCGCGGATATTGGCGGCGGCAGAGGCATGGCTTTGATCCGCCTTGCCCATGTGATGCGTCAGCGCCCCGCAGCAGCCCATGCCCTCGGGCACCACCACCTCTGCCCCCAGACGGCGCAGAAGGCGGATGGTGGCATCGTTGATATCGGTGTTAAGCGCCTTTTGCGCGCAGCCCGTCATCAGCGCCACGCGCATCTTGCGTGGGGACTGTGGCGCAAAGGTCTGCGGGTCGTCATTGCGGCTGACGGGCGGAATTTGCTTGGGCGCCATGGCCAGCATCGCCTTCAGCCGCGCATCGGGCATCAGGAAGGCAAAGGGCCGCCCCACCTTGGCAAGCAAAAGCGCAAGGCGGAACCGGGTCGGGTGCGGAATAACCCAAGCCAGCACGCTGCGTAGCACACGGTCCATCAGCGGGCGCTTGTAGGTCGCCTCGATATATTCCCGCGCCTGATCCACCAGATGCATGTAATGCACGCCCGACGGGCAGGTGGACATACAGGCAAGGCAAGACAGGCAGCGGTCAATGTGCTTGACCGTCTTTTCATCCGCCGGGCGGCCCTTTTCCAGCATGTCCTTGATCAGGTAAATCCGGCCCCGCGGACTATCCAGCTCATCCCCCAGCACCTGATAGGTCGGGCAAGTCGCCGTGCAAAATCCGCAATGCACGCAGCTGCGCAAAACCTCATTCGCACGGGCGATGCCGGGGTCTTTCAACTGCTCGGGGGTAAAGGTCGTCTGCATGGGTTTGCCTCAGCGGGTCAGGGTCCATGTCAGCCCGGCAAATGCCACAAGGCCAACAAGAAGGGGGTAAGCGCGGGGCTGGTCTTTGGGCAGCGCGGGGCGGATGAACTGCACCGCCGCCGCAGCCGCGACCGCGGCAAGAAACAGGGTCAGCAGAACAGACAGCGCCCCTTCAGCCGCCCCCGCATCGGCCCGCCACCAGACCAGCGCAAGAAGAAGCGCCGCCGTGGCCACACCGATCCTGCCCGCCTTGCCCTCGGGCAAAAAGGCAAGCGACAGAAAGGTGACGAGTGGGGCCAGAAGCAGGATCAGGCTCATGCCGCCACCAGCGCATCAGAAAACAGACCCCGCGGGTCAAAGCGGCGGCGCAAGCCAGCCTCGAGTTCTGCCAAAGCGCCCGTCTGGGGGTGCAGCGCGGGAACCGCGCCCTCGCCCTTCATCCGCGTCGCATGGCCCGCAAATGCGCCAAGCCGCGCCCGCAGATCGGTGCCGGGGGCCATCAGCGCCCAGATCAGGCCACCGCCCCAGTCAAGGAAATGCGCCTCTGCCCCCATCCGCGCGACCAAACCGGGCGCGTCAGAGGGTTTGACCGACAGCCGCCAGACATCGCCCGCCCGGCCCGCCAAGGGGGCCGCATCGCGGATCGCGGCCCAACGGGCTGTGCCCTCCTCCACCTCCACCGTGCCATGCGGGGCCAAATGCTTGCGCAATTGCTCGGCCCGGTAAGCCACGGAATTGGCGAACCCTTCGATCCGCAGGAAGGTGCCTTGCCCCGGCAGATGCGCAGCCCCGCTGACCTCATAGGGCGACCCAAGCGCGGCAGACAAAGCCGCCACAGCCTGCCCATCCGAAAGGCCCCGCAGCACCAGCGTCGCCCCGGTTTCGGGAATGGGCAGCAGCTTGAAGCTCACCTCGCTCAGCACGCCCAACTGGCCCCAAGACCCTGCCATCAGCTTCACAAGATCATAGCCGGTGACATTCTTCATCACCCGGCCCCCGTTCTTGACCACCGTGCCTTCGCCGGTAACAAAGCGTACACCGATCAAGCTGTCACGGCAGGCCCCGGCCTGCACCCGGCGCGGGCCGCTGGCATTGGCAGCCACCACCCCGCCCAAGGTGCTGTCGCCTGCCCGCCCCAGAACTGCGCGAAAATCCGGCACTTCAAAAGGCAGGCGTTGCCCCTCTGCCGCAAGCGTTGCCTCCACCTGCGCAAGTGGCGTGCCCGCCCGCACCACAAGCGTCAGCGCGCCAGGCTCATAAAGCTCCACCCCGGTCAGGCCCATTGTCTCCAGCACCGCGCCCGCCTCGGGCAGGATCGCCCGCGTGCCGCCCCCCCTGATGGTCAGCCGCCCGCGCGCCTCTCGGATCACTTCCGCAAGTTCACTCTCTGTCGCAGGCCGCATGCCCTGCCCCTTCATCTTGGTCCAAATACTCCACGGGGGTCCGGGGGTGTGAAACCCCCGGTGCCGACGCCTCAGGCCGCGCGACGGCTGGCTGTCACGTGCAAGGGGAAAACCTTTGCCGGGTTCAGCAGCCATTTCGGGTCGAACACATCCTTCACCCGCAACTGCGCCTCCAGATCATCGGGGGCGAATTGCACCGTCATCAGATCGCGCTTTTCGATCCCCACACCATGCTCACCAGTCAGGCAGCCGCCGACCTCCACGCAAAGCTTGAGGATTTCGGCCCCGAAAGCCTCGCATTTCTCCAAATCCCCCGGCTTGTTTGCATCGAACAGGATCAGGGGATGCATGTTGCCATCGCCCGCATGGAACACATTGGCGACATCAAGACCGAAATCCCGGCTCATCTCGCCAATCCGGCGCAGGACATAAGGCAGCGACGACACCGGAATCGTGCCATCCAGGCACATGTAATCATTGATCTGCCCCATCGCGCCAAAGGCCGATTTCCGGCCCAGCCAGATGCGCTTGGCCTGATCTTCATCCGCCGCCTCGCGCAGTTCCACCGGGTTGTGGCGCAGGGCGATGGACTTGATGACCCCAAGCTGTTCATCAATCTCGGCGGGGCTTCCCTCCACCTCGATGATCAGCAGCGCCTCGCACATCGGATAGCCGGCCTTGGCGAAGGCCTCCGTCGCCTCGATACAGGGGCGGTCCATGAATTCGATGGCGACCGGCAGAACGCCCGCCTTGATGATATCGGCCACACAGGCCCCCGCCACCTCGTTCGAATCAAAGCCCATCAGAACGGGGCGCGCGCCTTCTGGCTTGGGCAGGATGCGCAGCCAGGCTTCCGTCACCACACCCAATTGCCCCTCAGAGCCGCAGATCACGCCCAAAAGGTCAAGACCCGCAGCATCCATGAACGGCCCGCCCACCTGCACCACGCGGCCATCCATCAACACCATCGTCACGCCCAAAAGATTGTTGGTCGTGACGCCATATTTCAGGCAATGCGCCCCGCCCGAATTCATCGCGATATTTCCCGCGATCGCGCAGGCCAATTGGCTGGACGGGTCGGGGGCATAAAAGAACCCATCCGCTTCCACCGCCCCCGTGACGGACAGGTTCGTCCGCCCCGTCTGCACATGGACAAAGCGGTTGTCGTAATCGGTTTCCAGCACGGCATTCATCCGCGCCACGCCAAGGATCACCGCATCCGCCGTGGGCAGCGCCCCCCCGGCCAGCGAGGTGCCAGAGCCGCGCGGCACCACCGGCACGCCTTCCTCGTGGCAGATGCGCAGTACGGCCGCAACTTCCTCGGTCGTGCGCGGCAACACGGCGGCCAGAGGCGGGCAGCGATAGGCGGTCAGCGCGTCACATTCATAGGCACGGGTTTCCGCTTCATCCTCGATGACGGAATCGGCGGGCAGCACGTCGCGCAAACGCGCGACGATACGGGCCTTGGCGGACAGAACCATCTGGTTGGGCTTGGGCATTTCCATGGCGCGGCTCCCTTCTTCAGCACAGACTAGCGCATGAATTGGTAAAATGAAATAACCAATTTTAGGCGGGGAGATTCCCATAGCGCGGAGACTCCACCCGGTTTATCCTGCCGCCATGACGCCTTTTTCCCTGCTCCCCCTGTCCTTTCCGGGCCTTGGCCTGCTCGATGCCTGCGCTGCGGGGCTTCTCGTCCTTTTGTGGTGGGCCACCGGCTTTGCGGTGGAACATGCGCCCGCCGGGCGGCCTTCGGTCAGTGCGCTGATGGCCGAGTACCGCCGCGACTGGATGCGCCAATTCGTGACGCGCAGCCCCCGCATCTTTGATGCAACGATCATGGACAGCCTGCGCCAAGGCACGGCCTTTTTCGCCTCGGCCTGCATGATCGCCATTGGGGGCGGGGTCGCGCTGATCGGCAATGCCGCGCGACTGGAAGGGCTCGCGCGTGACCTGACGCTGGAGGCGGCGGGACCAGAGATCGAGGTCAAGATCATCCTCGTTCTGGCCTTTCTGGCCAATGCGCTTTTGAAATTCATCTGGGCGCATCGGCTTTTCGGCTATTGCGCTATCCTGATGGCGGCGGTGCCGAATGACAGTGACGACCCTCTCGCCTTTCACCGCGCCGGGCAAGCGGCAGAGGTCAACATCACCGCCGCGAAAAGCTTTAACCGGGGCCTTCGGTCAATCTACTTCGCCCTTGCCGCGCTTGGCTGGCTCCTCGGGCCATGGGTGCTGATCGCCACCGCGCTTGCCTCCGCCTCTGTGCTGTTGCGGCGCGAATTCGCCTCCCAGTCGCGCGCGGTGATGCTGGCGCGGCTGCCCTGAGGGGGCTGTCTGCCCGACCCCACTCTCTCTTGGATCTACCCCGGGGAGGGCTGTCTGCCCTCCCCGGACCCCTCCCGAGGATATTTGGGAACAGATGAAGGCAGCAGGGGGACGGAGCTATTGCCTAGGCAGAGGTCGGTCTTGCCCCGCGGCGGCCTTCGATCAGCCAAGCGGCGATGGAGAGGCCGGCGGCGAGGAGAAGCCAGAGCCACCCCGGCAGCAGCGCCCCAACGCGCACATCTTGCGTGACATAGGCGTCACGCGGGGTGATCCCGATCCAGCCGCGACCGGCGGCGGGGCGGCCTTCGCGCACGCTGCGCAGATCGGGCGCGCCATCCTCTACCCGCAGGATGCCGCCGTTGGTGGCGGCGACAAGGTCCGACAAGGCTGTGCCATCCGCGATGGTCTGCTCAAACTCGCGCGGGGTAGAGGGGCCGATCGCCACAACGCGGGTGAGTTCGCCCTGCTCCAGCCGATAGAGCCCAGTCTGGGGCGCGGTGATCTCTGCTTCCCACCGGCCGGGGTCGATTTCGCTCAGCGTCAGCGCCGAGGTCGTGCCATCCGGCGCGGTCACCGTCACATCGCCGGGCGGGGTCTCCTCTACCGTGCGGCGGATCACGGTCAGGCTGCCCTCGCCCGTGCGGGCGGTCAGGGTTTCTTCCTCCAGTTCCGGCTCTTTCAGCATCCAATGCGCAAGCCGGCGGAGGAGTTCAAGCTGCGGCCCACCGCCTTCGTACCCTCGGCCCCAAAGCCAGGCGTGATCAGAGGCGAGCACCGCCACCCGGCCTTCATCCACCCGGTCCAGCACGAGAAGGGGCCGGTCGCCGGGGCCTTCCATCACCACTTGGCCCGCGCGCGGCACCACATCGACCATACGGAACCAGCGACCCCAGCCCTCCTCAGGCGCGAGCCGGTCCAGCCCCGCGGTGACCGGGTGGCGGCGGCCCATATCGGTCAATTCCGGGCGGAAGCCTTCTTCCACCACCCGCGCGGTGGGTTCGGCGGGCAGAACCTCGGACAGGGGCGAGCGCCAGATGGAATCCACCGCGCCATATTCCGGCCCCGCCGCCACCAGCACCGTGCCGCCCCGGCGGACGTAATCGGCGATATTCTGCATATAGGACATCGGCAGGATGCCCCGCATCCGGTAGCGGTCAAAGATGATCAGATCGAATTCATCGATCTTTTCGATGAACAATTCCCGCGTCGGAAAGGCGATGAGCGAGAGTTCCGACACCGGGATGCCATCTTGCTTTTCCGGCGGGCGGAGGATGGTGAAATGGACAAGGTCCACGCTGGCATCGGACTTCAGCAGATTGCGCCAGACCCTTTCGCCGGCATGCGGCTCGCCCGAGACAAGCAGCACGCGCAGACGGTCGCGCACGCCATTGATCTGGACGACGGCGGAATTGTTGCGGTCCGTAAGTTCGCCTTCCACCCCTGCCACGGTGAATTGCAGCACATTCATGCCCCCATGCGGCAGCGTCACAGGCAGTTCCAGATCCTGCCCCACCGGCACGGAATAGGTAACCGGTTCATCGGAATCGACCGCGATGGTCAGTTCTGCCATGCCCGCGGCACTTGCCGGAACCGCGCCTTCATCCTCGATCCTGAGCGAAAGCCGCACCTCCTCGCCCAAAATGGCAAAGGCCGGGGCGTTCTGGATGATCAGGCGGCGATCCCAATCCTCCTCTCGTCCCGTCAGCAGCACATGAAGCGGCGCGGGCAGCGCAGGCGCGAGGTCAAGGTCATGCACCTGCCCGTCGGTGATCAGCACGGCGCCGGCCACGCGGGCGCGGGGTTCTTCGGCCAAAGCCTCGGCCAGCGCGGTCATGGCGAGCGTTCCGGCATTGTCTGCCCCATCGCCTAGGCGCACCACACGCAGTTCGGTATTGTCGCGCGCGGCCACCTCTGCCTCCAGCGCGGCAAGGGCCGCCTCGGCCTGCGCGGCGCGGTCCGACAGGCGCTGGCTTGCGCTGTCATCCACCACGGCAATGACGATGTCGGATTGCGGGCTGCGGTCCTCCTCTTGCAAGGAGGGGTTGGCAAGTGCCGCCAGCACCGTGGCCAGCGCCAAGGCGCGCAGGCCCCAGCCCGACAGGCCGCGCCACAGCGCCAGCACCACGAAGCCCAGAGCCACAACCAGTGCGACCCAGAGAAGGGGCAGCGGCACCAAAGGGTCAAGGATCAGGCTTTGGGTCATTGGCCAAGCCTGTCCAAAAGCGCAGGCACATGAACCTGATCGGATTTATAATTGCCGGTCAGCACATGCATGATCAGGTTCACGCCAAAACGATAGGCCATTTCCCTTTGCCTTTCGCCCGCAAAGCCGCGCCCCACGGGCAACATCGGCGCGCCAGAGGCGGTCACGGCCCAAGCCGCCGCCCAGTCATTCCCGCCGATCACAACGGGGGTCACGCCATCGTTGAGGTTGCGGAAGGGCATCCCCTCCACCTGTTCGGCATCGGGCGGCGCAGCCTCGACCCATGTCGGGCCAAGCACGTGGCGGCCCGGAAAATCCTGCAAAAGATAGAAGGTCCGCGTCAGCACATGGTCACCCGGCACCTGTTCCAGGGGCGGAATGTCCAACCCCGCCGCGATGCGCTGCAAATGCTGCGCCTCGGCCGAACTGCCGCCTGCCGCCCCGCCATCGCGGGTGTCGAACAGGATCATGCCACCCGTGCGCAGATACTCGTTCAGCTTGCGATAGGCTTCCGCCGAAGGCAGGGGCTGCGCGGTAGACACGGGCCAATAGAGGAAAGGGAAGAACGCCAGTTCATCGCGTTCGATATCCACCCCGATCGGCAGGTCCGGTTCAATCGAGGTGCGCGCCCACAGCACATCGCCAAGGCCGATCAGGCCCTGCCGCGTGATCTCATCCACCCGCGCATCGCCCGTCAGCACATGGGCCAGCACAAGGCCCGTGGTCGCCTCCAGCGCCAGATCGTCATTCCCCTCTTGCGCCTTGACCTGCGGGGCCATCACGGCCAGCGCGGCCAGCACCGCCGCCCCGCGCATCAGCCCGCCCAAACGGCCCGAAACCCAAAGCGCGGCCAGCACATCCAGCAGCAACAGCCCAAGCCCTGCGGACAGGAACGCCCCTTTCAGCGATTGCTCGGCCGGGGCCTCCAACCCTTCGATCACCGTGCCCTGAGGCCATGTGGCGGCGGCAAGCACCGTCTCTGCCCCGATCACATTCAGCGCCACCCGCCGTTCGGCCCCAGCATACAGACCGGGGGGCAGGTCAGGCCCCGGCCCTTCGGCGATGGCGCGGGCCAAAGCCTCACCCGGCATGCCGGGCATCTCGCCTGCATCCAACGGCTCGCCATAGGCATCGAGCAGCGCCTCCGCCACCCAGGTTTGGCCTGCCAGATCGCCCGCCTCGGGCGCCGCGGGGCGGGTGGAGACCGCCAAGCGTTCCAGCATCTGCACGAAAAGGCCCGACAAAGGCAGGCTCGACCATTCCGCATTGGCAGTCACATGGAACAGCACCACCTGCCCCTCTCCCACCGCCTTGCGCGTGACCAAGGGCGTGCCATCGGTCAGCGCGGCGATGGTGCGGGCGGCAAGCTCCGGGTCCGGCTGGGCCAGAACCTGCGCGGTCACCGTCACATCCTCTGGCACCGGCAGGCCGTGGAACGGCGTGCCCTCGGCAAAGGGGGCCAGCGTCTTTGGCTCCCCCCAACTCATCGCGCCGCCCACCGTGCGCCCGCCTTCGCGCAGCCGCACCGGCAACAGCGGGTCCTCCGAGAAACGGCTCACATCGCTTGCCGCAAGGCGGGGGCCTGCGAAACGCAACAGCATCCCGCCGCCATCCAGCCAATCCAGAAGCGCATCGCCTTCCGCCTGCGAAAGCCGCGCCACATCCGCCATGATCACCACATCGGGCGAGGCGAGGAGAAGGTCGGTCAAGCTCCCTTCCATCAGATCGGCCACAGGCTCCAAAGCCTCGCGCAGGTAATGGGTGGGCGAGAGGAGTTGCAGCCCCTCCCGATCCTCGCGCCCGCCGATCAGCGCAATCTTGCGCCGCTTCAGGCTGTCATCCGTCAGGCTGATGGCCGCCGCCGACCGGATGCCAACCAATTCAAATCGCGTGATCCGGTTGCGCAATTCGGGCGGGAGCGAAAGTGCGGTTTCCGCCCGTTCGGCCCCCAATGCGAAATTCAGCGTCACGCGCGCCAATTCCCGCTCGATCCCCGCAGGGTCCGGGCCACGGGCAATCAGGTCCACGGCCAAAGGGTCCGCCGCAGGCAGGCGGCTCGCCGCCACCTGAATCGCGCCTTCGGCAAAGACCGGCGGGTGCAGCGCGAGCACGGGGCGCGGGCTTTCAAAAACAGTCACCGGCCCGCGATCCGCCAGCGCCGCGAACAGCGCCTCCCGCCCCGGATGGCCAAGGCCATCCGACAGCCAGAAGGTCTCAAAATCGCCCTCCGGCAGC
>JALOTC010000057.1 GCA_025458085.1 Cypionkella sp. | reverse complement strand
ACCGGCCCGCGATCCGCCAGCGCCGCGAACAGCGCCTCCCGCCCCGGATGGCCAAGGCCATCCGACAGCCAGAAGGTCTCAAAATCGCCCTCCGGCAGCGCCGCTTCCCATGCCGAAAGGTCGCGCGGCGACCACGCCTGCGGGGTAACGCCGGCAAGGCGCGGCACCAGCGCATCCGCCGTCTGAAACGCCACTTCCCCCGGCGCATCCGAAAGACGGATCAGCGCCACAGGCCGACCATCGCGCCCCGCTTCTTCGACCAAGGCGCGCACACGCTCCATCCGGCGGGGCCAGTCGCGGGCATCGGCCCAAGTCGCATCCATCGCAATCAGCAAAGGCCCGGTCCCCACCACACGTTCGCGCGGGTTCAAGACCGGCCCGGCAAAGGCCACGATCGCCGCCGCAATCGCCAGCATCCGAAGGAGGAGCAGCCACCACGGCGTCTTGTCCGTTTCCGCCTCGTCATCCTTCAGGCCCAACAGCAGCGCCACACCCGGAAACCGCCTGCGGATCGGCGCGGGCGGCACGGCGCGCAACAAAAGCCAAAGGATCGGGAGCGCAATCAAACCCAAAAGCAGGGCAGGCGTGGCAAAACCGATGGGGCCAAGCATGAACATCGCCTAGCGCCCCCCTTGCAGGGCGGTATAGGCCCACAGCAGTGCCGACTGCGCGGGTTGGCCCGTGTGATGCGTGGTCATGTGCCAACCCACGGCGCGCGCCAAAGCGGCCAATGTGTCTTTGCGTTCCGCAAGGCGCGCGAGGTAGCGCGCGCGCAAATCCCCCGCCTGCTGCGTTTCATGCCGGAGGCTCCCGCCCATGGATTCAAACACCGTCCGGCCATGAAAGGGAAACTCCTCCTCTGCCGGGTCAAGCACCTGAATCAATGCGCCGCGCACGCCACGGTCTGCGGCGGCAGTCAGCGCCGCCTCCACCGGGGCCAAATCGCCCATAAAATCCGACAGGAACACCGCCCGCCCATGGCTCGCCATGCCCGTCGCCGTGGGGGTGCCGTAATCCGCCTCTTCAGCCTCCCCCGCCAACAGCGCGGCCAGTTTCACGATCTGCGCGCGGCCGGGGCGCGGGGGTGCCGCCTCACCCGCCAAGCCCACCCTCTCCCCGCCTTTCAGCAGCAGAACAGCCAAGGCCAGCGCAAGCAGTCGCGCACGATCCGCCTTTGGCGCGCGGGTCTTGTCGCCGGTAAAGGTCATGGACCGCGCCGGGTCCACCCACAGTGTCACCGATTGCGCCGCCTGCCATTCGCGTTCGCGCACGAAATGCCCATCCGACCGGGCCGAGCGGCGCCAGTCGATCATCCGGCTCGAATCCCCCGGTGCCGCCGCGCGATACTGCCAGAATTCATCCCCCTGCCCCGCGCGCCGCCGCCCATGCTCGCCCAGCATGACGGTAGCCGCCAGCATCTCGG
Organism: Cypionkella sp.; assembly: GCA_025458085.1. Taxonomy (GTDB): domain Bacteria; phylum Pseudomonadota; class Alphaproteobacteria; order Rhodobacterales; family Rhodobacteraceae; genus Pseudotabrizicola. Next base: position 24,497 of record JALOTC010000057.1, on the reverse strand, counting down.
CCTCGGCCAAAAGCGCGGGCAAAGCCGCGCCCAGCGCCTCGGCGCGGGATTGAAGGTCTAGACTCACGCCGCCGCCTCTTGCCCAAGGGTGCGGGCGGCAACGCGGTCAATGATCGCGGCCAGCGTCTCGCCCCGCGCGCGGGCCGCGAAAGACAAGGCCATCCGATGCGTCAGTGCGGCCTTGGCAAGCGCGGCCACATCCGCGACCGAAGGCGCAAGGCGGCCATCCATCAAGGCCCGCGCCCGCACGGTCAGCATAAGCGCCTGCGCCGCCCGTGGTCCGGGACCCCATGAGAGGCTCCCTTCCAGATCGCGGCCCTCCGCCTCTCCGGGGCGGCAGGCGCGGACCAGATCAAGGATCGCCTCCACCACCTTGTCGCCCACCGGCATCCGCCGCAGCACCGATTGCGCGGCCAAAAGTTCCTCGGCGGTGAACACCTGCCGCGCCTCGGCCTCCTCCACCCCAGTGGTAGCCAGAAGGATATCGCGTTCCGTCGCGCGGTCGGGGTAGGCCACATCCACCTGCACAAGGAAACGGTCCAACTGCGCCTCGGGCAGGGGATAGGTGCCTTCCTGTTCAATCGGGTTCTGCGTGGCCAGCACATGAAAGGGCTTGCCCAAGGCGCGATGCTGCCCCGCAATCGTCACCTCTTTTTCCTGCATCGCCTGCAACAGCGCCGATTGCGTCCGGGGGCTGGCGCGGTTGATTTCATCGGCCATCAAGAGCTGGCAGAAAATCGGCCCTTCGATGAAGCGAAAGGCCCGGCTGCCATCGGCGGCGGTTTCCAAAACCTCTGAGCCCAGAATATCGGCAGGCATCAGGTCGGGGGTGAACTGGATCCGGCTTCCCTTCAGCCCCATCACGGTCGACAGCGTATCGACCAGCCGAGTCTTGCCCAAGCCCGGCAGACCCACGAGCAGCGCATGGCCCCCGCAAAGCATGGAGGACAGCACCAATTCCACCACCTGTTCCTGCCCGATGAAACGGCGGTTGATCGAGGCTCGCGCCTCGGCCAACTTGCCCCCAAGTGCCTCGATTTCCGCAACAAGGTCTTCGGTCCGGGGGTCAATGGCCATGACAATGCGCTCCGTGCGTGTATATGCTTTCAGTTAAGCGAACTATCTCATCCGGCACAAATGGCAAAAAGCGAAGCGGCACAAATGATCGTGAAACCTTCGGCGGATGGGCTCGCATCCTCTTTATCGGCGCTGCCGAAACAGAAAGGCCCGCCTCCGGTTCACCTGTGGAACCCGCCCTATTGTGGCGAGATCGACATGCGGATCGCCCGGGATGGCACATGGTTTCACGAAGGCACCCCGATCGGGCGGCCCGCCTTGGTGCGGCTGTTCAATTCCATCCTGAAACGCGAAGGGGATCGGTATTTCCTCGTGACCCCAGTGGAAAAGGTGGGGATCACGGTCGAGGATGCCCCGATGATCGCCGTGGATTTCGAGGTGGAAAGCCAAGGCCCCGATCAAGTGCTGACCTTCCACACCAAGACCGAAGATGCCGCCATCTGCGGGCCGGAAAACCCGCTGCGCGTGCTGCGCGATCCTACCACGGGCGAACCCTCGCCCTATATCCATATCCGCCGGGGGCTGGAGGCGCGGATCGACCGCAAATCCTTTTACCGGCTGATCGACCTTTGCAGCCACGAGGAAACAGCGCAGGGCCGATGGTTCGGCCTGCGGTCCTCGGGCCAGTTTTTCCCAGTGATCCCTTCAGCGGATTTACCCTGATGCCGCGATTTGCCGCGAATTTGATGTTTCTGTTCAGTGAAGTCCCCATGCTGCACCGCCCCGAACTTGCGGCGCAGGCCGGATTTGACGGGGTGGAGATCCTCTTTCCCTATGACCATCCGACGGAGGATTGGGCCCGCGCGCTTGCGGGCTTGCCGCTCGCCCTCATCAACACCCCGCCCGGCAACTGGGCCGAAGGGGAGCGCGGCTTTGCCGCCGTACCGGGGGCAGAGGCGCGGTTTCGCGATGGCTTCCTGCGCGCCGCCGATGTGGCCGCAAAGCTGGGGGCGGGGCGAATTCACGTCATGTCCGGCGTGGCCAAGGGGGTAGAGGCCGAACAGGTCCTGCGCGAAAACCTGGCCTGGGCGGCGGCACAGGCCCCCGACCAGCCCTTGACCGTGGAACCGATCAACCCCGACGATATGCCGGGCTATTTCCTGAACGATTTCGATCAGGCGGCGCGGATTTTGGACGACCTCGCCCTGCCGCAACTGGGCCTGCAATTCGACCTTTGGCATGCCGCGCGCATCCATGGCGATGCCAATGCCGTCTGGGCCGCGCATCGCGACCGGATCAGCCATGTGCAAATCGCAGGGTTCCCCACCCGCAACGAACCGGGCGGCGGCGGCTTTGACCTGACCGCGCTATGTGCCGAGCTTGACCGCGACAAGCCCGATGTCTGGGTCTCGGGCGAATATATCCCCGCCCGCGCCACCGTGCATGGGCTGATGTGGCTTTCCGCGCTCAAGGGCCGGGCGCGCCCCATCGGGGCCTGACAGGCTTGCTTGCCCTGCGCGCCCAAACCCGTATGATGCGCCCGCAGCAACGCCGCCAGAGGATTCCGCCATGACCCGCCCCAGCCCCGACGCGCCCGAGACACAGGTTGTCACCTCGTGGAAAGTGGCCTGTGACGGCGGCGAAGGCGCGCTTGGCCATCCCCGCGTCTGGCTGACGATTCCCTCTGACACCGGCTGGGTCGAATGCGGCTATTGCGACAAGCGGTTCATCATCGACCGCGACCACGCCCACGACGACCACTGATCGCCCAGATCTCCGGCGGGGGTGGAAGCAGGCGGCGGAACATGGCAGAACCCTTGGCGCAAGCGAAGGGAGACAGTCATGGGCGACAGCTTCGGCAAGGGCAGCCATCTGCATCTGATCGACGGATCGGCCTATATCTTCCGCGCCTATCACGCCCTGCCCCCGCTCACGCGGAAATCCGATGGCCTGCCTGTCGGCGCGGTCGCGGGCTTTTGCAACATCTTGTGGAACGAAATCACCCGGCAGGGGCGCGAAGAGCCGACCCATATCGCTGTCGTCTTTGACCATTCCTCCAAAACCTTCCGCAACGACATCTACCCCCTCTACAAGGCCAACCGCCCGGAACCGCCCGAGGATTTGCGCCCGCAATTCCCGCTCACCCGCGATGCGACACGCGCCTTCAATGTCTCTTGCCTTGAAATCGAGGGGTTCGAGGCCGATGACATCATCGCCACGCTCACCCATCAGGCCGTTGCCGCCGGGGGGGAGGTGACGATCATTTCGTCCGACAAAGACCTGATGCAACTCATCGGCCCCGGCGTCAAAATGCGCGACCCGATGAAAGACCGCCTGATCGGCCCCGATGAGGTGATGGAGAAATTCGGCGTTCCCCCCAACCGGGTGGTGGATGTGCAATCGCTGGCAGGCGACTCGGTCGATAACGTCCCCGGCGCGCCGGGGATCGGGCTGAAAACGGCGGCACTTCTTATCAACGAATATGGCGATCTGGATACGCTGCTCGCACGGGCGGGCGAAATCAAACAGCCCAAACGGCGCGAAGCCTTGGTCGACAATGCCGAACAAATCCGCATCTCGCGCCGCTTGGTCAGCCTTGATGGCGCCGTGCCGCTGGAGTTCGGGCTGGATAGCCTTTCCGTGCGCCAGCCCGACCCCGAGGCCTTGCTCGCCTTCCTGCAAAGCATGGAATTCCGCACCCTGACCCGCCGCGTCGCCGAAAAGCTCAAGGTCGCGGCCCCGCCCGTGGCCGAAGGTGGCGGTTTTGGTGGCGGCGACGCCGCCCATGACGACCCCGCCCCCGCCCCGGAACGCTTGCCCTTTGACCATGCAGCCTACGAACGCGTGTCGGACATGGCCGCGCTTCAGGCATGGATCGCCCGCATCCGCGACCTCGGCCATGTGGCGATTGATACCGAAACCACCAGCCTTGACGAAATGCGCGCCGAACTTGTGGGCATTTCCCTGTCGGTCGAGGCCGGCCGCGCCTGTTACATCCCCCTTGGCCACCGCCAAGGGGGGGGCGATCTTTTCGGGTCAAGCGACCTCGTCCCCGGCCAGATCCCGCTTGCGGAGACACTCGCCGCGCTCAAACCCGTGCTGGAAGACCCGGCCATCCTGAAAATCGGGCAGAACATCAAATACGATTGGAAAATCCTCGCCCGCCACGGGGTCGAGATGACGCCGATCGACGACACGATGCTTCTGTCCTATGCGCTCCACGGGGGCTTGCACGGGCATGGGATGGATGGGCTGTCGGAAACCTACCTCGGCCATGTGCCGATCCCGATCAAATCGCTGCTCGGTTCGGGCAAGGCGCAGATCACCTTTGACCGCGTGGGGTTGGAGGATGCCGTCCGCTATGCCGCCGAAGATGCCGATATCACGCTCCGCCTCTGGCAGTCCTTCCGCCCGCAACTCCACCGCGCGCAGGTGACGACCGTTTACGAAACACTCGAACGCCCCCTCGTCCCCGTCCTTGCCCGGATGGAAATGGCCGGCGTGCAGGTGGACCGCGACACGCTTTCGCGCATGTCAAACGCCTTCGCCCAGAAAATGGCGGGGCTAGAGGCGGAAATCGGCGAGGTCGCGGGCGAACCCTTCAACGTGGGCAGCCCCAAGCAATTGGGCGATATCCTCTTTGACCGCATGGGCGTGCCGGGGGGCGAAAAGGGCAAGGCCGGGGCCTATGGCACCGGGGCCGATGTGCTCGAAGATGTGACGACGATGGAGGATACCCACCCCGAGGCCGCGCGCTTGGCCGCGCTCGTCCTCGATTGGCGGCAACTCTCCAAGCTCAAATCCACCTACACAGACGCGTTGCAGACCCATATCAACCCCGAAACGGGCCGCGTCCACACCTCTTATTCCATCGCGGGGGCCAATACCGGCCGCCTCGCCTCCACCGACCCCAACCTGCAAAACATCCCCGTGCGCAGCGAAGAAGGCCGCCGCATCCGCGAGGCTTTTGTGGCCCCCAAGGGCCGCGTCCTCGTCAGCCTCGACTACAGCCAGATCGAACTGCGCATCCTCGCCCATGTCGCAGGCATCCCCGCGCTGGTGCAGGCCTTCAAGGATGGCATCGACATCCACGCCATGACCGCATCCGAAATGTTCGGCGTGCCCCTGGATGAGATGACCCCCGACATCCGCCGCCAAGCCAAGGCGATCAACTTCGGCGTGATCTACGGCATTTCCGGCTTTGGCCTTGCCCGCAACCTCCGCATCCCGAGGGCCGAGGCGCAGGGCTTCATCGACCGCTATTTCGAACGCTTCCCCGGCATCAAGGAATATATGTCCGAAACGGTCAAGTTTGCGCAGGCAAAGGGCCATGTGCAGACCCTTTTCGGTCGCAAAATTCATACTCCCGACATCAACGCCAAAGGCCCCGGCGCGGGCTTTGCCAAACGCGCGGCGATCAACGCGCCCATTCAAGGCACTGCCGCCGATGTGATCCGCCGCGCCATGATCCGCATGCCTGCCGCCATCGCGGGGATGGATGCCAAGATGCTGCTTCAGGTCCATGACGAACTTCTGTTCGAAGTGGCCGAAGATCAGGTGGAGCCACTCATCACCCGCGCCCGCGAGGTGATGGAGGGTGCCGCAGACCCAGCCGTGCGCCTTGCCGTGCCCTTGGTCGTCGACGCGGGCCAAGGGCCGAAATTGGGCGGCAGCGCATTAAGGTCAGATGGTGCCCGCGGCCGGATTTGAACCGGCATAGCCAAAGGCCGAGGGATTTTAAGTCCCCTGTGTCTACCGTTCCACCACGCGGGCGGGCCGTGCCACAATAGCCATGCGCGCGGCGGGGAAAAGGGGAAAGCGTCACGAAAGGCAGGGCGGTTCCGTCTTTGCCGCAGCGCAGCGATTGACAGCGCGCCAGGACCACCGCTTTATAGCCGCAGAATCTTGCACGGAGCCGAGATGAAAAAGGTCTATCCAACTGCCGCCGCGGCCCTTGACGGGGTTCTGTCAGACGGGATGCTCATCGCCGCCGGGGGCTTTGGCCTCTGCGGCATCCCCGAACTCCTGATCGCCGCGATCCGCGACGCCGGGGTCAAGGGCCTCACGGTTGCCTCCAACAACGCGGGCGTTGATGGCTTTGGCCTTGGCCAATTGCTGGAAACCCGGCAGGTCAAGAAGATGATCTCGTCCTACGTGGGCGAAAATGCCGAATTCATGCGCCAGTATCTGTCGGGCGAGCTGGAACTGGAATTCAACCCTCAGGGCACATTGGCCGAACGGATGCGCGCGGGCGGCGCAGGCATCCCCGGCTTTTACACCAAAACCGGCGTCGGCACGGTGATCGCCGAAGGCAAGCCGGTGATGACCTTCGATGGGCAGGAATACATCCTGGAACGTGGGATCGTGGCCGATCTCGCCATCGTCAAGGCGTGGAAGGCCGATCCCTCGGGCAACCTCGTCTTCCGCAAGACAGCGCGCAATTTCAATGTGCCTGCCGCCACTTGTGGCAAGATTTGCGTGGCCGAGGTCGAGGAAATCGTCCCTCTCGGTGCGCTGGACCCCGATGCCATCCATCTGCCCGGCATCTATGTCCATCGGATCATCCAAGGCAGCCACGAAAAGCGGATCGAACAGCGCACGACCCGCAAGAAGGAGACCGTGTGATGTGGGATCGGAACCAGATGGCAGCCCGTGCCGCACAGGAATTGCAGGACGGCTGGTACGTGAACCTCGGCATCGGCATCCCGACGCTTGTCGCCAATTACATCCCCGACGGCGTCAGCGTCACGCTGCAATCGGAAAACGGTATGCTGGGCATGGGCCCCTTCCCCTATGAAGGAGAAGAGGACCCCGACCTTATCAATGCAGGCAAGCAGACGATCACCGAACTGCCACAGACCGCCTATTTCGACAGCGCCACCTCCTTTGCCATGATTCGCGGTGGCAAGATCGCCATGGCGATCCTTGGCGGCATGGAAGTGTCGGAAACCGGCGACCTCGCCAATTGGATGATTCCCGGCAAACTCGTCAAAGGGATGGGCGGCGCGATGGACCTCGTCGCCGGCGTGGGGCGCGTGGTCGTGGTCATGGACCACACCTCCAAACATGGCGAATCAAAGGTGCTGAAAGCCTGCACCCTGCCCTTGACGGGCAAGGGCGTGGTCAACCGCATCATCACCAACCTCGGCGTCCTCGATGTCGTCCCCGGCGGGCTCAAGATCGTGGAATGCGCCGAAGGGGTCACCGAAGCCGAGCTTCGCGCCGCGACCGAGGCGACGATCGTCAACTGACGCCCCATCCCGCCCAGAAAGGGGGGCCGGCGCCCCCCTTTTCCAAGGTGCGGCTCAATTCGTGGCCGAAATCACCTTGAACACACAAGGATCGGTCACAAGCTCGGGCGGGGTCAAGCACAGCCCCTGCGCCACCTGCCATGCCGCCAGAACCTTCGGCACATAATCCCGCGTTTCGACAAAGGGCGGCACGCCATCATTGGCACGCACCGCGCCCTCGCCCGCATTATAGGCCGCCAGAACCATCAGAGGGTCGCGGTCAAACTCCTTCAGCAGCCAGTCCAGATAGGCCACGCCGCCCTTGATATTCTGCGCGGGCACAAAGGAATCGCTCACCCCGAAACGTTCTGCCGTGGCGGGGATCAACTGCATCAAGCCCTGCGCCCCGGCCGAGGATTCCGCCTTGGGGTTGCCCGCGCTTTCCACCGCCATCACCGCCAGCGCCAGCGCGGGCGAAACCTCGGTCCCTACCGTCGCGGCAAGGATATCCTTGCCGAACTGCCCCGCCATTTCCTGCAACTGCTGCAAGCGCGGCGCCGCCACCCGCGCGCCCCCCGGCCCCTTGGACAGGGTCGCCATGGCCAAGGGAAAGCGGTTGTCCACCGCCCCCCGCGCCGTCGGCACGACCTGCCAGAACCAGTCATAGGCCGCCGTCCGCCCCGGCAAAACCGGCGCAAGCGGCCCCGTGGCCGACGCAGCCTCCGCCTCGGCCTCACCCTCCGCTGCGGGACGGCGCGGCTCCACCTTCGGGGCCAGCGCCAAAAGCCGCGCCTGTTCTGCCGGGTCGATCTGCACCAGACCGGCCCCTTCGCCCACGCGCACCCGCTTGAACGTGAAATCCCGCTCGCCTGAAAGCCCTTCGGCCAAGGCGTCACCCGGCAAGAGTGCGACTCCTGCGAAAATCAGACCTGCTCGTATCCGCATCGCTGTCCGATGCCTCTTTTGGTTCTGCCCCGAAGGATGCCACGGAACGGGGAATCGGGCCAGACAGTTGGGCAAATTGCAGCCGAATTTGGCACATTTGCCGCAATCTTCCCCAACCCCGGCCCCACCCCACACCCGAAAACAATATTCTTTTTGTTATTTTACAGCATCTTATTTGCCCGAACCCAAGTTTTTGCATCCGACAGAAAAAGACCGCGCGCCTTCCAAGAAGTTGCCACGATTGACCCCGATAACGTGTTCATACCGAACGGCACGGGGCGGAACAGAGGCCAAACCGCACCATGAAACTGCTGAACATCTTCAAGTCCTTCAAGAACGACGAATCGGGCGCTGTGACCGTTGACTGGGTCGTGCTGACCGCTGCTGTTGTGGGCCTCGGCCTGCTCGTCATCGGCATCATCGACGACGGCATCAGCACCGCTGGCACCGCGATCCTGACCGACCTGAACAACGCCGCGACGCAGAACCGCTAATGGCTTCGACGGGCGTGACGCTCATGCCCGGCTGACATTCACGGAGGGCGCGGACCGGACACTCGGCCCGCGCCCTTCTTGTCTCAGAGGCCCCGATCCGGTGCCGATAGAGCGAGTGCAAGGTATCGTCCCGCAAGCCTATGACGGGACCGTGTAAGGGGCAAATGCATGAAGCTGGAATGCAAGAAGGCATTCAAGGCGTTCCTGTCCTGCGAGGACGGCGCCGTGACGGTGGATTGGGTCGTGCTGACAGCCGCTGTCGCCGGATTGGCGATGATGGTCGCGGCAATGCTGGAACCCGTCCTGTTCGACAGTGCAGCCACAGGCATCACCGGTGTGATCCAACAGGCGGCACAGCGCTAAAGACCGCCCTGGCCGGTTGGCCCGGGTATTGATCTAGGGGGTAATGCGATGAGAACGGGATTTGCGCTGGTGCTTGTGGCCGGGATCGGCCTTGCAGGTGCCGCTGTCTATATGGCCAAAGGCTATATCGGGCAGACGCAATCGGCACTCGAACAGCAGCAACAGATTCTGGCCGCGCTTGGCCCGATCACGCAGGTCTATGTGCTCAAGACCGGCAAGAATTACGGCGATCCCTTGACCGCCGAAGATGTCGAACTTGTCTACATGCCTGCCAATTCCCTGCCCGAAGGCACCTTTGGCAATGCTGAAACGCTGTTCCCGCCGGGTCCGAACCAAGGCCGCTTTGTCCTGCGCCAGATGGAACCGCGCGAGCCGATCCTTCAGGCCAAGGTCACGGGTCCGGGCGAACCACCCGGCCTTGCCGGGCAGTTGGAACGCGGCAAGCGCGCCTTTGCCATCAAGGTCGATGTGCAGAGCGGCGTTTCGGGCTTCCTGCAACCTGGCAATTTCGTCGATGTGTTCTGGACCGGCAACTCCGGCGGGCCAGAGGGCGAAATCACCCGCCTGATCGAAAGCAAGGCCCGCGTCATCGCAGTGGACCAGACCTCGGATGCCAGTGGCGGCGCCTTGGTCGCGCGCACGATCACCGTGGCCGTCACCCCCGAACAGGTCGCGCGGCTCACACAGGCCCAATCTTCCGGGCGGCTGACACTGTCGCTCGTCGGTCAGGATGACGAAGCCGTGACCTCTCCCCTGTCGGTGGACAATGCCTCCATCACCGGGCGGCAAGAGGTCGAAGTGGTCGTCGCCCCCGAAGAGCAGCGCTGCACCATCACCCAGATGAAAGGTGGCGAACGGGTCGTCGTCGAAATTCCCTGCACGAACTGACCCCTCCCTCACGCGGACGTGACGGGGCGGTGCATCAGCCCGCGCCCCGTCACCGGCCAGACCGCCACCACACAAACCCGAATACGCCCACCGCATCTGGTGGACATCAGGGGCCAAGGCCCCAATTCGTGGCCATGTTGCAAGTTATCCACATGAAGCTTGACCATCAAGCGTTTGATTCTTGCATAAAAAGGCTATCCAAGGCATCCTTCCGTCAAAGTCGGGCATCAAGACCCGGCAAGAGGCATGGCAAAAGGGCGAGTATGATGCACTACGCAAAGCTGGTCGGGGCATCCCTGCTAGGAGTTGTCCTGAGCGCCGCGGCGATCTCGTCGCCCCTGTCGGCGGAGACGCTCCGCGTCATGCAGGGGTCGGTTTCGGCCCCGTTAAAGGTGCCGATGAACCGCGCCGTGGTCGTCGAAAGCGATACGCCTTTTGCCGAACTCTCCATCGCGAACCCCGGTATCGCTGATATCTCCACCCTCTCGGATCGGTCGATCTATGTGCTGGGCAAGACGCCCGGCCGCACGACGCTGACGCTTCTGTCGCCCGATGGGCGGCTGATTTCCAATGTCGATGTGCAAGTCACCCCCGATATCGCCGAATTCAAGGAACGCCTGCAACAGATCCTGCCGGGCGAAAAGATCGAAGTGCGCACCGCCAATGACGGGATCGTGCTCTCCGGCACCGTCTCCTCCACCGCCAAACTCGACCGCGCGCTTGATCTGGCGGAACGCTACGCGCCGCAGCGCGTCTCGAACCTGATGAGCGTGGGCGGCACACAGCAGGTGATGCTCAAGGTCCGCTTCGCCGAAATGCAGCGCTCGGTCGCCAAGAACCTCGGCGTCTCGCTGGCGGCCCAAGGCGGAAACCGCATCGGGGTCAGTGGCGAAACCGGCACTTGGCTCGCCGAAGGCAATGCCCTTGGCAGCCCCGTGAACGTCGAGGCCGGCACCCGCGGCGCCTTGGCCCTTGGCTTCACCGCCGGATCGGTCGAATTTGCCGTGCTGCTCGAAGCCTTGGAAACCAAAGGCGTCGTCCGTACCCTGGCCGAGCCGAACCTGACCGCCCTTTCGGGGCAAGAGGCGAAATTCCTCGGCGGCGGCGAATATCCCGTGCCGGTCCTCACCTCCGATGGCATCGCCATCGATTACAAACCCTTCGGCGTGGAGTTGAACTTCACGCCCACCGTCGTCGATGGCGATACGATCAACCTTGCCATCAATGCCGCCGTCTCGTCGATCGACACCACGGTCACAGTCGAAGCCGGGGGCTTTTCGATCAACGCCTTCAAACGGCGCGAAACCTCCACCACCGTGGAAATGCGCGATGGCGAAAGCTTTGCCGTGGCGGGCTTGTTGCAGGATGATTTCCGCAATCTGAACAGCCAGTTGCCCTGGCTGGGCGATGTGCCAATCCTCGGCGCGCTGTTCCGCAGCGCAGATTACCAGCGCAACCAGTCGGAACTCGTCATCATCATCACCCCCCATCTGGTCACACCCACGCGGGGCGAGGTTTATGCGCTGCCCACCGACCGGATTCGCCTGCCCACGGAACGCGAATTCTTCCTCAATGGCACGGTGGCCAAACCCGCCTCCGGCCCCGCAGGCGAAGTGGCGCGGCAGGATTTCACCACCTCCTACGGCTATGTGATGGAGTAAGGACATGCGTCGCCTCGCAAAAGCCCTGCTTGTCCCCGTCCTCGCCCTTGGCCTTGCCGCCTGTGGCAGCCCCGCCGACCGCCAGCTTGGCTATGAGGTGGACGAAGGCGGTTTCGGCAATGTCACCCGCACCAACAGCGCGATCATGGCGGGCGAAATCAGTGCGACCCAGATCCTCGCCAGCCGTTTCGCCTCCGAGGTGCCAAGCACCGTCACCTTCCCCTTCAACAGCGCCACCCTGACGCCAGAGGCCCGCGCGATCCTGACCCGTCAGGCGACGTGGATCCGCCAATTCCCCGAACTGCGCTTCTCTGTCTATGGCCACACCGACCTTGTCGGGTCTGATGCCTATAACCAACGCCTCGGCAAACGCCGCGCGCAGGCGGTCGTCGATTTCTTCGCGAGCCAAGGCATCAGCCGCACGCGGCTCGATGCGCTTGTCTCCTTCGGAAAAACCCAGCCCGTCGTCGCGACCCAAGGGCCCGAAGAGGCGAACCGCCGCACGGTGACCGAAGTCTCCGGCTTCCACCGCCGCGCCAGCGCACCGCTCAACGGCAAATTCGCCGCCATCGTGGCCCGCGAATACATCGAAGGTGGCACCCGCCCGCATCCGGCCAACACCGTGGTCGTCTCTCAGGTCGATCCGGGCGCCGACTAGAACCGTCGCAAATCAGGAAACGAAAGGGGCCGCGACAGCGGCCCTTCTCATAGGAAATCCGCCAATTTCCCGCGCCGCCGTTTCCGGTTTCGCACGAAATCAAAGATTCACGGCTTTTTGGCCCCATTCCTGCCAACATTGGCCCTCAGTTTCTGAAACTGACCGTGACTGGGGGTTTCCCTCCCGTTTCCGGTTTGGACCGGCGCAGCCGATCCTCAACCGCGCGAACCGGCAGTCAAAGAGGACCAAGGCAGATGACGAGTGTGGCGACATTGCAACCCGAGGCGGCCCCCATCGTGGCCTGCACCATCTCTCGCGATGTGCAGGAATTCGATCAGCTGATCGACGATATGGAGGCTGAACTCGGCGAAGGCTGGGGCGATCTGTCCTTTGACGATGCGATTGCCTTCCTCGACCAGCCCGATGCCGCCATGCTGGAATTCGTGGCCATCGCCGTGAACGCCCGCGACGAAACCGATCTGCCCCGCATCAGCCAGATCCTCCTTGCCGCCAAGGCACGCGCGATCAAGGTGATTCTGATCGCCAATCAGGTCAGCCCCGTGGCGCTGCACCAGTTGCTGAAACTCGGGGCGAGCGATTTCGTGCCCTATCCGCTGCCCGATGGCGCGCTGCATGACGCCATTCTCCGCCTGCGCCAAACCGAACCCGCGCCTGCGCCCGCCGTGCCTCCACCAGCTCAGGCACAAAGCGCCGCCCCGCCCGAAGAAGAGGCCCCACCCGCCCCGAAATTCAAACCCAAGGGCGACCGCGAAGGCGTGGTCCTGCCCATCCACGGGCTGTCGGGCGGCACAGGCAGCACCACCTTTGCCGTCAACCTCGCTTGGGAACTGGCCACGATTTCCAAGACCGATGCGCCGCGCGTCTGCCTCCTCGATCTCGATTTCCAATATGGATCGGTGGCCACCTATCTGGACCTGCCGCGCCGCGAAACGGTCTTTGAATTCCTCAGCGATCTGGGCAGCGCCGACAGCGAAAGCCTGCTGCAATCCATGGTCACCTTCAATGAACGCCTGCATGTGCTGACCGCACCGGCCGATATGCTGCCGCTCGATTTCATCGGCCCCGCCGATATCGGCCATCTGATCGACATGGCGGCTGCGAATTTCGACTATGTCCTGATCGACATGCCCAAGACCATCGTGAACTGGACAGAAACCGTGCTCAGCCACGCCCATGTCTATTTCGTGCTGATGGAGCTGGAGCTGCGCTCGGCCCAGAACGTGCTGCGCCTGATCCGCGCGCTGAAATCCGAAGGCCTGCCCCATGAAAAGCTGCGCTACGTTTTGAACCGCGCGCCCAAATTCACCGACCTTTCGGGGAAAAGCCGCGTCAAGCGCATGGCTGAAAGCCTGGATATCGGGATCGAAATCCAATTGCCCGATGGCAGCGTGCAAGTGACCCAGGCCAATGACCACGGCCTGCCGCTGGCTGAAACCGCGGCAAAGAATCCATTGCGCAAGGAAGTCATGAAACTGGCCAAATCCTTGCATGATCTGAACAAGGGCGTCGCTCAGACCGCTCAGGGCTAAGACACGCCAAAGGGGGCGCAAGATGTTTTCCCGCTTCAAGAAACCGGATCCCGGCCCGGCACAGCCGGCCTTGAAACCCGCGGCACCGTCCAGCACGGCGATGCCCGCGGTCGCCGCCCCCGCGCAAGCGGCGGCCACCGCGCGGATGCCCGGCGCGACCGGCCCGCGCCCGCTTCAGGTCGTGCCGCAGCGCAGCCCGGCAGAGGCTTTGGCCGCCGACAAAGACAAAAAGCGCCGCGAGCGGATGCAGGAACTCAAGGTCGATCTGCACCGCAGGCTCCTTGACAACCTCAACCTCGCCGCGCTGGAAAAAGCCTCCGAAGGCCAGCTCAAATCCGAAATCGCCGCGATCACCGCCGAGGCGCTGGATGAAATGGGCGTGGCGCTCAATGCCGCCGACCGTCAGGTCCTCCATCAGGAACTCTATGACGAGGTGATGGGCCTTGGCCCGCTCGAAGCGCTGCTCAAGGATGAAACGGTCAACGACATTCTGGTCAACGGGCCAAAGCGCGTTTTCGTCGAACGCGCGGGCAAGCTGCAACTGACCGAAATCACCTTCAAGGATGAAAAGCACCTCCTGCGGATCATCGACAAGATCGTCTCCGCCGTGGGCCGCCGGGTGGACGAATCGAACCCCTATTGCGACGCGCGTCTTGCCGATGGCTCGCGCTTCAACTGTATGGTGCCCCCCGTCGCGGTGGATGGCAGCCTCGTCTCCATCCGGAAATTCAAGAAGGAAAAGCTCAAGGTCGATGACCTTGTCCGCTTTGGCGCCTTCACCGAAGAAATGGCGGCCTATCTTCAGGCCGCCGTCGCCACCCGCCTCAATGTCATCGTCTCGGGCGGGACAGGTTCGGGCAAGACCACCACGCTCAACGCGCTCTCCTCCTTCATCGACAACACCGAACGGATCCTGACGATCGAAGACACCGCCGAATTGCAATTGCAGCAGGTCCATGTCGGCCGGATGGAAAGCCGCCCCCCCAACGTCGAAGGCAAGGGTGCGGTCACCCAGCGCGACTGTTTGCGCAACGCGCTCCGGATGCGCCCTGACCGGATCATCGTCGGCGAAACCCGGGGCGAGGAAGTGATCGACATGTTGCAGGCCATGAACACCGGCCATGACGGGTCGATGACCACGATCCACGCCAACTCTGCCCGCGATGCCGTCAGCCGTCTGGAAAACATGATCGCCATGTCCGGCATCGAAATGCCGATCAAGGCGATGCGCAGCCAGATCGCCAGCGCCGTGAACTTGATCGTGCAGGCCAGCCGCCTGCAGGATGGCTCCCGCCGCATGACCTCCATCACCGAAATCACCGGGATGGAAGGCGATGTGATCTCGATGCAGGAAATCTTCCGCTACGAACGCCTCGGCGTCGAACCTTCGGGCAAGATCATCGGGCGCTTCAATGCCACCGGCATCCGCTCCGCCTATTCCGACCGCTTCCGTCAGTGGGGCTACGACCTGCCCACCTCCATCTACGAACCCATCGTCTAAGGCAAACCCATGGAAATCAGCGCCGCCCCCCTGATCTATGTCCTGATCTTCGTCGCGGTCGTGGCAATCGTTCAGGGCCTCTATCTTGTGGCCTTCGGCAAATCCATCAGCCTGGACAGCCGCGTCAGTCGGCGCTTGCAGCTGATGCAAAAGAATTCCAACCGCGAAGAAGTGCTGGAACAGCTCCGCAAGGAAATGAGCCAGCACATGGCCTCGCGCGGGATTCCGCTGTATTCGCTTTTGGCCGACAAGGCGCAAAAGGCCAATATCGCCTTCTCGCCCAAGCAGTTGGTCATGATCATGGCGGCGATGGTCGCGGTGGCTTATGTGGGCCTGACGGTCGGCACCGAAGCCTCGCCCGCCGTGCGCGCCATGATCGCGGTGGTGATGGGTGTGGGCGGCGTCTATTTCTGGGTCGCGCGTCTGGCCAAGAAGCGCGTGTCGCTGATGGAAGAACAGCTTGCCGATGCGGTGGAACTCATGGTCCGCTCGCTCCGCGTGGGCCATCCCTTCGCCTCCGCCATCGGCATCGTCGCCAAGGAAGTCCCCGATCCCCTCGGCACCGAATTCGGCCTGATCGCCGATGAAGCCGCCTATGGCCGCAACGTCGCCGATGCGCTCAAGGCCTTCGCGGAACGGATGGACAATCAGGATCTCCGCTTTCTCGCCGTGGCCGTGGCCATCCAACAGCAATCGGGCGGCAACCTCGCCGAAATCCTCGAAGGCCTCTCAAAGGTCGTGCGCGCCCGCTACAAACTTTTCCGCCGCGTCCGCGCCATCACCGCCGAGGCGAAATGGTCCGGCGGCTTCCTCTCGGCCTTCCCCTTGGGCGCGCTTGTCGCAATCAACATGGTCGACCCGGAATATTACGCCGAAGTGCAGGACACCGATGCCTTCGTTCCCGCCGCGATCTTTGTCGCGGTCATGCTGACCATCAACATGATCTACATGAAGATCATGACCACCATCAAAGTCTAAGGACCCGGGCAGATGCTGGACAGTCTCAACCAAACCATCACCGACCTGCTCGGCCCCGCTGGCCCCCTCCTCCTGCTGGGGGGCCTTGGCGTTATCCTGATCGTCATCGCCCTGCCCACGCTGATGAAGCGGGAAAAGGACCCGCTTGAACGGCTCAAGGAACAGCGGCTTGGCCATACCGCCGCCAACAGCCCGCAAGCCCTGCGCCGTGGCACGAAAAACGCCACCGCAGACAAGCTGGAACGCTTCGCAGGCTATCTGGAACCCAAAACCGCCGCCGAACTCTCCGCCACCCGGTTGAAACTGATGCGCGCGGGCTATCACGCCAAGGATTCCGTCCGCCTCTTCCATTTCATCCAATTCGCCATGGCGCTCGGCGCGCTTGGGTTCGGCATGCTGCTCGCCCTGATCAAATCCGGTCAGCAGGACGTCACCCCCACCACCCTTGCGATGTATGTGCTCCTGCCCGCGGCCTTCGCCTATTATCTGCCGCAATACTGGGTCACCCGCCGCATCCAGACGCGCCAGCAGGAAATCACCGAAGGCTTCCCCGATGCGCTCGACATGATGCTCGTCTGTGTCGAAGCGGGCCAGTCGCTCGACCAATCCATCATCCGCGTCGCGAATGAGGCCAAGGCCGGCTACCCCGCCTTGGGCGAGGAATTCGAACTCGTCGCGCATGAGGTGAAGGCCGGCAAGGAGCGCGCCGCCGTCCTGCGCGATATGTCCGAACGGGTGAACCTGCCCGACATCACCTCCTTCTGTACCACGCTCATCCAATCCTCCAGCTTCGGCACCTCGATTGCCGATGCCCTGCGCATCTATTCCTCGGAAATGCGTGACAAACGCGTGATGCGGGCCGAAGAAAAGGCGAATACCATCCCCACCAAGCTCACGCTCGGCACGATGCTCTTCACCGTTCCGCCACTTCTGGTTATCCTCATCGGGCCGTCGCTTTACACATTCGCGTCGCAGATGACCGGAGGCTGATATCCCCCGCCTGTTTCTTGTGCCCCTGCTGGCCCTTGTCCTCTCCGGCCTTGCCGCCTGCTCGGGCGGCGGGCCTTTCGGCGCGTCCGGTGTGACCGACCGCGCCACCCCCCGGCTCGACCCGCGCGAAGACAGCGTCGATGGCCTGATCGTCGGTCACCGTCTGATGGAGGCGCAGGAATATGACCTCGCACTCCGCGCCTATCTGCGCGCGGCGGGCGATCAGGGCTTCACCGTCGATGTCCTCTCGGCGCTTGGCTCTGCCAACCTCCATCTCGGGCGGCTCAACCAATCCGAACAACTCCTGCGCCGCGCCGTGCGCGAAGATGCCAATTTCGTCCCCGCCCTCAACAACCTCGGCGTCGTCCTCATGGAACGCGGCCAGTATGGCGAGGCGCGGCTCTATTTCCAACGCGCCTTCGCCGCCGATAGTGGCCAAACGGACGCGATCCGCGAAAACCTGAAACGAGCCATCGCGAAAACCGAAGATTCCCTGTATACAGAGGTCGAGGAAACACCGAGGTTCACGCTCGTCCGGAGGGGATACAGCACCTACGAATTGCTGTCCGAACTCTAGCCGCGCCAAGGGCCCGAGCAGTCAAGAAGGACGCAAAATGCGCCGACCGATCTTTTTGGCCCTGTGCCTGACCGGCACGGTGGCGTTGTCCGCCTGTCAGCGATCGCCCGATGCCGAAGTGCAGCGCGCCTTGGCCGATGTGAATGTCATCGACGAGTCGAACCTCTCGGACATCATGCTCACCGTGGCCGACCCGGACGAAGCGGTGAACTACTTCCAACGTACCGCCAGCGCCAACCCCGACCGGATCGATCTGCGCCGCGGCCTTGCCCGGTCACTGGTGCGCGCAGGCCGCGCGGCCGAGGCGACGGTCGTCTGGAAACAGGTCATCACCCATCCCGAGGCCACGCATGAAGACCATGTTTTCCTCGCCGATGCGCTGATCCGCGCCAATGAATGGGCCGAAGCAGAGGCGGTGCTGGCCAAGGTGCCGCCCACCCACGAAACCTTTGATCGCTACCGGCTCGAGGCGATGGTGGCCGACAGCCGCAAGCAGTGGCAAAAGGCCGACAGCTTCTATGAAATCGCGGCGGGCATGACCACCCGGCCCGCTGGCATCTACAACAACTGGGGCTTCTCCAAACTCTCGCGCGGCGATGCGGCCGGGGCGGAACGGCTTTTCCTGCAAGCCCTGACCTTCGACCCCGATCTTTTCACCACCAAGAACAACCTCGTCCTCGCCCGCGGCGCCCAGCGCAAATATGACCTGCCCGTGGTCAAGATGACCCAGACGGAAAAGGCAGAACTCCTGCACACCCTCGCCCTTGCTGCGATCAAGCAGAATGATGTCACCGTCGGCAAGCGCCTGCTGCGCGAAGCGATTGATACCCATCCGCAGCATTTCGAAGCGGCCGCCCGCAGTCTCGCGGCGCTCGAGGCATGATGGGCGGCATGACGCCCGGCGCTGCCCTCGCCCTTCTGCCCTTTGCCGCCGCCATCGGCATTTGGGTCGCATGGAGCGATATGAAATTCATGAAAATCCCGAACAAGGCCGTCATGGCCTTGGCGGTGGTCTGGCTGGTGCCGGGGCTGCTCGCCGTGCCGATCACCGGCCTGCCCTTCACCGCATGGGCTTGGGGCTGGGCCTTGGCGGGCATCACTTTGGCCGTGGGATTTGTCGTCAACCTGCTCCGCCTCGTCGGCGCGGGCGATGCGAAATTCGCCGCCGTCATGGCCCCTTTCTTCGTCGGGGCCGACCCGCGCGAAGTCGCCATTCTCTTTGCTGCCTGCCTGTTGGCTGCCGTGGCCGTGCATCGTGGCGCACGCTATGTCGCGCCCCTGCGCGCGGCCACCGCCGACTGGGAAAGCTGGACGCATAAAGACTTTCCCATGGGTCTAGCCCTTTCAGGAACACTGGTTTTCCATCTTTTGCTCACAATTCAAGGCGCATTCTGACCGAGAGAGTCTCGGGTCAGGGTGCGCCCCTGCGCCTGTCCGGATCAAGAGTGGCCCGCCATGAACATGCAAACCGCGTCCCGCGTGACCGCCCCGCCCATGCCAAAGACCTTGGCCGAAACCGGCCTGTCCTTGGTGATGATGCGCGATATCCTCTTGAAATCCATGTTCCGCATGAACGTGGACCTCGTGTCAGACCTCGCCCGCGTAATCTGCCTCTCGGTGCCGCTCACGCAGGAATTGATCGATCTCGCCCGCAGCCAAAGGCTGGTAGAGGCGACAGGCACGCTGCACGCAACCTCGGGCAGCGAAATGGGCTACCAACTCACCGATGCAGGCCGCGCCCGCGCGCTCGATGCGCTGTCGCAATCTGAATATTACGGCGCGATGCCGGTGCCTCTCGCCGCTTACGGCGACCAGATGAAACGCCAGTCCGTGCGCAACATCCGCCTCACCCGCGATCAGCTGGTGGGGGCCATGGGCCATCTGATCCTTCCGCCGGACCTTCTCGGCCATCTTGGCCCGGCGATCACCTCGGGGCGGTCCATCCTGCTCTACGGCCCGCCCGGCAACGGGAAATCCTCCATCTCCAACGGCATCCGCGCCGCGATGGGGGACAAGATCTTCATCCCCCGCGCCATCGAATATTCCGGTCAGGTCATCACCGTCTACGACCCCATCGTCCACGCCGCCGCCGAAGAACAAGAGGACGATCCGAACAGCCTGCGCCGCTCCTCCAACCGTTTTGACGCCCGCTATGTCTATTCATGCTCGATCTCAAGTACAACCCCGTCGCCCGCACCTATCAGGCGCCCTTGCAGCTCAAGGCCTCCGGCGGCATCTTCATCGTCGACGACCTTGGCCGCCAGGTCGAACCCCCGCAAAAGCTCGTGAACCGCTGGATCGTGCCCCTGGAAGAAAGCCGCGACATCCTCGCCCTGCAATCGGGCGAAAAGTTCACCGTGCCTTTCGACACGCTGGTCATCTTCTCCACCAACTTCCACCCGAACGAAATCTTCGACGGTGCGGCGCTCCGCCGGATCTTCTTCAAGATCAAGGTCGATGGCCCCAATCAGGAGATGTTCCTGAAAATCTTCGCCATGGTCGCCCGCAAGAAAGGCATGCCGCTGGACGAAGCCGCGCTGATCCACCTGCTCAAGGTCAAATACCCCACGATCAACAACATCTTCGCCAATTATCAGCCGGTCTTCCTCGTCGATCAGATGATCGCCATCTGCGAATTCGAAGGCATCCCCTATCAGATGACCCCCGAGCTGATCGACCGCGCTTGGGCCAATATGTTCGTCAAATCCGAACAGATCGCCAAGTAAAGGCTCAGAACCGCCGCACCCCGGCCTCGGTCACGATCATATCCAACCGCTGATCCGTCGGCTCTATCGGCACTTCCGCCAATTCCTGCGCGGCAAAGGCAAAGCCAATGGCCACCGCCCCCTGCCGCGCCCGCAACCCCTCCAGCGTGCGGTCATAAAACCCCCCGCCATAGCCAAGCCGATAGCCCCGCGCGTCAAATCCCACCAAGGGGACGATCACCACCTCTGGTTCCAGCCATGGCCCCTCTGCCGGGATAAAGGCACCAAACTCCCCCTCCACCAGCGCACAGCCCGGCGTCCATTCCCGAAACCGCAGGGGCATCCCCTTGCCCATGATCACCGGCACACAGACCGGCCCATCATGCGCCGCCATCGCGGGCAAAGGGTCAATCTCCGTCCGCATCGGCATATAGCCCGCCAGCACCCGCCCCCGATAGGCCGCCAGCACATCCGCAAGCAGTTCCGCCGCCTGCCCCTGCCCCGCCGCAAAGGCCACCTTCCGCGCCGCAAAGGCCGCCTTGCGCGCCGCCGCTTTCCCCTCTGTCCCGCTCATAGCAACAGCACCGTCGCAAAGCCCAAGAAAGCAAAGAACCCCATCACATCGGTCAAGGTCGTCACAAAGGTGCCCGAGGCCAGCGCCGGGTCCGCCCCCAACCGCTTCAGCGTCAAGGGCACCAACACCCCGCCCAGCGCCGCCACCACCTGATTGACCACCATGGCCGCGGCCAAGACCACCCCCAGCCTGACATCACCAAAGACCAAAGCCCCCGCCAGCCCCAGCACCACCGCCAGCACCGCGCCATTCACCAATCCCGCCCCCAATTCGCGCAGCACCACCCGCCGCGCATTGGCCTCGGTCAGGCTCCGCGTGGCCAAGGCCCGCACCGCCACGGCAAGCGATTGCGTCCCCGCAATCCCCCCGGTAGAGGCGACAATCGGCATCAAGGCCGCAAGCGCGACAATCGCCACAATCGTCGCCTCAAACTGCGAAATCACGAAAGCCGAAATCGAGGCGGTGAACAAATTCACCACCAGCCACGGCAACCGCCCCCGCGCGGTTTTCCATGCCCCATCCGACAGGCTCGCCTCATCATCCACCCCGGCCAGACGCAGCATGTCCTCCTCATGCTCCTCGTCCAGCACATTCATCGCATCATCAATGGTGATCACCCCCACCAACCGCCCATTCTCATCCACCACCGGGCAGGAAATCAGGTGATATTGGTTGAACAAATAGGCCACATCCGCCTCAGGCTCCGCCGCCGAAACCGTCCGGAAACTCTCCTCCGTAATCTCCGCCAACTTCACCTCGCGCCGCGAGGACAAAAGCCGCCCCAAGGTCACAAAGGCCACCGGCTTCATCCGCGGGTCCACAAGGATCACATGGTAAAACTGATCCGGCAGCCATTCGGCGGCGCGCAGATGGTCGATCATCTCGCCCACCGTCCAATGCTCGGGCGCGACCACCACCTCGCGCTGCATCAGACGTCCCGCCGAATATTCGGGGAAGGTCAGCGCCTGCTCCACCGCCGCCCGGTCGGCCTTGTCCAGCGCCGACAAGATCACCGCCTGCGCCGGCGCCTCCAGATCCTCCAGAATGTCCACGACATCGTCGGTCTCCAGATCGCGCACCGCCTCGGCCACCACCTCGGGCGGCAGCGCGCCGATCACATCCTCCCGGATCGCATCCGAAATCTCGGAAAGAATGTCGCCATCGATCTCGCCACTATACAGCGACAAAAGCGCATTGCGCCGGTCCTGAGGCAATTGCTCCAAAAGGTCGGCAATATCGGCCGGGTGCAACGGGTCAAGCAGCGCCGAAAGCCGCGCCCCATCGCCGGCCTCCACCGCCTCCAGCACCGCCGCAAAGCGCCGGGAATCCATCAGGCCATCGGTCTCCGTATCCAGCTCCGCCACGACCAGCCTCCCTTGATTACCCCGATCCTAGCCGAAGCTGTTTTCGCAAAACAGAGCGAAGGGCAAATTTACCCACGGCCCCCAAGCCGTTACACTTTCCCCCGAACAGGCGAAAGGCGCGAAAATGAAGCTCATCCTCGGCCAAGTGCTCAGCTTTACGGCAGACCCTTTCGAACAAGGCCCCAGTGCCGCAAGGCTCGACGAAGCGGTGCTGATCGACGGGGCAAAGATCCTCGCCACCGGCCCCGCCGCCACGCTCCGCACAGCCCATCCACAGGCCGAGCTGATCGACCATGGCCGCGCCCTCATCAGCGCGGGCTTCATCGATGCCCATGTGCATTATCCCCAAACCGCCATCATCGCCTCTTGGGGCAAACGTCTGATTGATTGGCTCAACAGCTACACATTCCCCGAAGAAATGCGCTTTTCGAACCTTGCCTATGCGCAAGAGATCGCCAACCGCTACTTCGACTTGACGCTTTCGAACGGCACCACCTCCTTTTGCAGCTATGCCACCATCCACCCCGAAAGCGTGGAGGCGATCTTCGCCGCAGCACAGGCGCGCGGCAGCCGCATCTGGGCGGGCAAGACCTGCATGGACCGCAACGCCCCCGCTGGCCTCTGCGATACCGCCCAATCCGCCTATGACGATTCCGCCCGCCTCCTCTCCCGCTGGCACCGGCAGGGGCGGCTCTCCTATGTCATCACCCCGCGCTTCTCTCCCACCTCCACCGAAGACCAGCTCGACCTGCCTCATGCAAACCCATCTGTCGGAACAGACCGATGAGGTCGCTTGGGTCCACTCCCTCTTTCCCACCGCGCGCGATTACCTCGATACCTACGAACGCCACGGGCTGCTCGGGCGCGGCGCGCTCTACGGCCATGCGATCTGGCTGACCGAAAGGGAAAAGGCGCGCCTGCGCGAGGTGGATGCCAGCCTCATCCACTGCCCCACCTCCAACAGCTTCATCGGCTCCGGCCTCTTCGCCCTTGGGCCGCTCAAGGATGCAGGCCACCGGATCGGCCTTGCCACCGATACCGGGGGTGGCTCCTCCTTCTCCATGCTCCGCACCATGGCCGCCGCCTACGAGGTCGCCCAACTCTCCGGCCGCAGCCTCCATCCCGCACAACTCTGGTGGCTCGCCACCCAAGGCTCCGCCCGCGCGCTCCATGCCGATCATCAGATCGGCAATCTCGCCCCGGGGATGGAGGCCGACCTCATCGTGATCGACCTCGCCTCCACCCCCGCCATCGCGCAGGCCACAGGCCGGGCCAATGACCTCTGGCAGGCGCTCTTTCCCACCATCATGATGGGCGATGACCGCGCCATCCGCGAGGTCTGGGTTGCAGGCCAAAGGATCAAACGGGCCTGATCACCCGGCCCAAACCGCCACAACGTCACGCAGAGCCCCCTCCCCCTTCATCTTGGCCAAAATACTCTCGGGAGGGGTTCGGGGAGGGCAGACAGCCCTCCCCGAGGGCAATCCAAATCCTCACGCAGCCAGAAAAGGCCCTGCGCGCGTCTGTACGGGGGGTGTACAGGGGGTGTACGCAGGGTGACAGGCTAAATCCTTTCAATCAAAGCCGAATTCCCAGCCATCGGGCTGAAAGTCATATTTCAGCGTGATCTCGGTAATCTCGCGTTCCACCGTCCAGATCGTCTCCGGCGCAATGGCAATCGGCTTAGAGGTCGAGACGATCAAAGTCTCCCCATCCGCATCGCGCTCGGTCAGAAAGCCCTTGAGTCGCAAGGCTTTTTCCGCCTCTCCCCAAGCCGCCTCGCGGCCTTCGGCCAGCAGATAGACTTCCAGCCGCGAAAAGGCTGGCAAATCCGCGCCCGATTTGCGCAATTCGTCAAAGGTATCAAAGGTTTCGGCCTTCTGGCCCTCATAGTCGTGCTTCATATCCGCTCCCACAACCGACGGGCCAAGGCATTCTGCCGCTCCACGATCCGGCCCAGATCTACCGTGACCATCTGCCCCCCGGCAACCACCCTTCGCCC
>JALOTC010000056.1 GCA_025458085.1 Cypionkella sp. | reverse complement strand
CTCTGCCGTGTCGCGGCCCGGGAAAGCGGCCCAGCTCTGCACGCTTAGGCACTGCGCTCCGCTGCGGTGACACGTTCCAGCCAGCAAGGCCCGCAAAGATGCAGCGTTACGGAACAGGGCAATCTGACCGATCAAAACGCCGACCGTGGTTCCCCATAAAGGCTTTGGCAATCCACGAAGGCCCTTAAAATACCCCTTTCGCTCCTCCTGGAGCAGATTTCAACAGCACGGCACCCCCGTCCCGTTCATGCCGGCCATAAATTCTCAGCTCATCCAAGCGCCCTCCCCGAACCAGACAAGACCCCCCCGCGCCACAAGCGCGGGCTTGGCAGCACGGGATGCGCTGGTCAGCGGATGCGCTGGTCAGCAAGGCCAAACAGACGGCAACAGGCGCCACACAACGCAATCGCTGCGCAGGACTGGCAGAACCAGCATGCCCTTCGGTCGATCTCGATGCTTCAGTCGGGCAGCTTTAGCTCGCCTGTCAGCGTCACCTGTTCAAAGTCGGTGATCAAAAGGCGCAAGGTCACCGTCCAATTGCCCGAAACCGGCAAGGTCACGGGACTGGTCTGCCAAAGCCCATCGGCCCCCATTTGGGCCATCATACGAAGGGGCTCGATCCCCGCCTCTGGCAGTGCGAAGATCGCTTCGACTTCACGTGGCACCAGTTCGGCGAAATCCCCGGTCTGAAACGCCAACGTCACTGCCACCTGTCCCGCGCGGCCGGGGGTCAGGCGGATGTCTGCCATCGCGTTTTCGGCATGGATATGGGCCATCAGCGGCGCAGCCGGTTCCATCAGCGCGCGCGGCGGCGGCGTGAGCCGAAAGCCCGAGGCCAGCGCGAGGATAACAAGCCCGAGCACGACTTCGGCCCGGATGGCACGCGCAAGGCGTGGTGCAGCATCTGCCTGACCTGCGGCGAAAGCCGGGGTCAGACCAAGGCGGTTGCGCGCCGCAAGCCCGATCAGCCCCGCCACAAGCAAAAGTTTCGCGGCAAGGACTGTGCCATAGGCCGACCCGGCAAGAGCCGCCGGATGACCCGCCTGCACCGCGGTCAGCAGCGCCCCGCTCAGGACCAGAACCCCGACCGACGCCACAGCCATGTCAGAGAAGCGCCGGATCTGAAGCGCTGCATCCGGCGCACGCAAGACGCAAAGAAGCGGGAGCAGCGCACCCAGCCAAAAAATAGCTGCCGCCCCATGCAGCGCAACAGCCGGAAGTGTCAGCGCCCGAGGCGCGGCTGCGCTGGCATGGCCGGACGCAGCAAAAGAGAGCGCAGCACAGGCCCATGCCGCCAAGCAAAGCACCAGCCGCCTGCCTTGCCGGTCTGTCCGCACCGCCAGAACAGCCAAAAGGCTGGCCACCCAAACAAGCGCCACAGTGACCGCGACAGGGGCAGAGAGCGCCGCCAGCCAAGGCCGCGCCGACAAAAGCGCCTCTGGGTTAAGTGCAAGCAGATCAAGCCCTTGCAGACCGATCAGCGCCACACCGAACGGATATGTCGCTACCGCTGAGCGCAGAACAAGGCGCTGCCCCCCCGGCGTTGCCCGCGCGCACGCCACAAGCCCGGCATAAAGCGCGCCCCCGACCGCCAGAACCAGCGCGACCGTCACCACGAAACGCAAACCCGCCGCAGCCCATGCAGCCTTGGGCGCGGGATCGGACAAGACCGGTGGCGTCACCGAGGGGGCTCCGATATGAAACGTCACGGTTCCCCCAACCGGATGCCCGTCCGACGAGACGACACGCCAGGACAAAAGCCAGCTCCCCTCGCCCAGACCCTCAGGCAAAGCGATCAGAACCGATTCATTCTGCGCAATCCCCTCAAGATCGCGCGCCTGTCCCTCAGGCCCAAAGAGGCGCAGGACCAGCGGGGCCACGGATTCGTTGAAATCCAGCCGCACATCTACAGGGGCAGTGGTCAGGACAGACCCATCCGATGGCTCTGCCCCCCGCAATTGCGCATGGGCCAGAACCTGAAGCGGCAGAACACATAGACAAAGCGCAAAAAACAGGCAACGCATGGTCAGACAATCCACGAAAAAGCCCGCCGAGCCGGACCCTCCGGCCCGGCGGGAAGTCAGCGCCGCGCGAACGGGAAAAGTTGCGCGCGCTTGTCTGTGCGGGTCGGCGAGGGACGCCTCCGTCAACCGGCCCGCACCACCTCAATGCCCATGGCCTGCTGCGCTGGGGGCAACCACCTTCACGCCGGGGGCCGGACCTTGCAGATCATGGCTGTCCTGCCCCGCGGCCGGAATCTCGATCCAGCGTTCGGCACCTGTCGCACATTCCTGGATCGCGGGAATATAGACCATCTCACCAACCGGCAGACGGTCGGTCACCCGGACGCGGACCACGAATTCATCGTAAAAGGACGCCGGCAATTCGCCCGACCAGATGATTTCCCGCACGCCTTTGGTCACAGTTGTGCCGTGCAATTCGTAGCTGTTTTCGTAAGGCCCGGTGACGGTTTCAAGCGTCCAGCCAGCCTTGACCATCGGCTGCGCGGCGATCAGACCCTCCGGGATCTGAAGGCGCAAGCGCCGAGTTGCCTCTTCCCCGCAACCATGCGGCACCCGCAGGGTCAGCCGGGCCGTCTGGCCCTGCACCACTTCGCTCTCGGCAAAGGTCGCATGGGCCGCGGCCTGCTGCGTGGCAAGGGCGAAAGGCAGCGCAAGAACAGTGGCAAAGAATACAGGCTTCATGTCGATGTTTCCTTTTTTCGTCAGTTCAGGGGCCTGACCCTGTTCGCTCTGGCACGGTGCCCCTCCGGCCAAGGGATCGAGACGTTGGAGTCAGCCGGAACCGCCTGATCCATAAGGCTGTGGTGCAGGCCGTCTTGACTTGGCCCTGCGCAGAAGGTGGCTGATTTTTGGCGCTGCCATTGCATCGGCACGCTCGGCGCGGCGGATGTTTGCGGCCTTTGCCGCACAGAAAAAGCGCTTCAAACCAAATCATCCCGTGCGATCAGCGGTCCGCGCAAAGGCGGACAGGATTGGCCTGCACAGCGCAGGGCCAAAACGACGTCAGATCAAAGGGAAGGACGGGGGGGCGCGGGCCGGGGGGGCGCGCGGGCCATGCCCAGTCAGAACAAGAGCCTCAGTCCAAAGGGCGTGATAGCGCGCCCATTGCCCTTGCATGACCGGCAAAGGGCAACGCGGCTCTAGCGCCATTCCTTTTGCAAACGTGCAGGCCGGACAGTCAGGATGGTGCGCAGCATCGCCACCTTCCCCGTCAGACAGGCAAAGATCGTCCAGCGCGCCGCCCAGCGCGACATAGGCTGCAATCTGCGGGTCCGAAACCTGTGGTGCAGCATCAAGCGGACGATGGGCAAAGGCCGCAAGGAAGAGTGCCAGTGCACAAAGCACTGACACCCCCCTAGACACTACGGCCACTCGTAACCTTACCATGGGGGAAGGTTTACGCGGATTGGTCGCCTCAGGCAATTGTGTCATTTTGCCCAAAGCGCTTTTTATTGTGCCTTTCAGGCCTGCCGCGCTGAAACACGCCATAAAGCGAAAGGGATTTGGTCGCAGCGATCAGCCTGCCCTGCGACCACCGGATCACGCATCCGTCCCGCCGGCAGCGCTTCTGTCCGTTTGAAAAGCGCCTATCTCCCGGTGGTCATCGTCACATCAAAAGCGGCCCTGCCACATGCGACTCCTGCTTGTCGAAGACCATCCCCCGCTTGCAGAGGCCGTCTGCGACGCCCTGCGTCACGCGGGCTTTGCCGTAGACCACGCATCCACGGCGGCACAGGCGCTGGAACTCTCTGACTTGGCCGAACATGCGCTGATCCTGCTCGACCTCGGCCTGCCCGATGGCGACGGCCTGCGCCTGCTGCCGCTGTTGCGGCGGGGCGGGCGCGTACCCGTCATCGTGCTGACCGCGCGCGATCAGCTTGCCGACAGGTTGGCCGGGCTCGACGGCGGCGCAGATGATTACATCGTCAAACCGGTGGAGATGCCCGAACTCTTGGCCCGGGCCCGTGCCGTGTTGCGCCGTCCGGGGAATCGGTCGGGAACCATGCTTCGGCTCGGTCCCTTGGCCCTCGATCCGGCTGCCCGCAGCGCCACCGTCGATGGCACGCCCCTTGTGCTGAGCCGCCGCGAATTGGGCGTTCTGGAACAGTTGATGCGCGCGTCGGGACGCGTGGTCTCTCGGCAGATGCTGGAGGAAGCGGTTTACGCGCTGGATGACGAGGTCAGCCCCAATGCGCTAGAGGCAGCCATATCACGATTGCGCCGCGCGCTTGAGGCCGCAGGCTGCACCGTCCCGATCGTGAATGTTCGGGGCGTGGGCTGGATGCTTCCGCGACAGGACAGACCATGACGCGCCCCCACCCTCCGCTGGCGCAACTCCTGACACGCAGGCTGACGCTGATCGCTACCGTCATCGTTGCGCTCAACATCGCTATGGTCGGGCTTTATTACAGCGCCGACCGTGCCGCCCTCGAAGCCGAGGCCGTGGCAGACGTGACCGAACGTCTGGCCGCGGCACTCACCGGAAACCGCCTGCCCGCCGATGCGCCAGTGCGGGCAATTTTTGCCGATCATCCCAGCGCCTATGCCTTTGCGCTTGTAGATCGCGCCGGAACCGTCACCGACACGATGAACCCGGGCCTTATTCCACCCTCAGCCCTTTCGCTTTATGCGGACGACTGGGTCACGACGATGGATCTGCCCGGCGGAAGGCTGCTTTACGCAGGTCATGAATTCCGGGACAGGACCGATGGGCTGCGGGTCGTCTTCGTCATGGCGGACGACCCCGAAAACCTGTTGCGCCGCGCCTTGTTCAGCGAATTGCGCCAGCATGTCTGGGGTCCGATCCTGCCGATGGCAGTCCTGCTCATCGCGACAAGTGCGCTCTTGATCCGCCGCGAACTGGCCCCCGTTGCCCGTGCCGCCGCTTGGGCCCGCGCCCTTCGGCCCGGCGCTGTCACACCGCCGCCCAAAGGCCCCGTCCCCGCCGAGGTGGCAGATTTGATCGAAGCCACCCAACGCGCGCTGGATCGGCTGGCATCGGCGCTGGAGGCCGAAAGCCGCCATGCGGCAGAGGCAGCCCATGCTTTGCGCACGCCTGTGGCCGTTCTGACAGCGCGGGTCGCGGCCCTGCCGCCGGGCGAGACGACAGAGAAGCTGCGCGCCGATCTGGCCGCACTGGCCCGCACGGTGCAGCAGGTGCTCGCGGCCTCACGCGCCGAAACGCTGAACGCGCCTCCGGAACATGCGCTTGACCTGCGCCGCCCGGCAGAAGCGGTGACCGCAGACCTCGCACCCTTCGCCTATGGCAAAGGGGTCGATCTGTCCCTGTCGCTGCCCGAGTCGCCTGTCATGGCCCTCGCCAATGACGAAGCGGTGCAACTGGCGCTGACGAACATGATCGAGAATGCGATCCTGCACGGCGGCCCGGGCATGGTCGAGATCATCCTTGGCCCCGGTCCGATGGTGACAGTGCGCGATCATGGCCCCGGACTTCCCGCCGATGCGGCGGCGCGCCCGTTTCAACCCTTCTGGCGCGCACCGGGCGCGGTGCCGGGGGGCACGGGATTGGGGCTGGCCATCATCGACAGGGTTCAGCGCGCGCAGGGCGGATCCGTCGCTTTCCACAGGCCAGAAGGCGGCGGCTGCGCGATCACCCTGACCTTCCTTCCCGCGCATTTCTGACAAACTGTCAGTCTGCCGTCAGCCACATGCGCCATCCTACGGGCATCGGATCACCACATGATTCTTGGCACAGGATCAAAACGCATGAATGACACCAACGAACTCAAGAAAATGGACCTGCGCAAGGCCCGCGACTGGCTGTCCGGAGAGGTCGAGATCCGGCTGCCCAAGGCCTGGCTTGCCATCGGCATCGCGGCCATTGCCGTCTTGCTGATCGTCGCCCTCGACTGACCCCCCTCCCCTGACGAAAAGGATTTCCCATGAAACGCTTCACCCTCGCCCTGCTCTGCACGATGATCGCGGTCCCCGCCGCTTTCGCCACCACGCCGATCCCCATCGCCGAGGCGCAACGCGGCACCATGGTCACCGTGCAAGGCACGGTCGAGCGGATTACCGACGAGGATGAATTCCGCCTCGCCGATGCAAGCGGCACGATCCGCATCTACGTCGGCCCGAACTGGGTCCCTGCCGATGTCGGCGAATCCGTCATCGTCAGTGGTTTTGTCGATGATGATCCCGGCCCGCGCGAAATCTATGCGCGCAGTCTGACCCGGGCCGATGGCACGGTAATCACCTTCGACCGCAGGTACGACTAAGACGCAAAAGCCTTGGCCTCCAAGGTGCAAGGCCGTGAAGGCCAGGGCAGAGCCCTTTAGCTCTGCTCACCCGCCCCTGCCGGAAGGACAAGGCAGACCGTCAGACCGGGGCCATCATTGGCAAAGGACACCGATCCCCCCACGGCCGCGACGATATCGGCCACGATGGCCAGACCAAGACCCTGCCCGCCGCCGCGCTCGTCCAGCCGAAAACCGCGCATGAGCAGGCTTTCCATCGCAACATCGGGCGCGCCGGGGCCATCATCACTCAGCGTGATCCGCGCCTCCGCCCCTTGGGCCACAGCGCGGATCACCACCCGCGTCTCGGCATGGCGGGCGGCATTCTCGGCCACCGCGCCCAGCGCCTCGGCCAGATCATCGCGGTCCATGCGCAGCCAAAGGGTGGCGGGAACATCCACTTGCCACGACAAACCCGCCCCCGCAGGCGTCCGGCGCAAGACATTCACCACAGCCTCGACGATCGGGCGCAGATGGGCGCGCTGCACCCCCCGGTCCGATTGGATGCGCGCGCGCCGCAATTCGCGGTCTACCAAGCCCTGCATCGACAGGGCCACCGCCTCCACACTCTCGGCCAGCGCCGCTTCGCCCTGATCGCGCAACTGCGCCGCATCCCCCATCAGCGCCTGAAGCGGCGTTTTCAACCCATGGGCAAGGTCGGCGGCACGGTTGCGCGCGCGGGTCAATTCCTCTTCCCGGTCGGTCAAAAGCGTGTCGATCTCGCGCGCCAAGGGCAGCACCTCGGCCGGAAGAGCCCCCCCCATCCGCGCGATCCGGCCCGAACGCAGCGCCGAAACCCGGTCGCTGACGGCGGTCAGGGGGCGGATGCCCACCGTCACCTGCGCCCAGATGATCAGAACCAGAAAACCGCTCAACGCGAGCGAAAAGGGCAGAAGATCTCGAATGAACCCATCACGCGCTGCACGCAGTGCCGCCCGGTCCGTGGCCACCACGATCCGCACCTCGGTCGCGCCCGCCCCCGCGCCAATGGCCAGCCAGCTTTCATAGGCCAGCAGCGCCTCACCCCTTGGCCCTTCAAGGTCCAGCACACGCGCGCTGCCCGAAGGGAGGGACGGACCCACCCTTGGCAGTTCAAAATCCCAAAGCGACCGCGACCGGCGCTTTTCCTCCCCCAGCTCCAATTGCCAGTAATGGCCGGAAAAGGGCCTTTCATAAAGTGGATCCACCGGCGCGCGGCGAAAGCCCGCCGTTTCCGGCCCGGTGCGTTCGATCATCGCGGCCACCGAATAGGACCGCGCCTCCAGATCCGCGAGCGCCACGCGCGCCACATGCCGGTCAAACAGATAGGCCAGCCCGATCACGGAAAGCGCCAGCGCCCCAAAGACCGACAGCGCCCCCAGCAATCCCAGCCGCAGGCGCAGCGACCGCCCCGTCAATCCGCACCTTCCAGAAAATAGCCAAAGCCTCGCCTTGTGCCGATGATGCCGGGGCCAAGCTTGCGCCGGATGCGGACGATGATCGCCTCAAGCGCATTGGTATCGCGGCTGTCCTCGTCACCATAAAGGTGATCCAGCAATTCCGTCGGCGGCAGCACCCTGTCGCGATGCAAGGCGAGATAAGCGGTCAGCCGGAATTCCAGCGGCGTCACCGCCACCGGCACCCCATCGACCGCAATCGCCATACGATTAAGGTCGATCGAAAGTCTGCCCACCTTGTGCTGCGAGGAGGCCTGCCCCCCCGTCCGCCGCACCAAGGCCCGCGCCCGTGCCAGCAATTCCTCCATGCGAAAGGGCTTGGGCAGGTAATCATCCGCCCCCGCGTCGATCCCTTCGACCCGTTCGGTCCAAGCCCCACGGGCGGTCAGCACCAGCACGGGGCTTGTCACCCCCTCCGCCCGCCAGCGCTTCAGCACACTCAACCCATCAAGTTTCGGCAGACCAAGATCCAGCACGATCAGATCATAGGCCTCGGTCCCGCCCTGAAACCACGCCGTCTCGCCATCAGAAAGCTGCTCGACGCGAAAGCCCGAAGCGGAAAGGGCGCGGGCAAGGTCTTCGGCAATGCGAGGATCATCCTCAACAATCAAGGCGCGCATGATGGATCAGCTGTCCTCATCCACCGACAGGATATCCCCCGTGCGCGCATCCAATTCCACCTCCAGCAGCCGACCGTCGGGCGTGATCAGTTCCACCTCGTAGAGCTGGATACCATCATCGTCTTCCAGTTCCACCTCGATCACCTGGCCGGGCTGCACCGCGGCCACCCGGTCAAGGATCGTGGCCAAGGGCAGGATCTTGCCTTGCTTTACGGCTTCTTCGGCCAGTTCGAAATCGGGAAAGTCGGAAGCCACGCTCCCAACCGGGACGGGCAGCATGACGAAAGACAGAAGGAGGGCAGAGGCAAGATTTTTCATGGGCCCACCATAGCGCTTCGAAACTGACAATTCGCATACAGACAGCCTCAGGCTGCTGTCAGCGATTCTATGCAAAGAGGGTGCCACAACGCATATCCGAAACGGAGACGGACATGACACCTACCCAAAGATTGATCGGCGCGACCCTGTGCGCCACGGCCGTGCTCTCCAGCGCAGCCATAGCCCAACAAACGACGCTCCCCCTCGCCTCGGTAATCACCGCGATCGAAGCGAAGGGCTACAAAGTCCAAGACATCGAAAGCGAAGGAAACTGGTTCGATATCGAAGCCATCACCGCCAATGGCACACGGGTGGATCTGATCGTTGATGCAAAAACCGCCGAGATCCTTGGCGAAAGCGCGGATGACTAACTATGTCTCCCGCAGCACGGCGTTTCGTCGGCTCATGCTTTGCTGAGTAACATTTGATTAAAGGGTGGAAGACACATGGCAAGACGCATCGGGACCAATCTGGCCGATACCCTGGACGGGACAAACTTCAGCGATATCCTGAACGGCCTTGGTGGAAACGATCGGATTTCCGGCCTCGCTGGAAATGACGATATCGAAGGCGGTAGCGGCAATGACAGCCTTTTTGGCGGGGAAGGCCGGGATGATCTGGAAGGCGATGCCGGCAATGACCTGCTGGATGGCGGGACCGGCAACGATACGCTGGATGGCGGCCGCGGCGACGACCGGCTGACCGGCGGCGCAGGCAATGATATCTTCGAATTCGAACGCGGCGATGGGCGCGATACCATCACCGATTTCCGCAACGGCGAAGATCGGATTCAGTTGGATGGCTTCACCACAGCCGCGATCCAGTCGCTGATCAATTCGGCACAGCAGGTCGGCCCGAATGTCGTGCTGAACCTGTCGCGCGACACCTCCATCACCTTGCAGAACGTCTCGCGCACGGATCTGGACCTGTCTGACTTCGTGGGGCAGCGTGGGTCGCCGGTCACACCTCCCGCCCCCCCGCAACAGAACCGCGATATCGATGGCACCAATGCCGACAACACGCTGACTGGCGGCGCTGGGAATGACGATATCGACGGGTTCGGTGGCAATGACCGGCTGACCGGCGCAGGAGGCAATGACGATCTCGATGGCGGCAGCGGGAATGACAGCCTCTTTGGTGGCGATGGGCGCGATGATCTGGACGGCGGCACAGGCACCGATCTTCTGGAGGGGGGTGCAGGCAATGACACGCTGGATGGCGGGCGCGGCAACGACCGGCTGACTGGCGGCGCAGGGGCGGATCTGTTTGAATTCGAACGCGGCGATGGGCGTGACGTGATCACCGATTTCCGCAATGGCGAAGATCGCATCGAACTGGATGGCTTCAGCGCACAGCAGGTGCAAACCATCATCTCTGGCGCGCGCCAACAGGGCAATGACGTTGTCCTGACCCTTTCGCCAGACAGCTCGGTCACGCTGCAAAACTTCACACTCAGCAATCTTGATGCGTCGGATTTCGCGGGCGTGCGCCTGCCCACATCCACGCCGCCCGCCCGGCCCGAACAGCCAAGCCAGCCAAGCCAGCCAGAGCGTGGCCGCGAAATCGACGGGACGAGCGCCGCAAACACGCTCAACGGTGGCGCCGGCAATGACGAGATCGACGGCTACGGCGGGGACGACCGGCTGTTTGGCAACGGCGGCAATGACGAGATTGACGGCGGCACCGGCAATGACAGCCTCTTCGGGGGCGATGGCAATGACGATCTGGCCGGCGAACTGGGCAATGACCGGATCGAAGGCGGCGCTGGCAATGACACGCTGGAAGGCGGGCGCGGCAATGATATCCTGATCGGCGGCGCGGGCGCGGATGTGTTCGAATTCGAACGCGGAGATGGGCGCGATACGATCAGCGATTTCACCAATGGCGTTGATCGGATCGATCTGGACGATTTCACCTTTGCGCAGGCCACAGCGGTCATTTCCGGGGCGCAGCAGGTGGGGGCGGACCTTGTGCTCACGCTTTCGGCGGATACGACCATCACCATCACCAACATGCAGCGCGCGCAGTTGGATATGTCCGACTTCATCCTGTAACGCACACCTGCCTTACCGCCACGAACAGGGGGCCACGCGCCCCCTGTTTGCTTTCGGCAGGCTCAGCCTGCGAAGAGATCGGTCACGGCAAACCGCGTCACGTCGATCAAGCCCTTGTCGGAAATCCGCAGTTCCGGGATCACGACCAGCGCCAAGAGCGAATGTTGCATATAGGCGTTGTTGAGTGTGCATCCGCAATCCGCCATGGCGGCGACAAGCGCCTGCGCCTTATCCGCCACCTCACGCGCCGGGCGGTCAGACATCAGCCCCGCGATGGGCAATTCCACCAGCGCGACTTCCTCCCCCTCGCGCCAGAGCGTGACACCGCCCCCCACCTCGGCCAGCCTGTTCGCGGCCAAGGCCATCTGCTCGCGGCAGGTGCCGACCACGATCATATGGTGGCTGTCATGCGCGACGGTCGAGGCCATGGCGACCCGGCCCTTGTAGCCAAAGCCAGAGACAAAGGCATTGACCACCTGACCCGTCGCCCGGTGGCGTTCCACCAGCGCAATCTGGGCCACATCGCCCTGCGCCTCCACCAGCCCATCCCTCACCTGAAGTTCGGCCTGCAACGCCTTGGTCGGGGCCTGATTTTCGACCACACCAATCACCCGCGCCACCACTGTCTCCGCCCCCTTGGGCGCGGCAATGGCAAAGTCGGCGGCGGTCTTGGCCCCGCCCATATGAACCGTGGCCCGCGCGGCCAGGGGCCAGTCGTAATGCGGGCAGGCCACGGTCAGCCGCCCGCCCTCGGCCACCTTCACCCCACGGGCAAAGACCATGTCCATCGGCAGGCTCCTCAGGTCCGAGGTCAGGATCACATCCCCCCGCCGCCCCGGCGCGATGGACCCAAGCTCGCGTTCAAGCCCGAAATGAGAGGCTGTGTTGATCGTGGCCATCTGGATCGCCACCAGCGGATCACAGCCGCAGGCGATGGCATGGCGCACCACCCGGTTCATATGGCCTTCGTGCACCAAGGTGCCCGAATGGCAATCATCGGTGCAAAGGATAAAGTTGCGCGGGTCCAAGCCCTTTTCGGTGATCGCCGTGATCTGGCTTTCTACATCATACCAGGCCGAGCCAAGCCGCAGCATCGACCGCATCCCCTGCCGCACCCTGTCAATCGCATCGGATTCCCGCGTGCCTTCATGGTCATCGGCCGGCCCACCCGCCACATAGGCATGGAAGGGAACCCCCCGGTCGGGGCTGGCATAATGCCCGCCCACGGTTTTGCCCGCGCGCATCGTGGCGGCGATTTCTTCCAGCATCTGCTGGCTGCCGTTGATGACGCCGGGGTAATTCATCATCTCACCCAGACCGATGATGCCGGGCCAGCGCATCGCCTCGGCCACATCATCGGGGCCAATCTCATAGCCCGTCGTCTCCAACCCCGGCGCGCTTGGCGCGCAGCTGGGCATCTGGGTGAAGATGTTGATGGGCTGCATCAGCGCCTCGTCATGCATCATCCGCAC